>JBGAOI010000069.1:0-20214 GCA_044221885.1 Polyangium sp. (in: bacteria)
TGGGGAAACGGTGGAAACTGGGGAAGATGATGCCGGATCGGGACGTTCGTCCGTGTTGCCTGTGTCGTCGCGTCGGTCGACGATTCCGCCGTCAGATGGTCGAGTGACGCCGTTGCCTCCTTCGGCGACACCTTCGTCGACGCGCAAGTCGACGATCCCGCCTCCAGACAATCGGCCGACATCGCCGCCGTTGGGAGCGCACAAGCGTCCGTCGGCACTGCCTCCGAGCGACAACCAAGTGACCCCCCAAGCGCCGGCTGTCGCGCGTAAACCCACGCCGGTTCCGGGTTTTCGGAGACCAACCCCGATGCCTTCTGCTGCATCCCCGAATGCACAAACCGTGCGTTTGCCTCGGGCGTCCGTTTTTCCTCCTGGCCCTCCTCCCTTGGTGGAAACGACAACGGGACAAACTCCGGCCCCCTCGCGTGTGTCCATGTCGCCAACGCCGCCACCGGTCGAACCGCGTTTGTCTTCCTCGAGCACCCACGGTGCGCCATCCACCTCCTCGTCGTCTTCATCGCCGACGTTACGAGTGGCCAACGCTCGCGTTGCTTCGTCGTCGTCTTCATCAACGCATGCGATCGATGCGGGTTTGTCGACTCCGGCCCAACGTGTCCTCGACGAACTCGTGCAACTCGACCGCAACGAGCGGCTCGTGATCGTGCACGATCGAGCCAACGAGTCGATCGCGAACGCGTTTGAACTTGCGGCGCTCGAACGAGGTGCTCGGGTTGTCCGGGTTGATGCGGAAGCCGCGGAGCCTCGGCCTTGGGGGTTTTGTCCGCAAGAAGCGCTGAATGCAGCGGCATCTGCCGATGCGACGATCTTCGCGACGACAAGCGAGGAGGGCGAATACGACGCCCGGCATACGTTTGTCACGGCAGCGATTGCGGCTCGCGCGCGACATGTGCACATGGTGGGGACGAGTCGTCGAGCGTTCATCGGTAGCTTGGTGACAAACCCACAACGCATCTTCGACCTCATGACCTCGTTGCGAAACACCTTGCGACCGCAATCGCGTCTGCAAGTTCGTTCACAAGCGGGCACGTTGATGGAAGTGGAAATGGCGCCGCATTTGCGCTGGTTTCCCATGGGAAGCCCGCTGCAACGAGGCCAGTGGCTCAACGTTCCGTATGGCGCGCTCGTGTCGTCGCCTGCATCGGTCACCGGGACGTACGTCGTGGATGCATCCATGGGTGGCGGACTTGGCAGTCGCCTTGGTTCGCTGTCGAATCGTCCCATCCGCATCGTGTTTGACGGGGGCAAGGTCAAGTCAGTCGAGTGTCGTGACAGCAACCTCGAGTCGTACGTGAAGAAGTTCCTGACGGATGGGATGGGTCACGATCGTGTGGGATTGATTCGCCTTGGTGCGAACATTGGTGTTGCTGCGACCTTGGGCGAGTGCCTCTACGACGAGGTGATGCCGGGTGTGCACTTGAGTCTTGGCGATCCCTTGGCGCCGCGAACGGGTGCGCATTGGAGTTCGTACGGACAACTGCCGTTTGCCGTGGCAGATTCCGACGTGGACCTTGATGGTGAACCGCTGATTCGCCATGGTCGGTACGTGCGATTGGTTTAGTTTTACCGTAGGGTTTGTCTTTTGCGTGCAGTCTTCTGCCTGGCGAAGGTACGAGGCACGTTTGGGGTCATTTGGCGAAAAACGTGTCCCTGAATGCGGCCCGTACCTGGAGATCGCGAGGCAATCTGCGAATTCTCGCAATCAAACGGAGGCTATCGATCATCGGCACACGCACAGGTGCTTGGATGATAGACGCCATACGCTCCGAGGTCAGCTTTTCACCAACACGGATTGGACATCTATGCGCCTTCGGCCGTCCCTGCTCAAGGCAGTGGGTGCATTGCGAAGAAGTCGAAAATTGTCTCGCTTGCACTGAAATCCGCTGACACAAGCCCCACGGTGTCGGCATCCAAGTATTGGTCGCCGCCTGGCCACGTATGTCCGCCGCCGATCACCGTAATGAATTCAACGTCGGCATTGCATCCCGGAAAAACTTGTTTTTCGGCCGTCGTACCGTCCGATGCCGAATCGGGAAGCATCGTTGTCATGGGCATATCGGCCATGCAGCCGTTTCGAATGGCCCAGCCTGGTTTGTCTACAGTTCCGATGGTCGATTCAACAACCGAACCATAGGCACCTTCAGGCTGCCCGGGACACGTCCCGACTCCGCCGTCGAACTTCCAACAAGGATCGGCCTTGCCATGAATTTGCAAAATGGGTACGGGACGAGATGGCGCGCATGTTCCCGTTAACGCAATCATGTTCGCTCCGCCCACGGCAGCAATCGCGGCGACACGATCGGCCAGGTCGCATGCGACGCGATGGCTCATTTCCCCGCCATTCGAAAAGCCCGTAAAGAAAATGCGTTTGGGGTCGATGGTGGCGAGTTTTCCCACGTGGTCCAAGAGTGTATTAAAATAGGCAATGTCATCGATGTCTTGCTCGCACGCATAGACGCACTCGAAGCCCGCAGCTTTTTCGGTGGCTCCCCAGGTACGCAAGTTCAGTTTGCTTTCGGTTCCATCCGGTAAAACGAGAATGAAGCCGCGTTCGCTGGCCACGTTCGCGAGGCACGAAGGATCTGTTTCTTCGCCGTTTTTGCACGTCATGGGTCCAAAACCTTCTTTGCGCCCACCTCCGCCGTGCAGGCCAATCACGACAGGCAATGGCGTTTCCCGATCGAAGTTTTTGGGCAAGTGCAGGATGAAATCGCGATTGTCGAAACCCGGTACGGTGCAGACCGATTGACCCGGGCCTTGAGGCGGACTTGCCAAGCAGTCTTCGGCGGGCAAACTTTGCCGGCAACTCGCTATGAACAATGCGGCAAAAGCAACCAAGGGAAACGCCTGCGCGACACGCTGAAAAATCATGGTCCACCTCCACGGTTCGGGTATTGAGGAATTCGCTCCAGCCCCAACGTGTCAAGTTAGCAGGTTGTAGAATGATCGTGGCGACCTTCGAGGAACGACCGTGAGCGAAGAAGAGCCAGGCATTGGCAGGAATCGCGACCCACGATTTGGGGAGTGAACAGCGAAATCGACAAGTTGCCAACGTTGGCCACGATTCTTCCTCCACCACACTTTCTGTCTTGCATTGTCCGTCCGTCAACGCTACCTCCTCACCACGGCTCTCACGCTGCACCCCAACGAACATGCGGAAAAACTACGTTCTCGACGCCAACGTCCTCCTCCACGATCCCCAAGCGATCTTCAAGTTCGAGGACAACGACCTCGTCATTCCCATCTACGCCATTGAAGAGGTCGACAAGTTCAAACGCGAAGGCACCGAACGTGGTCGAAGCGCTCGCACCATCGCTCGGCTTCTCGACGGCCTTCGTAGTTCCGCGGGAGCCTTGAGCGTTGGCGTTGCGCTCGAAAATGGTGGCACACTGCGCATTGCCATTCCTGAAAAACGCCCCAATCTTCTCGTCGGCCTCGAACCCCGATCCCAAGACCTCGCGATCCTTCAAACCGCCATCGACGTTCGCGACAAGGATAAAGCCAAACCCACCGTGTTCGTCACAATGGACACGAATTTGCGGATTCGTGCCGATGCACTCGGCGTGACGAGCGAAACCTACGAAAGCCAACGCGCGCCCGATCCGGAAGAAGAACCCCCGATTGTCGATGTCGAAGTCACAGGCGGCGACATTGACACGTTTTTCAAAGAAGGGTTTGTCGCGATTCCCGAACACGCCAATCTGAGCCCCAACGCAGGCGTGCTTTTGCGAGATGGCGCCAATTCTGCGCATACGGCTCTCGGTCGATACGACGCCGCACACAAACAAGTCATTGCGTTGCGAGTTTCCCGCGATGGCATCATGGGCGTTCGTCCGCGCAACAAAGAACAAGCCTATGCCTTGGATTTGTTGCTCGACGATTCTGTTCGTCTCGTGACTCTCGTCGGCAAAGCTGGTACGGGTAAAACCCTTTTGGCGCTTGCTGCTGGGCTTCGCCGCACAGTCGATGACGGCGTGTATTCACGTTTGCTCGTCAGCCGCCCCATTATTCCTCTCGGAAGGGATCTCGGTTATCTGCCTGGTGACGTCGACGAAAAGCTCAATCCGTGGATGCAGCCGATTTTCGACAACCTGGAATTCCTGTTTTCCAATTCCACAACGGGCAAAGCGCGAGACAATCGTGGCTTCACGCAATTGCTCGAAAGTGGCATTTTGCAAGTCGAACCCATTACGTACATTCGTGGGCGCAGTTTGCCGAACCAATACCTCATCGTCGACGAAGCCCAGAACCTCACGCCGCACGAAGTCAAAACGATCATTACGCGAGCAGGTGAAGGCACGAAGATCGTCCTTACCGGCGATCCCCACCAAATCGACAATCCCTACGTCGACTCCACGTCCAATGGTTTGAGCGTCGTTGCGGATCGTTTCAAACCGGTGGCTTTGGCTGGTCATGTGGTGTTGGCCAAAGGCGAACGCAGCGAGCTTGCTGAACTCGCGGCCAATCTTCTCTAAATGGTCCGGTTCAACGCGCAGGGCTCCGAATTGCCCGCGGCGCCCCTTGCCCCAACCCCCGCCTGGTTGCACCCGGCGGAAAAAATATTGCGGGAGGCCACGTCGCGCGTACGCATGATTGCGGCGACGACACCGGTCGACTTGGCCGGAGAACTCGAGCGACTGTTTGTCTCCTGGAACGCGGGGGAACCTCGTTCGCCGCGATTCGAATTCCCGCAACGTCAAGATCATCGCGACCTCATTGTCGCGTTGGAACGACTTGCCGAGCATCTCGAAGCCGAAGGGCCATTGGGCAATGCGTACGCCGACCGGGCACGTGAACTCGCTATCGAAGCTGCGATTTGCTCCGCCGTAGGAGCGCCGCAGTTTCGGGCGTGTGCTCGGCGCCGTTTTTCCCGACGTGATACGTTCGACGATGCCGCCGATCGTTTGGCAATGGATTGGCTGGACGAACCATTGATCGACGCTACGTTGGATGCTGCTGAGTTCGTTCTGAGCGACGATGAACGGGAGCCTCGTTCTCTTTTGGTCCGACTGCGGACTGAGCTTGGGCGCCGAAAGCTTCCTTTTCGAGTCGTCGTGGCGCGTGATTCATCGGCATTGGCGGCAACGGGAGATTCATTCGTTCAAGTGGCCAAGAATCGTAAAATGACCCTGGCCGACGTCGAGCGGACCGTATTGCATGAAATCGAGGGGCACGTATTGCCGAGATGGCGGGCCAATGCGCAAAGTCTGGGACTTTTTGCTTTGGGCACGCGGTTTGGCGTGGACGATCAAGAGGGCAGGGCGCTTTGCATCGAGCAACGAGCTGGGCATTTGACGATTTTTCGCCGCCGTGAACTCGCATTTCGACATATTGCTGCCCGTCGCGCGGAACACGGAGCCGAATTCGTCGACGTTGTGCCGATTTTGTTGGAACGCGGTGCGACATTGACCGATGCCTTGCGAATCACGGCGCGGGTTTTTCGTGGCGGCGGATTGGCGCGTGAGCTCGTGTATTTGCCAGCGTTTTTGCGCGTCGAATCGGCGCTGCGCGCTTCCCCGGATATCGACGGAGTGGTTGGAGCTGGTCGGGTTTCCATTCAAGCAGCGGACGTTTTGCGGGGCCATGTTCAGGAAAAGCACTAAACAAGTGCGGCACCACCGCGTGCGCTTGATCGCACGCAACAAGCTCAACGAACGCCTCCTCATCCCAACGCTTGCTGCCCAGGGGGTTTTTGGCGACACGTGTACGCAAGCGGTCAATAAATTCCTGGTCCCAGGCAACTATGGATGATCGTCCGGTTATCGCCCAAGCACCAACGAGGAGACTGCGACATGAGACGACACGTACCCACGTTTCTTTGGCCTACTCTCTCCAGAATGTGGTGTTCTGCCGTAGTAATTTTATTTGCTTTATGTGGTTGCAGTTTCGAAACTTCGCTCACATCTGATGCTACGCGAGACGACAGTACGGCAAACCATGCGCCGAATGCGGCAATGGAGGAATCTGCCGGCCCACGCGGTTCAGACGGTGCGAATTGTGGCGATGTGGGGTGTGCTGAAAATCGGGGTAGTATTACGTCGATTGTCCTTCCGCCATTAAATTTGATTTGCTCGAGTTCCGCGCAATGTGCATCGGGCTTTTGTGTCGACGGGTTTTGTTGCGATACGGCATGCAAAGGGACGTGCCGAGCGTGTTCGGTGGCCAAAAAAGGCGGCGGAAAGAATGGAGTTGAATGCGTATCTAGCGATTGCAATGGGTCTGGAGCTTGTACCGCGCCGGCGCTTCTTGACAATGGCAGCGCGTGCGGCGGCGGTTCAGAATGCACGAGTGGCTTTTGCGTCGACGGGGTTTGTTGCGATACAGCTTGTGCAGGAACGTGCCAAGCATGTACCGCAGCCAAAAAAAGCAGTGGGGCGGATGGAGTTTGCGGCAATATCGCGTATGACACGAACCCCGACGGCGAATGCATCACGGGCAAGTGCGACGGTTTGGGCGAGTGCAAACACTACAATGGCGTCGCGTGCACGACGGGAACGCAGTGTTTGTCGTGGTATTGCACGGATGGAGTCTGTTGCGGGATTGCGTGTAGCGGATTGTGCCAAGCGTGCACGGCCGCGAAAAAAGGCAGCGGCCCCGATGGGCAATGCGGGGTCATCGCCCCCGATACCGACCCCGACAATGAATGCCCCGGGGTTGCTTCGTGCAGCGGATCCAATGCGTGCGTGTACCTGCCGATTGGAAGTGCATGCACGCTGTCGGGGGAATGTGTGAGCTTCAATTGCGTCGATGGCGTTTGTTGCGACAGCGCGTGCGCGGGAACGTGCATGGCCTGTTCGGTAGCGAAAAAAGGAAGCGGCACAAATGGTACGTGTGGACCGGTTGCGGCCGGCACCAACCCCGACGGTGATTGCGCCGTCCAATGCAATGGTTCCGGGGCTTGTGTTCTCGCAGCGAATGGCGACGCGTGCAGTACGAACGCGCAATGCTTCAGTGGACAATGTGTCGAGGGCGTTTGTTGCAATACCCCATGCATTGATGCGTGTATGGCCTGCAATCTGACGGGCACGGTCGGCACATGTGCGGAGACTTCGCCCGGTGCGTGTGGAATCGTCTGCGACAGCATTCCCGAATTCCAGAACTCCGAAGCGATCGATACTGGCGCGAATGCAGCCAAGATCGCGATCGCCGATTTTAATGGCGACGGCAAACAAGATGTCGCTTTTTCGTACAATAGCGGCAATACGATCACCGTACATCTTGCCAACGGCAATGGGACGTTTGCCCCGAAGGTCGCGTATCCAGTGGGGTATAGTGCAGCGGCGATTCGCGCAGTGGACTTGAGTGGTGACGGAAAACCGGACCTTGCTGTCTTGACTTCTTCGACATTGAGCGTGCTCCGGAACAACGGTAATGGAACGTTCGCGGCGAAAGTTGATTTCGCCACATTGAATTTTAGCGTGGCCATGACGGCCGCCGATTTGAACGGTGATGGTTGGCAGGACATTGCCATTGCCACGTCGAACTACAACCTCATGAACGTATTCATGAACAATGGTAGCGGTGGATTTGGACCACGAATCGACTATACCACCCCTGCGTCGCCTACGGGCATTGCTGCGGCAGACCTGAACGGCGATGGAAAACCCGAATTGGCCGTCACGACCTGGTACCCGGGCACCTTGAGCGTTTATCCAAACAGCGGAAACGGTTCTTTTGGCGCGAAAGTCGATTACCCAATCAGCGATTACCCGAACGTCGTCGAAGCGGCGGATGTCAATGGTGATGGGAAACAGGACTTCATCGCCGGGAGCCCCAATAAGCTGAACGTGCTCGTGAGCAATGGGAATGGAACCCTGGCGGCCAAAGTCGATTATGGTACGGGGCAGATTCAGGGGATATCCGCCGGCGACCTCAATGGAGACGGAAAAAACGATATAGTCGTGACAAACTCGACCCTGCGTTCCATTGGCATCCTCTTGAATAACGGCAATGGAACGTTTGGTACGCAGATGGACTTCGGTCTCAATCGCGAAGCCACGGCAGTTGCGATGGGCGAGCTCACAGGTGACGGTAAATTGGACGTCGTAGCGGCAAACGGTCACTCCGACGGAGCGCGTTTGTTTGTGAACAAGGGTGACGGGAGGTTTTGGGGGTGGCGTAATTACGGCGTGGATGTCCACTCCTATGGTGACACGAAAGCCGCTGACTTGAATGGGGACAACCACCCCGATCTCATCGCGACAACCGGAACTTATTACGACGTTTTCGTGTACATGAACAACGGTAAAGGCACGGTCTCTCCGCATGCTGCCTACAACTTGTCTGGCGGGGGCGCGACCATCCTAACGCCTGACATCGACGCCGATGGGGACCTCGACATGATCGTGGCAAACAGCATTTCGTGGGGCAACATGATCACGACGTTCAAAAACAACGGCAATGGAACGTTTGCCCCCAAAGTCGATTACATGATAGCCAATCCTGCCAGTGATGTGGCTGTGATCAAGTTGAACGGGGACACCTTTCCGGATCTTGCCGTTACATTCTCGAATTCATTCAACGGCAGGGTTGAGACCTACGTGAACAATGGTGGAACCGGGAGTTTTTCCTTATTGAATAGCTACCCAGTTGGTCGATCCCCGGGAGCAATCGTTGCAAGCGATCTGAACGGTGACGGAAATCCCGACCTGGCCACAGTGAATGCAGATTCGGCGAACAGCACGGTCGACGTGTTGTTGAACAATGGAAACGGGACGTTCGCGTCTCGGGTTACCTACCAAGCAGGTATCAATCCGACCGATATCATTGCTGCCGACTTGACAGGTGACGGCTATCCAGACCTCGCTGTGACCAACAGAAGCAGCAATACGGTGAGTGTGCTCGTGAATCATGGCAATGGCACGTTTGCTTCGAAAGTCGATTATGCTGTGGGAACGGTGCCTCGAGGCCTTGCAGCGGTCGACTTGACAGGGGACGGAAAACTCGAGCTCCTTGTGGCCAATGCGGGCGTTACGGCGGGCCCTCAGTTCGGAAACAGCGATTCGGTAAGCATTCTCGTGAAAGACGATACGGGAACGTTCGCCCCGAAGTTCGACTATTACCTAGGAAACGCGGTACCTCTGGTTCTGGGAACGGATATGAATGGTGACGGCAAAGCGGATCTTGTCGTGACGAATGAATCGTCGCAAGGGTTCATGCTGAGCGTGATGCTCAATGACACCGTCAACGCTTGTTATCCATAACCACTTGGCTCCGTGCCGAGTGCCGACAAACCCCCACGGATCCCACCTGCCGTCAACGCCGCTTGACACCACTTCATTCGTCCGTCGCATTTCGGCTATACATTCACGTCGAGCGTGAATACGCAATCGAGTCACCGCGCCCAAGGTTTCGGACGCTTACGGCCAACATCCGCTTCTAGCTCGTCCGAGCAGCGGACGTTTTGCGGAGCCATGTTCGGGAAATGCACTAAACTAGCAGGGAAACGAGGTACACTATGTTGCTTTCCCGAGCTTTCTTTCTGGGTTTCGCGCTGTTTCTTGCGGGGTGCGGCTCCGACATCACGCCTCCTCCGAATGGGTTTCACGCTTCGACGTGGATGCGTCGTGTCGGACGAAGCAGTGATTCTGAAATGATCGGCCTTGCTGGCTTGGCCGATGGGGGCGTCGTCATGGCCGGCCGTTATTATGGCGACGTCGATTTTGGAGGCGGCAAATTACCTAGTCCCAACGACAATTACCAAGCGTTTGTCGCCAAATACGACGATTCGGGCCAACACGTCTACAGCAAATCGTTTGGCAATGAATTCGCCGAAGCAGCCACCGATGTCGATGCCTTGCCGGATGGTTCCGTGATTGTGGTCGGCACGTTCAATTGGCCGGTGGATTTCGGTCAAGGTGTCGTGACGCCCGTCGATACGGATGTATTCGTGTTGAAACTCGATCCGTCGGGAAAAACCATTTGGTCACGTCGATTTGGAGGCCAAGGTCCACAACGACCGAGCGCCGTTGCGGTGACGTCCGATGGAGGTGCGGTGATTGTCGGTTCGACCTCGGGAACCTTCGAAGATGGCTTGGGAGGCTCCTTTCCCACATCGAATGATGGCTTCGTTTTGCGCATCGATGGCCAGGGCGAACCTATTTGGTCCGATATCGTCGACAGCCCGACGTGGGCCAATATTTCCGACGTAGCCGTGCACCGGGTGGACGGGACGATTGCCATTGGCGGTTGGTACAACGAGGAAATGACCGTCGGAGCGTTGCCAAAACTCATGGCCAATGGATATCAAGACGGCTTTTTGGCTGCATATGACGACAAAGGACAAGCCCAGTGGAGTCGTACCGTGGGCGGACCGGAATATTCGGATCTCGTTACGGCCATCACCATGGCGCCGAAAGAACCCACGATTTACGTCACGGGTCAAGTACAAGGTTCGGCGAATCTCGGGGGCGGCACATTGACGGCCTTCGATATGTACGATGCCAATACGTTTTTATTGGCGGTGACCACGACGGGCGCATACCAAGCGAGCCGTTTGTATGGTCAACAAAATTCGGATACAGGCTACGGTCTTGCCTTGGACGCCAGCAGCAATGTATATGTGGCTGGCGAATTCTATGGCGGCCTGGGGTTTGGCCCGCTGAGCATTACCTCCAAAGGCAATTCGGACGCGTTTATTGGCAAAGTTCGCCCGAACCTCGAGCCAAGCTTTCAACAAGGGTGGGGCGATGGGGAACGCCAATCGTCTTATCGCGTCGTTGTCGATGGTACGGATCGCGTGTATGTTGCCGGTTCGGTGTTTGGCGTGGTCGATTTTGGCCTCGGCCCGACGTATGGCTCCGGCTACTACGAAACGTTTCTCCTCGCGATGCCGCATTGAAGCTACCTGATTACGCCATGCTTCGATCCTGGTCAAACCTTGGCTCAAGGTGATGGACACACGCTCGATGGTCGCGCTAAGCTCCCCGCGTGACGCAATTGTCCCGACTTCTTCGCCTCCCAACGTCAAGCCTTCGCCGACATCGATGCCGTGGATTCGCACGTTGACCCGTGGTGGCGATTTTTCTGGTGTTGCAATTTCTGGAAAAACGCGCCTCTTTGACGATTTTTATCACTTCGTCATGGATGCGCGCTGGTCCCTCGTTCTTGTGTTCATTGCCACGACGTACGTCCTTACAAACACGTTCTTTGCCGGCTTGTACCTATTGGGCGGCGATTGCATTGTCGCCGCTGTGCCCGGATCTTTCTCCGATGCGTTTTTCTTCAGTGTGCAAACCATGGCCACCATCGGGTATGGCGCCATGGCCCCCAAAACAACCTATGCCCACTTGCTCGTAACGGTCGAAGCCATTCTTGGGCTGTTTGGCACCGCATTGGCTACAGGCATTGTATTCGCCAAGTTTGCCCGTCCGAGCGCTCGTGTTTCCTGGAGCGACGTGGCATTGTTGACCAAACGTAATGGCGTTCCCCATTTGGTTTTTCGAGTGGCCAATGCCCGGGAAAACCAAATCGTCGAAGCAAGCATACGTTTGAGTGTTCTCAAGTTCGAGGTAACATCGGAAGGCGAGCGAATGCGGCGTTATTACGACATGAGCCTTTTGCGCAGCCAAAATCCTATATTTGCGATGACTTGGACGGTCATGCACCCCATTGACGAAAATAGCCCCTTGCACGGCATGTCGTTTGACGAAATGGTTCAAGGTCGCATCGAAATCTTGGCCATTCTGACGGGCCTCGACAGTACGTTCGGACAAACCATTCATGCCCGCTTTTCGTATGCGATGGAAGACATCAAAGAAAATGCCCGTTTCAAAGACATCGTCATCGAATTGCCCGACGGCACACGTCAAGTCAACCTCGACAGAATCAGCGAATGGGAACCTGTCCAGGACGGCTCGGCACCAGCCAAGCGGTCTGAGATGTTCACGACCGTTCGCTAGCTTGCATCATTTTCTCCTGGACAACCGTCCAGTTTCTGCCTAAACCGCCCCGCCTCATGACTGCCACGACCGACACGAATTCCGCCACCACGATTTCTGCTCCCACGTTGCCGCCGTTCGATCCGGTGCCGGCTCTTGCCACCGAGTTGTCGTTGCCGCGTGCGGGGGTTTCCTCGGTCGTCGCGTTGCTTGCGGAAGGGGCAACGGTTCCCTTCATCGCGCGGTACCGCAAAGAAGCCACGGGGGGCCTCGATGAAGTGCAAATTCGCGCCATCGAAGAACGCCGGACCTATTTGGTGGAACTCGACGAACGTCGTCGCGCTGTTCTCGACGAAATTGGCAAACAAGGAAAACTCACGGCGGAGCTCCAGAAAAAACTTCTTGGTGCCGCAACAAAGGCCGAACTCGAAGATCTGTATTTGCCTTTCAAGCCCAAGCGGCGCACGCGGGCGATCATTGCGAAGGAGCGAGGTCTCGAACCGTTGGCGGATCGTATGTGGTCGCAAGCCAAAGATGGCAATCCCGATCAGGAAGCCGAAAAATTCGTCAATGCGGCGAAAGAAGTTCCCAATGCCGCAGCGGCATTGGCCGGCGCTCGCGATATTTGTGCCGAGCGGATTGCCGAAAATGCCGACGTACGCAAGCTCGTGCGCGAAGCGTACATGCGCGACGGCGTGATCCACGTGAAGAAAAACGAGGAACACGAAGGCAAAGCGACGAAATTCGATACATACGCGACATTCGAGGGCGCGATTGCAGGTATGCCTTCGCATCGGTATTTGGCCATTCGTCGCGGTGAAGCGGAAGGCGTTTTGCGCGCCGCCGTAGAGCTCGATGGTGAAAAGCAATTGGGTCCCATTGGCAAAATGGCGGGTCTCGATGGATCGTCGCCCTGGGCTGCGGAACTCGGCAAAGCCGTTGCCGATGCATACAAGCGATTGCTTGCGCCGAGCGTACAAATCGACGTGCGCGTGGAAATGAAACAAATCTCGGATCGCGCGGCTGTCGATGTATTTGCGCAAAATCTTCGAGAATTGCTTTTGGCCGCGCCTTTTGGTCGTCACACGGTGCTCGGTATCGATCCCGGTCAACGTACGGGCTGCAAATGCGCCATCGTCGACGACACGGGAAAACTTTTGGCCAATGAAACCATTTATTTGGTGCAGGGTGATGGAGCGGTGGACCGGGCCAAAAAGACCATTCGCGATTTGTGCCGAAAACATGATGTTTTTGCGGTGGCGATCGGAAACGGTACGCATGGCCGCGAAACGGAAACGTTTGTCCGCGAAGTGCTCGTTGCCGAAGGTTTGAAAGAAGTCATGTGTTTGTCGGTGAGCGAAGCCGGCGCGAGCGTTTATTCGGCGAGCGACGTGGCGCGCGAAGAATTCCCCGATTTGGATTTGACCGTGCGCGGAGCCATCTCCATTGCGCGACGATTGCAAGATCCTTTGGCGGAACTCGTAAAAATCGATCCGAAAAGCATTGGCGTTGGGCAATACCAACACGACGTGTATCAAGTGCTCTTGGCGAAAAAGCTCGATGAGGTCGTGGAAAGCTGCGTCAATATGGTGGGCGTGGAACTCAATACCGCGAGCGCTCCACTTTTGGCGCGGGTGGCTGGAATTGGGCCTTCCTTGGCCAAGAAAATCGTTGCCCATCGCGATGCGCATGGCGCGTTTTCGAGCCGCAAGAAACTTCTCGACGTGCAAGGTCTCGGACCGAAAACATTCGAGCAATGCGCGGGATTTCTTCGTATTCGCGGAGGGGAACACCCGCTCGATGGCAGCGCCGTCCATCCCGAACGATATTCGCTCGTCGAAAAAATTGCGAATGATTTGGGCGTTCCCGTCGCGTCGCTCGTGGGAGATGCAAAACTCATTGCTCGGATTGATCCCAAACGGTATGTCGGCAATGACGTTGGCGATTTCACGTTGAATGACATCGTGGCCGAATTGAAAAAGCCCGGCCGAGATCCTCGCGCTGTGTTTGAAGCGCCGAAATTCCGCGATGATGTGCGGACTATGGAAGATTTGAAACTCGGCATGGAGCTCGAGGGCATTGTCACGAACGTGACGGCATTTGGCGCATTCGTCGATATTGGTGTGCATCAGGATGGCCTCGTGCACATTTCTCAATTGGCGGACAAATTCGTCAAGGATCCCGCGGATGTCGTGAAAGTGGGCGATAAACTCAAAGTGCGCGTGATGGAAGTGGACATGGCGCGCAAGCGAATTGCGTTATCGGCCCGGAAAAACGATCGTCCGGACACACGACAAACGCCTCAAAATGCGCCCCAGCAAAGCAAAGGCGGGCAGCCTCAGCAGCAAAAGGGACAAACGTTCGGCAAAGGGCAACAAGGTCAGCAGCAACAAGGCGCCAAATTCACGAACAATCCGTTTGCGAACTTGTTGAAGCGGTAGGGTGGGTTGTGCTAGGCTCGTCCGTGATGGGCGAGCCGGCGAGAAAATTAGAGACCTTCGAGAACGTTCAAGTTCGATCCGTTCCTACGTTCGAAGAAACGTGGAAGAAGATCGAACAGTTGCCCCAGGGCATAACGGGCGAGATCCTCGAGCCCGGAGTCATCAGCACGATGTCGCGGCCTCGGAGCAAGCATCGACGTGCGGCCGGGCACTTATACCGTGCGCTTGGCGCTGTCGATAAGCATTCGGTGGGTACGGGTTGGTGGATCGAGCAAGAGCCGGACGTGCGTTTTGGCGATCGCACCACATCGCCAGACATTGCCGGTTGGCGCGTCGAACGTTGTCCAGATCCGCCGGACGGATCTCCGATTACGCTTCTTCCCGACTTCTGTTGCGAAATTCTGTCGTCGTCGACGGGGCGCAAGGATCGAAGCAAGAAGTTGCCGCTGTATGCACGGTTTGGCGTGGAATGGGTTTGGCTCATCGAACCCGAGTTGTACCTCGTCGAGGTGTATCAATCGATTCAAGGGCGCCCGGTGCTGATCGAAACGGCTGAAGAAAACGACCGCATCAAGCTCCCGCCGTTCGATCTCGAGATCAATTTCGCGCCGTTTTGGATCATCCCGAAAAACCCAGAACCAGAATCTGATCCGGGACTCATACCCTTGTAACGTTTTGTTGGTAAAACCCACCAACAAACTTCGACAACCGCTTGGAGGCGCACTATGAAAAACGCCGCTTTTGCGATTCTCGTGCTCGGGGCGCTCCTCTTGGGGTGCGATACTTCGGTGGACGTAACTGATTACGATCAATCGTGCTCGGTCGATGCAGATTGCGTCGTCGTGCTCGTTGGCAGCTTATGCTCCTGCGCATGCACCTATGACGCGATTGCCCAGCGCGACGTCGGGCAATATCAAGAAGACGCGACCGCCGCGAACGACAATTGCTCGACCAATGACACATGTTTCGCGCCTTGTGAGCCACCCGGTCCCGCCGCGTGCTCCGGCGGCAAATGCATTGTGGTACGCTGATCAATTCATCGTTGGGAGACTCGTCATGAAAAAAACAGCATTGTTGATCTTTTTGCTTGGATTGAGTTCTCCGGGTTGCAGCACGATGGACATCGAGGATTACGATCAATCCTGCACCACAGCCGATGATTGTACGCTCGAGTTTTTCGGCGATGTCTGCGAGTGCAGTTGCAACTACCAAGCCATTTCCAAGAGCGCCAAACCGAAATACGATGCCGATTATTCGGATGCGTACGGCTACTGCATCGGTCTCTATCAATGCGGCGCGTGCCTACCGCCCGGCCCGGTCTCGTGCAATGCAGGCAAGTGTGCCGTAGCGCCCAGCGCGCCTCAATGAGGTTTGCGCCAACAAACAATCACGTTTCGGACATGCCATCATGTTTGGCTCGACGTACCATTTCGGAAAGCAACGCCGTCGGATCATCCTGACGCATCAATGCTTCACCCACCAGCGCCGCGTCCGCAGGACTTCGTGCAATTCGTTCCACATCGTCCGGTAAAACCAACCCCGACAAAAACATCCGTATTCGATGCGCATCGATTTGCGCGACCACATCCATCGCTCGTTCGGGATTCATTTCGAGCGTGTCCAAGTCGCGCGCATTGACGCCAATCATTCGCGTCGCCGTCGATTCCGCCAGATGTAACTCAGCAACCGTCGTCACTTCCACCAGCGGTTCGAGCTTCTGGGTCAACGCCTCCGTCACCAACCCATGCAGTTCCTCCGCCGTGACGAGACGCGCGATCAGCAATACGGCATCCGCGCCTGCCGCAGCGGCCCATGCAAGCTGCACCGGATCCAGAACGAACTCTTTGCACAATAGCCGAGGTCTCGTGGTCCCGTATCGACCGTTCAACGTGTGGCGACATCGTGAAAGGTGTTCGTACGAGCCTCCAAAAAAAGGTTTGTCCACGAGCACGCTGATCATGGCCGCGCCCGCTTCTGCGTACGCAAGCACGCGAGCTTCGACGGTCATGGCCGTGGAGAGCGCTCCTGCTGACGGTGAACGAGGCTTGATCTCGGTCACGAGTCGTAGAGGTTGTCCGGGCAAACGACGCAACGTTTCCACGACCAACCCTTCGGGTTCGTAGGATGTTGCAACTCGGAACGTGGAGGCTTGGGCGAGTTCGGCGCGTTTCGAGGCGACAATGCGTTCGAGCACGCCCGTCATGCGGCTGCCCGGGCGATCGTTGCCGTCAAACGCAACGCTTCGAGTTTACGTTGCGCGCGATGTGTATCGAGTGCGTTCGCGGCTTCTTGGGCGAGTTCCGGGTACTGCGCGTCGTCGTCGACTTCGCGACAAACCGCCAGCGCGGCCGCTGCATTCAGAATCACCGCGGTTCGAGCAGGATGCGGACGACCTTCCAGGATCGTGCGGATCGCCGCCGCGTTTTCCTTCGGTGAACCTCCATCGATGGATCCAGGCGTAGAAAGTTTGAGCCCAAACGTTTCTGGACGAACGATGCGTTCTCGAAGCTGACCCTCCGCAACTTCCGTCACGTACGTCGCGCCAAACGGACTCACTTCATCCAAACCATCTTCGCCGTGCACGACCCATGCGCGGCGCACGCCAAGATCCACAAGCGCGCGAGCCAGCGTTGGCCGTAGCATGCGATCGTACGTGCCCAGCACGCGATGCGTCGCGCGAGCCGGGTTCACCAGAGGTCCGAGCGCGTTGAAGATCGTGCGTACGGCCAGTTCGCGTCGAGCGACTTGGCTATGCCGCAACGCTGGATGATGCGTAGGAGCAAACAAGAACGCGATGCCTGCGGTGCGCAAGATACTGGCCTGTTTGTCGGGGTCGATATCCGTGGGAACACCAAGTGCTTCGATCACATCGGCGCTTCCCGAGCGGCTTGAAACACTGCGGTTGCCATGTTTCGCCACAGGAAAACCACAGGCAGCCACGACAAACGCGGCTGCTGTGGAGAGGTTGAGTGATCCGTGACCATCGCCGCCTGTGCCGCAGGTATCGGCCACCAAGCTCAAGCCATGATCCACGGCAATCATATGAGCACAAAGCGTTTGCGCCGCAGCACTGAGCACCTCGGCGTGTTCACCGCGCATGCGCAAAGCGATGGCAAATCCTGCGACTTGGACCGGTGTCCATGCTCCGGAGAAGATGGCTTCGAGCGCCTCGTGGATCACCTCGGGCGAAGGCCCGGCGTCGTTGGCGATCTCGTTGAAGACGCGTGGAAACGAAATCGCGACGTGGTTCATGCTGCTGCTCCGTGGTTTGGAAGGGCATACGTACGAACGGCGTCGAGCCAATTGCGGAGCAGGTCCATTCCATGCGTCGTCAGAATGGATTCGGGATGAAATTGCACGCCTTCCAAGGGAAAACGTTTGTGCCGCAAGCCCATGATTTCGCCTTCTTCGGTCCACGCGGAAACATCGAGATCCGAGGGCAAACTGTCGCGATCGACGATGAGCGAGTGGTAACGCGTGGCGACGAACGGATCAGGCAAACCTTTGAACAACGACCGGCCGTCGTGGTGAATGGGTGAGGTTTTTCCGTGCATGATGCGGCCGGCGCGAACAACGTGGCCGCCGTGCACTTGCGCCAAAGCTTGATGGCCTAGACAAACGCCGAGCGTGGGGATCTTCGGCGCGAGAGCTTCGATGATCGCGAGGCTCGATCCTGCTTCATTGGGCGAACACGGTCCGGGAGAAATAAGAATTCCGTCGGGCCCGAGAGCTTCGGCACTTTGGACATCGATGGCGTCGTTTTTCCTTACGTCACAACGGGCGCCGAGTATTTCGAGATATTGGACGAGGTTGTAGGTAAACGAGTCGTAGTTATCGACGACGAGCAAGCGCATCGGTGTCCCCCAAAGGAGCGAGCGTAGCAGTTTGGAATGGCATGGCTCTTCGCCGTCGTGCTTTTTTTATCGGCAAATCAAGGGAAAACGCGACAACCATGAAGGATCGATCGTGGAGAAGCCGAAGCCATCGGCAAGTCGAGGAAGCGAGATCCGTCGCGGAAAGCTTTCTTGTGCGCATTGCACGAATGCTCTGGCCGATTGGTTGACATCGGATGCTTATGGCCGGTAACTTGCGCTCTGGGCGCTTTCCCCGAGTGCCCGAGATGCCGCGGCTGACCGAGAAAATCCAATCCGGCAGCGCGATTGGTGTCTGTTCCCTTCGCAGTCGCACACAAATCGCGGAACCGTCTCGTTACGAGGAGCCGATGGCTGACGACAAGAGCAAGAAACCGAAGATCAATCTGAAGGACCGGCTCAACAAGACCAACATGGGTACGCAGTCGGTGCCGTTGCCCGTGCCTGGTTCGTCGCCCGGAGCCCCTCAAGGGATTGCGCCTCCGCCGGGCATCACACCGGGAATCCCGGTTCCTCCGTTTGCCCAACCGAAAGCCGCAGCCGCTGAAGCTGCGCCTCCGCCGAAGCCCACCGTCGTTCAACAAACGATCAAGGTCGAAGTCGGCGAAGAAATCATCAAGGAGCGCGAGAAGGCCAAGAAGACGCTCATTGGCGCGGCGATTGCCACAGCGCTCTTGGGCATTGGCATCGGTTACGCCGTCGGCGGTCAGGCTGCAAAAGCCGATCGCGGCAAGCAAGTCATTCAAAACGCCAAGTCCCTCATGGGCGACATCAAAGCTGCCAATGAGAAGATGAAGGAGCTCGAAACGCTCCTCGGCGAAGCCGCGGAAAAACTCGGCAAGAAAGACTACCCGGCTGATCTCTCGGGCAAACTTGGATCTCTCAACATTCCGTTCGACGGGACGAAGGTTGACGGTGGAGCCATCTCGGGCCTCAAGCCCAGTGCTTTGCGACAGCTCCTCAATTTCACGTCGGGATGCGAAGCGCTGAACGACAAGAAGGACAAACTCAAGAGCCTCATCGATTACGCCAAGGATCCGATCCTCAAGTCGTGGAAAGAAGAGAAGGAACCGGTCGTGAACTTCTCGATCATGTTCCGCTCGGACCAAAAAGGCGTCATCGCGGAGTTTGTCCCGAACAAAGATCCGTTCGACATCGGCAAGGATTGGCCCGCGAACTACACGGTCACCAAGTATGAACGCGGCAAACCGGCGGAGAAGAAGCTCAATCGCTACACGAAGGGCGACCTTCCCGGCACCGATATCGTCGTGCCGATCGATCCTTCGACGACTGCAATCTTCACCAGCCAAGAAGGCATTCGTAACCTCTCGAAGGCGTTCATCGATCTGCGCAAAGAACTGAAGGGTGACGATACCGATCAGCAAAATCCGGTCTTGGGCACCATTCAGGTTGGCGACAACCTGTTGACCGAGTTGCAGAAAGTCACCGCCGGAAGCTGATTCAGCGTCTGGACAAA
The DNA here is from genome assembly GCA_044221885.1 of Polyangium sp. (in: bacteria). GTDB lineage: Bacteria > Myxococcota_A > Polyangia > Polyangiales > Polyangiaceae > Polyangium. The sequence goes on from JBGAOI010000069.1 coordinate 19,688, forward strand.
CCTACGACATTCGCCCGCGCGTCCTCGAGACCCGCGGGCGAAGTTGTTTCTGGGGACAAACTCGGCGAAGCGTGGAACCCGGACGTGTTGGAGATCGATGTCGTCGCGAGTTCTGAAATAACCTCGTCAACCCGGAGCACGGTGCCGAGACAAACGTTCGTCCCGACAACACGCCCCAGGTTTGAACCCCGCGCGGGGTCGCGTGCAGGACGGGGCAAACGGACTTGTGAGACAGCCTTTTAACCGTGGGCCGGGGCCACGCCTTACGTCGTCGTTCCAGCCGTCGACGTACGCCGAATGATCTCCACGCGCCCGATATGCTGTTCGTCGCAGTCCTGCACGATGAACCGCATCCCAAACTTGCTCAGACTCGTGCCTTTTTCCGGAATCTTGCCCAAGTGCTCCGTGATCATGCCCCAGCGGTGCACGCGGCCCCCCTCCCGGCGCTCGACCTCCAGGATCCGCTCACTGCCGATGTGGACGGCCAGGAGCGTCCCGTCGCCGCGTCGGCGCATCCGGACGGCCCC
>JBGAOI010000006.1:0-14303 GCA_044221885.1 Polyangium sp. (in: bacteria)
AGATGCAAACGTGAAAGCGCTTCGGGCTCTTCTTCGACGCAAACAACGACATCTTGAATACCGGTGTGCTCACGCAACATGGTCTCGATTCGACCACGCCTTTCGATTTGCGCCGCACTCATTATCAATTGCGTGGGAGAAATCGGAGTGTCCGGATGTTTGGCGATGATTTCGAGTAATGATGTGTATCGTTCGAGGAGCCATTCGATTTCCTCCTCCCGCGCCAAGTCCGCTCGAAACGTTACTTCGCCTGTAAGAGGTGACGAAGGCTTTTTGGGTTCCCAGATCTGCCAAAACAAATCAAATGGTGAATCGAGCGGATTTCCTTCGATGAGCGAAAAGCGAAGTCCGTCGGTAGTAGCGCTCGTCGCCATGGGCGCTTGCAAGGCAAACATTACCTGAAAGAATGGATTTTGGCCTAAAATCCGCCGTGGAGCGAACGCCTCTACAAGTTTGTCGAAGGGAACATTGGCGTGCGCATACGCCCCTAGCGCCCGCTCGCGTACGAGCGCCACCAACGAGCGAAACGTCGGCACTTCATCGAATTGTGCTCGCAATACCAACGTATTCGCAAATAACCCAATGACGGATTCCCACTCGGGCAACGTGCGACCGGCCGTTGGAGTTCCGACAGCAATGTCGTTTTGCCCCGTCCATTCGTGTAGCGCGGCGACAAACCCAGCAAAAAGCACCATAAAAAGGGTGGCCCCTTCTTCACGCGCCCTGCCCCGCAATAAAGCGCAGAGATCCGCTCCGACTGTCCATCGACGCCGCGCATAACGTCTGGCGGTCGTTTGTCTCGCCCAATGCGTGGGCAACCCACTTTGGGGAGGCACGAACGCAAGCGCCGTTCGCCAATACGTCAATTCCGATTCCCACTCGGTCAAACGTGCGCGCTGCCAAACCGCATAATCGGCATAATCCAAAGACGGTTCGGGGTTTGGAGTAGGTGCTCCCATCAACACTGCCAAATCATTCACGAAAATAGCCATGGAACGACCGTCGGTGATCAGGTGATGAAACACCATCAGCAGCGTGGCCGAATCTTGCCCATGACAAACCAAACACATTCGAAACAGCGGACCTCGGCGAATATCAAACGCCTCACCGGCCATATGCAACAACACGGCGTCGATTTCCCGTCGCAGATCGGCATCCGACAAACCATCGCGTTCGACAATTTCCAGCGGCAACGGTTGCAACTCGACCATTTTGCGCTGCGGACGTCCATCGACGTCAATGTACGTCGTCCGCAATGATTCATGTCGACAAACTAATTCTGCCAGCGCCCAACGCAAACGCTCGACATTGAATCCGCCTTCGATTCTCAATGCGAACGGCAAATGATATGCACAACTCGCCGGATCGACCTGGTGTAAAAACCAAAGACGATTTTCTGCCGATGACAACGGCAGTGGACCATGACGATCCACTCGAACCATCGCCGCGGGCTTGGGTTCCGCACCGATAGGTAGCAATTCCGTAACACTGGCCGCGATACGGGCAATGGTACGTCCAAGAAAAACGTCACGCACGCGAACGTCTACGTTCAATGCGGCGGAAATACGCCCCACAACGCTGACGGCCAGCAATGAATCGCCTCCAATCTCGAGAAAATCATCGAGAACACCGACGCGATCGATACCCAGCACCGTGCCGACGATATCCGCCAACGCTTGTTCCACAGCATTGCGGGGAGCAACATAAGGCGACGACACATCGGGACGAAGGCCAGCAAAATGAGGCAGTGCATTGCGATCAACTTTGCCACTCGGCGCCAGAGGCAATGCTTCCAGTTCGACAAAAACGGCAGGAATCATGTATTCCGGAAGCCGCTGCCCGACGAATTGACGCAAGCTCGCCGTATCCGCCCTCTGCCCAACTTCAAATACAACAAACGCCTCGATTCGCTTGTGCCCTGACGCATCAGCGCGAGCCAATGCCGCAGCTTCCCGAACGGCCGGATGATCGCGCAAAGCTAATTCGATTTCGCCGAGTTCAATACGGTATCCGCGAATCTTGACTTGTTGGTCCAATCGCCCAACATATTCAATCACGCCATTGGGAAGCATTCGCCCAACATCGCCACTTTTGTAGAGTCTTTCCCCGGCCATGCGAGGATTCATCACAAATTTCGAGGCGGTGATTTCGGGACGACCCAAGTACCCGCGAGCAAGCGAAATACCTCCAATGTGGATTTCCCCGACTTCGCCAGAAGGTATCGGTTGCAAATGTTCGTCGAGAACATACGCGACAATGCCTGGCAAGGGCCGTCCAATGGGCGGAGCGCCAGCTCCCGGGACGCAATCATACGCCGTCGCATGCACCGTCGTTTCGGTTGGTCCATAAGCATTAACAAACTTTCGTCCGGGTCCCCAACGATCCACCAAAGCCCCGGGACACGCCTCCGCAGCAGATACAATAACCTCGAGGTGCGGGAGCGGATCAAACGGCATTGCCGCGAGCGTTGAAGGAATCAGCAAAGCATGCGTAATTTGTTGCTCGGAAATGAGTTTAACGAGTTCGGGTCCAGGCATTTTGTCTGCATCACGAAGCAGATGCAACCGCGCACCCGCGGCAAATGCCATTAAATACTCGGACACGGAAGCATCGAAACAAATCGAAGCAAGCTGCAAGACGCGACTGTCCGGACGAACGGCAAACAACGAGATTTGGGATTGGGCGAGCGCAACCACCCCGCGATGTTCAATGAGCACGCCTTTGGGCGTGCCCGTAGAGCCGGACGTATAGATCACGTAGGCCAGATGGTGCGACTTGCCTAGGGAATTCACTCGTATCGTAGATTGCCGCGCAATGTTTTCGGCATCTTCGTCCACGCAAATCGTTTTGCAAGACAATTCATTCAACTCCCCGCGCCAACGCTTCGATGTAACGATCACTGCCAAATTTGCATCGCGGGCAATGAATTCAATTCTTTGTTTCGGGTAGGCAGGATCGAGCGGCACGTAGGCTCCTCCAGCTTTGAGAATCCCGAGCATCCCGACGATCATTTCGATGGAGCGGTCGAGAAACAAGCCGACCAAAACATCGGGCCCGACACCGAATGACCGCAGGAGATGCGCAATCTGATTCGAATACGCGTCGATTTCAGCATAAGTGCGCTGAATACCGTCGAAAAACAGGGCAATAGCCACTGGCGTTCGATCAACTTGATTCTCGAAGAGTTCGTGGATCGTTTCCGGCAAGGGACCACCTCCGCGGCGTTTCGCCAAACGTTCGCGTCTACGCGTCTTCTGGAGACTCGTCGTCCATGGTGGTGATCGTATCGCGCGCTCGGATTTGCACATCAGGCATAGCGGCAGGCTCGGGCAACCCAAGGGAATTCATCTTGATTCCGATCCGTGACATCAATTGATACGCCGTAACATTCCCATTTGACTGTTCGACGACCTTGGTGTCGAAATCGAATACCTTCCGGGTGAGCTCGCGCGTTCTCGACGAGACCAAGATCTGGTTCTTCCGTGCAATAGACCGAAATTTCAAAGCCCATTTCGGAGTTTCACCGAGCAAGGCATCATCAATGCGCTCGAACGCGCGGGATCCAATTTCTGCGGCAATCATTTCGCCGGTCGCAACCCCAATGGACACGCCAGCTCCGAATGGACTTTGGTTTCCGGTGCGTATGGCGAGTTTCTGCAATTGATTCCGCACGTCCAAACAAGCATCAAGTGCCTGAATGGCGTGATTTTCACCGCGAAACAATGCGACGACTTCAGGACCGATGAATCGATCAATCACCCCACCTCGACGCATGAGCGCGGGAATGATCACTTCGAGGTTGGAATTGAGTTTTCGGACATATTCTCGAGGCTCATCGGCCTCGACATCGTCGGTCCCCGAACCGATACCAATGACAACGGCCGTGCAGGGCCAATGCTCGACGCTCCGAGGCGTTGCGGCAACGTGCACACGTTCAACAAACCGAGGGCTTACGGACATACGCAATACATTATTTTCTTCATTGGAACGTTGGCCTTTGCGCAAGTCTGCCACATGTCTGAGCGTTTTGTCGAGCGTCATGGACAGGTCTTTGAAGTCAATGGGTTTGACCAGAAAATCAAATGCGCCTCGATTCATGGCTGTGCGAATGTTCGTCAATTCTGAATACGCGGACACAACAACAGCCCGCGCGATAGGATTCACTTCCCCAAGATGCGCTAAAAATGTCAACCCATCCATGCGCGGCATGTTGATATCCGTCAGGACCACTTCCACATCCGGATTGTCTCGCAAAACTCTGAGCGCATCTTCGCCGTCGTTCGCAAAAACGAATTGATACTTGTTCTCTTGAATTTGCTTGCGAAATCGTTTCTTGATGATCGTGGCCACGTCGGGTTCGTCGTCGGTCACGAGAATCTTTACGCTTCCAGCAACGGAATTCACCAATCCAACAAACGCTGCTGCAAATTCGCCAGCCGTTGCAAATCGCTTGTTCGGATCCTTCGCCAATGCTTTATTGAAAAAATCGTCGACGGCTTTCGCCAACTCAGGCGCGTGCACTGATGCCGGAACAAATGGATCCGTGCAAATGGCCACGAGCAATGGTCCAAGTCCTTCGGAATGAAATGGATGTACGCCCGTGAGAGCGCGGTATATCAATACCGCCAACGACCAAAGATCCGTGCGAAAATCAACAGCCCCCGTGCGAACTTGTTCGGGACTCATATAATGCGGCGTGCCCAGTATGTCCCCCGCATTCGTCAGGCGAAGATCATCGTCCCCCGTCATATCATCGGATTCCGAGAGCATAGCAACAACACCGAAATCCAGAATCTTGACCACCTCCTCGCCAGCACCCGTACGTGCCAAGAAAATGTTCGCTGGCTTTAGATCGCGGTGAACAATACTCCGGGCTTTCGCTGCTTCCAACGCACGAGCAACTTGCGTAACAATCGGTACGAGCGCGGACAATGATAACCGGTCCACGCGCGCCAATCGTACGTGGAGATCCTCGCCAGCAAGCAGCTCCATTACAATGTAGGGGGATTCTTCGTGTACGCCAGCGTCAAAAACTTGCACGACATGAGGACTTTGAATCGTCGCAATTGCCATTGCTTCACGCTCGAATCGGGCACGCGCTTTCCTGTTTTGCAGGTGCGTCGACACCATCAACTTGATAGCGACAGGACGACGAAGGCTATGGTCGAACCCCTCCCAGATCTGGCCCATACCACCCTGCCCGATCTGATTGACAAGTTCGTATCTCTCCGCAATGACGTTCGAAGGCATGGTTATTTTAGGCTCGTACACGCAGGTGTCTGTGGCGTCAAGACAGAATTTTCGCCGTTTGGACTAAAAAAACACAGTCAACCTACGATGTCACGTCCGTTTCCCACGGTAGCCTGGCCATCAATTGCTCCGTACGAGACGACGAGCAACCCACATCAAAACTCCGCAACATATCTCACGTAACGGACTCTGCCATTCTATTCCGAGTGTACAAGTCGAACGAACGAGCACATTCCCAGGACTTTGCTCGAACCAAGAATCGAAAACCAGCACTTTGGATCGACACCGCATCAAGGAATAAGTTAGCCAACGTCGATTCGATACATAAAGATTTCGTTTGAAGTAACCATCACGCACCAGACCGCATTGCCGTGAAACCAATTCCCGCATTCACTGCTCGCGTGCCGCCGCCTCGAGCCGATCGAATGCACGGGCCACGTCGGGATCGTTATGCGCAACAAACGCCGCCTCGAGCCAATCACGCGTAGCCAATTCAAGCAACCACGACCGCACATCGTCAGCCATTTCGTGTTTTACCTGCCATAACGTCAACCGGCCCGTCGCGGGGCCCGACCAGAATAGCGTAGTCCCATGCTCCAGGACAAACTGCGCAAGATGTCGCGCTGACTCGCGCGAATTTTCCAATCGCCAAGATTCGAGTTTTTTGCACAAGTCATAAGGACCTAGGTCGATTCCAAGCGTCGTCATGGTTTCCAGAAGCGCATTTCCCGGCATGGGTGCACCATACTCGGTGAGTTCATAGCGCCATAACGCCGACAGATATCGCTCGATGGCCACCTGTTCTTCTTTGGGCCATGAACGCCAAGAACCATAGGCAAGTTTGTCGCACAATAACCAGGCATCAGAACTCGACGCATACAATTCAACAAGCCGCGGAAGGAAGTGCTTGAAATCGTCTGTCGTGCCCCAGGTGGTCATGGCCTTGAACAGATAACGTTGTAATTCATGACCAAGCTTCCGTAATGGCGCACGACGCAGGGCCGCGCTGTCTTCGAAAGACACGCAATGGGCGCAACCTTCGAGATGCGTTCCGCTATATCGGACAAACGCTGCGTAAAGCGCTTCCAATGCGGTGTCGACTTCAGTAGGGGTACGATCTTTGGACCGAGGCACGCGGTGAGCATACCGCAATTGCTTGGCGAAGGGTACGAAAATGATGCGCGAGGGGAATTCCGGCCGTGGTTATCTCATTTCGCTCCCGACGACGGATGAGCCGCTGGATACGGACTGAGCAATTCAGCTTCCTGGATTGCGAGTTCTGCGCGCATACGCAATGCATTTGTCACAACCTCTTCCTTCGTCACTCCTTTGGGCAATGATTCCGGGGGAATGACCGTGGGAAACGTGGACGCGTTGTATTGTACCAAGTTGGTCATTTCGGCCGGATCAGCCACAAGGTTGTAAAACTCCCATTCATCGGCGACGGGTTTTTCACTCCACGGATCACAATATCGCACGAGTTTCCAATCGCCCGCTCGCAACGCGCGCACATGACAGGGCTGCACGACAGGCCCCGGATAAATTCCCGCCACAGGCGCGATTTCACGAATTCCGTGTTCGCCTTTCGATCCGTTGATCAAGACCTCGACCGCAGCCTTGAAAACCTCGTATTGCTGCCACGATTGCTGATTGTGCGGATCATCGTCTTTGGGCAACGGCTCGGTAATCATATCGTCCGTCACGAACATCACGCCTTCGCGCTTTTTGCCATTCGGCCAATACACGTCGCCCTTACCGGCTTGAACGATCGGAACGAGATTTACGCCGGGCAGCGGAGCCGCTCGATGCGTCATTGAGAGGTTGGTCCGCGCCGTTTCCAGCTCGTCGGTAGTTGCTTTCGCCAAACCAAGCAACGTGGGCAATACGTCGAGATGGCTCGTTTGCGATGTTATCGCAATGGGCACGTCCTTGCTCTGATTGAAATGACGATGGCTCACCAAGAAGGGAACTGCCACTGTTTCTTGATAGGCCCCGTGCCACTTCTCGATCATCATCGAATGTGCGCCCCCATATTCGCCGTGGTCGGCAAGAAAAACTACTACGGTTTTTTCGCGCAAACCCGAAGACTCGAGGGCTTCGAGAACCGTCAGAATATGGCGATCGACCATCGAAATCATGTAGCCATAATATTGAAGAAAACCAACGGCAGCTCCGTCTGGATCGCTTTGGATTTGGAACGGTATCGCGTTGGAGAACGTTGCTTGCAAAGCGGTTGCCAGCATCTGCTCGGGCGTGAACGGCGTACCCGCCGCGGCCGCCTTTGCTGCAAGACTGTTGGCGACGGACAAACCTGTTTTCGCGGCCAAACCCAGGCCCACTTTGTAGGAATAATCCTGCTGAGCTCGCGGCTTGTTCACAAGCAAGTTTTCGTCTTGACTGGGACTTGCCGTGGCGCAATTTTGCGGGAAACCATTTGGATTCAGATCAAATGTAAACGCCCCCTGCGTCGGCGTCGTACTCGCTTGGCCTTGGACGGGAATGGTGACCGAATCCCCTGGACCCGCCAGTTTCCATTGCTTCGTGGTTGGATCGAACGAGTCGCCTGCATTGAGCAGTCTCGGCAACGTGGGATACGTTGCGATATCATGGGGGTTCGTAAACGATACGACGGCGAAAAACGGCGCTGTTTGCGGAGTGGCACTGCTCAGCGGATCCTTATTGGCTTGATTGGACAATGCTCGGTTGTAAGGAACGCCCAATCCTCGGGCAAGAAGAAACGATGCGGCCAGGTCAGCAAATTGGAAATCACGAAATGCACCAAGGTTATTGATGGACGAACCGTGCGGCTCGGGCCAAGAAAGTTCCCAATCGGCAAAACCGAAACCTTGCAACGTGTGTTCGGGTGGATCGCTCGTGTGCCATTTTCCAAAATAGTGTGTCGAATAGCCCAATTGACGAAACCAATCGCCAGCCGTGGGGGTTCCATTTGCGTGCAGCCATGGAAAGTTTTGCGCCTCGCCGGGCTTGAAAAGTCCGTCGGTTTGAGTCACACCCGTGCGGGGGCCATATTGTCCCGTCATAATGCTGGCGCGGCTCGGGATACACGCCGACTCGGCAATGGTGTGATCGGTGAACACCACCGCATGTTCGCGCAACTTGCGTAGCCCCGGAAAATATTGGGCATACGTATTGTTCGAATCGATTTCCAAGAACGAGAGAATTTGCTTCAAGTCATTGGCAAAACCGGCCGAACCATAACCCGCTTGCGGATATTGCAATTGATCGACCATGATCAACAAGATATTGGGACGAAATGCTTCGACCGCATCCTCGATGCCTTGAACCTTGGCCGGATCGAGCGACGACAAATCCTTGACATTCATTGGAGCCTCCCATTACGTCGAATCGCACACGAACGTTCGTGCGCTTTCGACGCCCGCGAGCACGCTACGCGGGTTGGGATGAGGAGTCAATCGCCAAATGATGTACACGTCACGGCATTCACACCGCATGCCACATGCGTTTCACCTGGCGGACTGTTTATGCTCGCCAAACCCGAGAATGCGGCCCGTCCCGAGACGAAGCTGCTTCGGACGTCGCTCGACGATGCCGCCTGCATGCTCGACTCCCGCTTCCGAAAAGACTTGGCGAATTCGATGAATCAATACATTGATGTATCGCTCGCTCTTCCCGACATGGCGCATGAGATCCTGCATGTCATACCAACCCTGATCGACCTCGGGTAATGTTGGATTTTGGGCGTCCCTCCAGCGAACTTGCGCCAAATGTGCGAGCACATCGAATCTCGTTTTCGTGCCAAGACTCAGTACGCCGCATTCATGAACAATATCGAGTCCGACGTGATCACCATCACAGCTCATGTGAAACCGCAACGACATGGTCGCCAACGACAAGTTCGACGGCGGTTTCGGCAGAAAACCTTCGTTTTCCAAGTACCTTTCCTCCCCTGCCCCCAAACTCTTCGCGAATTTGAGCACAACCTCCTGCTGTCGCCGCATATCATACGCGCGCACGACAATTCCCAAAGTGAGGTCGCCCTTCAAGTCAATCAATCGATATCGCTCTTGCACCGGATCGCCCTCCTGCATCCGTCACAACGTCCGTGACGAGCGCATACCCAAGGAGTGCACGAGCCGGGCCGATCCAACGAAATTGATAACTTGTGAATACTTTTCGCTTTTTTCATCGGGCCCGAACGACAGAGACGTTCGCGATCAGCATGACCCGCCAAACTCCTGCTCGCGATCAAATGAATTTGGAGCGAAAGGCCCCACTTTTTCCGCACGTGTCAAACAATCGCCACCCTCCGCCATTTTTTTCTTCCCTGACCAACTTCTAGCATGGTATGAGCGACCACCGTGAACATGCAACCGGGCGCACGAGTCAATCGCTACGTACTCTCCCGGCCCTTGGGCAAAGGTGGCCAAGGGTCTGTCTGGGAAGCATTCACGACCGAACAAAGCCATCTCCGACGCGCCCTCAAGCTCATTGACCTTCGCGGCGTCGAAAAAGACAAAGCCGAACGAGCTTGGCGCGAAGCCGAAGCTTTGCACGACGTAACCCATCCGGGCCTCGTACCTTGCCGTGAATTCTTTCGCGATTCCGATACCGGACTCATGGGCCTCGTTTTCGATCTTGTCCCCGGCCAAACGCTTTTCGCCGCCGCTCGAGATCCGCGCATGACAAACGATTGTATGTTCGCAATTCTCGAACAATTGGCGTCGATTCTCGCCTACGTGCATGCCCTCGGTATCGTGCATCGAGACTTGAAACCGACGAATGTCCTCATCACGGATGCATTTTGGTCCGCACCTCGCGTGCTCGGTGGAGTCAAACTCGTTGATTTTGGCATATCAGCACGCGCCGGCAATCCAACCCCCGTGACAAACCCAGGTTCGATTGTCGGTACGGTTCCCTATTTACCTCCGGATCTCGTTTGTCCGGGACTCTGGACCTACGATCGCGACGGGTTTGCCCGGGATGTGTTTGCCTTTGGTGTTATGGGCTGGGAACTACTTCACGGGCGGCACCCGACGGATTTGTCCCCCGAAGCTCTGCTCTCCGTGTATGCCGACGTTTATCGAGACGCACACCAGCAGCGACGGCCATGGCCTCCACCTTCGTCGAATGAACCTTGGCTTGTGGCGCTTCGGGCCTGTTTGAATCTCGATCCGCAACATCGCCCAGCCCATGGTGCCGCGATTCTCGATATTGTGCGTACAGGACAATTCATTCCCCACATAGCTGCCGGAATACACGGCGGGGCCACCGCACTGCATGCAGCACCCACCCGAGCACCCAGCGCGTCGAGCGCCGGACAAACCTCGGGACAGGCGTACAACTATGCGGCGGGACGAACCTCGACGTCACCATATTCGCCCGCTCCCCTACCAGCACCGCCGCATTACGCGCACACGCCTGTGCCGCAATCACCGCCAGCTCCGCCGAAAAACTCGAGTCAACATACGAGCAGTATCCTTCGCTGGCTGGGCTTCGTGCTCGCCGGGGGACTTGGGGCATTTATTTTCTGGTTAATTGTTTCCTCCCAAAACACTGCGCCAAACTCACCCTCGATCATTGGTTTGCCCACGCAAGCCGAGAATACATTTTCGAGCCAAACCTCGGACTTGGCCCCCTGTTGTTTGCCCAAGGACGCGTGTACGTCCGGACGCACGTGCAAAGCCGCTCCGTGCGCCGAGGAAGCATTGCCCGAACGAACGTGGGGCCTCCGAGTGACGGGCGTGTTGGACACGATTCGGAACGAGGATTTGGCAGGGAGTCATCCCAAAGCAACGTTGTGTATGCGCAACGATCGTTCTGGGGAACAACTCTGTTTGCCCATGACCGCCATTGCCAAAGAAGGCGGGGATCGCCGCAACGTCTTGCAGGCAACAACAAGCGATTTGAAATACGGGCGAATGACCGTAAGGGTTCTCGACGGTACGACGACGTTTTACCCGGCGACGAAAATTGCCGACAATCGCGACGGTATCAAGACATCCATTCTCTGTCGAGGAATGCGCCTACGCGTGGGACCTCGCGAATCGGCTCCTCTGCACGTATTGGTGTTTCTCGACTAAACACTTGTTTCAGCAGAAAGGTTTTTCATGTCGCGCCAGATTGTCCCGCCAACCACCGAAGAACATCGCCCGCCGACCGCACAACAGGCGGATCAAGGTCGTCCTGTATTGCTCGTAGCGTTCCCTTCGCCGAAAGTCATTCCGATTCCGAAGTCAAATACGATCGTCGGACGAAGTTGGTTTGCTGAATTCGACATCGTCGATTCGAAAATATCCACCCAACATGCACGATTGACGGTGGAAGGCGGACAGTGGAAAATCGAAGACCTCGGTTCACGCAATTTTACATTTCGTGATGGCCATCGCCTCGAAGCACACAAAAAGGTGCCACTGGAAGATGGCACAGTCTTGCGGATGGGCGGTACACTGCTTGTCTTTCGGGAACGATTTCAAGGATCAGAAGTCCCGGAAAAACCATTGGGTACACTCGTTGGTCCCTTTGGTTTGTCGGAAGCTCGAGAAAAAATCGCCGCATTAAAAAAGCGTCCCACCCATCCGGTCCTGATCGAAGGAGAAACGGGGACGGGTAAAGAGGAACTGTCGCGTCAGGTCATCGCCGCGCTGAATCGATTGCAGAAATGCACCGCGGTCAATGTGGCCGGTGTTCCCGAAACCCTTTTTGAAGCGCACCTTTTCGGCTCGGAGCGTGGCGCTTTTACAGGAAGCGTAGAAGCCCGACGTGGCGTTTTTCGCGAACACGACGGTGGAGCGGTTTTTTTGGATGAACTTGGCGAATTGCCTTTGACCTTGCAACCTAAACTCTTACGACTGCTCGACGGTCATGGCGTCATGGCGGTTGGTGCCTCAAAAGAGGTGCCAGTCAATGTGGCGATTGTTGCCGCAACGAATCGAAATCTTGCGGAACGTGTGGAAAAAGGGACGTTTCGTCGCGACCTTTGGGCCCGATTTGCGTTTCGTATCGCATTGCCGAAACTCGATGATCGTCGTGAAGATATTTTTGCCGTGGCGCGGGCTTTGTGGGAACGTCGGTATGGCGCGCTGGATTTGAGCAAAACCCGCGTCGATGTCGAGGCTGTCGAGTTGATGCTGCTGCATGATTGGCCGGCCAACGTGCGTGATGTCGACCGTTTGATTGCGGGAATGGATCCGGTGGCTGGTTTGAAGCTTTCCGCCGTAGAGCAAGGTTTGAAAATTCGTTCGGTGGCCACGGCACCTCCGCCCACGATTGACGTGATCGAACGAGCCATTGAAGCAGCCGGTGGAAACAAATCCGAAGCCGCTCGAAGGCTCGGGATTTCCAATGGTTACTTGCATCGGCGACTGAAAGAGAAAAAAGGCGCGTAAGAACCCATTGCGGCCTTTCGTGTATTGCAATATCAATCGCGAATGTCGGGCTGCACGACGGCTTCCGGGAGGGCAAGCCCGGCCAAACCACTTCCAAACGAACCTGGCACTCCATCGTGCTTGAATCGCCACATTTCTCGTCCACTCGCATCGAGCGCAATGATGCTATGGGACGTCGCGACATACATTTCGCCATTCGGACCAGGCAGCATGGCCGATCCGACGTATGCCTTTTCGTCGACTTGCACTTTGCCGAGAAGAACGCCGTCCTGAGCTCGCACGCAATGCAAGGCGCAATCCGCATCGAGCATGAAGATGCGCTCGACCGCATAAACGATCCGCATGAGCCGCGTTGAAGCTTGATAACGCCAACATTGTCGACCGGTATCGCGGTCGATCGCGAATGCGACGCTGCTGACGACATAGATCAAAGGCTGGATGCTTTTGCCGCTACGATAGGTCATGGGGCGAGTATAATGCAAGGTAGGCGCAAATTCAGCGACAAACGTCGCGTTCGGAAAGAAAACCAGGCCTGGACATCATTCACTTCGAAATGCGTTGAACGCCGCCGATAATGAACGCTCTGTAATTCCCGCTACGGTATGATGCCTCTACGGCATTGCGCACCGGAAAACACTGCCATTCAAGCCCGACCGCGCAACACAACCAACAACCAAGACCCCCATTCTTACCGCAATTACTTCTGCGCATCCGCGGCTGCCGCATCCAAGTTTCCCGCGTCGATCATCGCCCCGGGTTGTGGACATCCCGTCACCTGAAAAACAGAGTACGGGTCTTCTCCAGGCGGGCAATTCATGCTAGCCATCAGAGGCGGCGTCACCTCACCGACGTCGGCAATGGGCTCCGCGTCAAACCCCAAACCAAACGACGCTGCATCGCAAATCTTATTTGGCTGCGCAAACCCGGCTTGAATGTCCGGTATTCGGCAGAAAGCGGCCATCGTGGCAGGAAAAATGGGATTCTGCGCAGAACCACAAAACGGCGCACCATTGTGATCACGAAATTCAGTCAACATCTCAAATAGATTCCCCATCGGCATACGCCCTGCAAATATCCCGTTGCGCAAAGCAAATCGCCCTGCACCATCTTTCTCGATTGGGACGACAACTGTCCCGTTGTCGATCTTTAGGCCAAACCTCGTGAGACCGTTGGTCATACGCATTGCGGCCTGCGGCAATGAAAATACCAATTGATTGTTTGTCACGTACGCATCGGTGTCAAAGTAGAGCGGAGTCATCGAAGCCGTTAATGAATCCACAGGAATAGGCCAAATGTCCGTGCCGTCCCACAGTGGAGGCGCCATCGCTTTGGAACTCGGGAACCAATCCACGCGCACCTTGGAATCATCTGCTTGGCCATTGTACCCACTCACGCGAATGAGGACCGACCAATGGCCAACATCCGCAAACGACGAATAAAGCTCGGACATCATATCGCTTTCCGAGTCGAACGACAAAGCAAGCTCAAAGAGTCGAATCCATTGCGGCACTGCGTTGTCCCGACCCAATGCCAAATCGCATCCGAGTTCGGGATCTTGGTTAGCAGGTGCAATGCAAGAGGGAGCTTCGCCTTGACAAGTGCAATAACGATCAAGATCCAGCCCAATCGGCTCCCCCGTCGCTGTCGTCTTGAATCGGACTCTTCTGATTGCAGTCACGAATGAAA
>JBGAOI010000006.1:14313-18461 GCA_044221885.1 Polyangium sp. (in: bacteria)
TTGGCAGTGTCGTCGGGCACGTTCGGAGGCAACGGCGGCGCTACGTGAGCACATCCCGCAGCATCGTCTCCTCCATCCGTGGAAGGGTTTTGAACCGTTAATTCGTTCAGACAAGCCAGCCCTTGAGCCCCCATCGCAACACAAAATCCAGGCACAACCAGGACAGCAATCATTCGAGCGGAATTCATGATTCCCGCATGTTCTGCTGTGCGCCCCCAAAAGTCAAGGCTCGAAAAGAGCGGCTTCCATTGGATAACACAACCCAATGGAAGCACTTGGTGCACGACTCCTTCGGCAATGCCCGTGGCGTCGACATTCAATGATGACGATGACGCAAGGCCACCATCAATTCGGCTCGTGAATGCACGCCAATACGCCGATATACGTTTTCTACGTGTTTGCGCATCGTGCCTTCGCTAATGGCCAGTTTCGATGCGACCTGTTTGTACGACAAACCCGTTTCCGAAAGCAAACTTGCAATCTCGCGCTGCCGCATCGTGAGATCCGCCAATGCCTCGTGATCCTGTTGCGCCATGACCCTCTCCGTTCCTCGACTTGGTTGCCGGGTACGTCCTCAACGCCGCCCCGTTCCGTCAACCGTAGAAGCCCTCCGCCCCCAAGGGCATACGCCTGCATGCGTACGCCGTGACAACACAAGGCCCCTCGAGCGACAATCAGCAAGCCGATCACGCAGCCCCCGCCGACCGACGCGTCAATTCTCACGATTATCCAACCATATCAACATCTTATCGAACTCTCGCCGCAATCCTGACGTAACGCACATCACCGTCCAAATACGCTTCGACGCGTATTGTTGTACGTTTTTCCGGAACGTGCGCTCGCCATCTTCTCGCCTGAATTCTCCAAAACCTAGTTGACGTCAATTCGAAGTTCTGCGTAGGTTCTTCTTGACCATACGAGGAGTTGCGCGATGCTCAGACCGCCGTCCTTTCGTAAGCACGAATTGCCCGTGGTGTTCGAACTTTTGCACACGTTGCAAGAGGTGCCGGATGTGAACCTGGCGCTTGCCGTAGCGTATCCGCTCATCAAGAAGCTCGTTCCGTCCGATCATGGAGCGATGTGCATCAGTCGTCGGGACAAACCGGCGCTATATGATTGGACGGTCGCCGAAATGTCGCCTTCGTTTTTCCGCGATTATGCGGAGCTGGCCAAATTCGATTTCGTCGGCCAAGCTGTTGGTCGCCGGCCCAATTTGGTTTTATCCGACGTCGAGATTTTGCCGCTTCCGGAGCGCGTGGATATCGAACGGCATCCTTTGTACCAATATGCTCGTTCGCAGCACATGCCGATTGAACAAATTTTGGCTGTAAAAATGTCGACGGACCCGACGTGGAACGGAGGATTGACACTTTACCGAGACAAACCTCGGGCATACACGGCCCATGAACAACAAATTTTGCAGTTCTTGACGCAATACCTTGCAGCAGCGATGGGTGCGCGACGCCATTACGGCGAAGCCATTTTGCACTCCAAACTAATCGATTCGGCGTTTGACCTCGAACGAACCTCGGTCCTCGTCTTTTCTTCCGACTTTCGGTGGATTGGGGGAACGAGTGCCGCCGATCTCGCCTTTAAACGATGTTTTGGGCCCAAGTCCTGCGGAGCGGACGGTTTGCCCCGAGAGCTGAGTGACAAGATCAAAGATTTGTCGCGCCAAATATTGCCCATGGCGCCGATTCTTCCTTGGGTGCCAAGTCGCCCTGGAGCGGGTGCGGTCGTGAGCTTTGTCCCGAGTGTCAAGGAATCAGGCACGCGTTGGTATGTTTTTCTGGACGAAGCGCCCGATGATTGGCGTGCCAAACTGACGCCCGCCGAACTCGATGTTGCCGTCCGCGCCGCACAAGGCTGGGACAACGATGTGATTGCCCAAGATAGAAGCCTTGTGTCGGGCAAACCGTGTTCACCCAACACGATCCGCACCCAGATAAACAGTATCTATATCAAGCTGGGGATCGAACGTCGTGAGATGCTCGCCGCAAGATTCCGGGAAAGATGCTGAATCGCCAGCCCGTGGTTTGTCCGGAATTTGGCCAAACCATGCGCTTTGACAAACCACTCAGCATGCAAGTGCGTGGTACATCCCAGCATAGGTCGACTTGGTCACGCGCGCAGTCGTCAAGATTTCTTCGCGAA
This sequence comes from Polyangium sp. (in: bacteria), assembly GCA_044221885.1. GTDB lineage: Bacteria > Myxococcota_A > Polyangia > Polyangiales > Polyangiaceae > Polyangium. The sequence goes on from JBGAOI010000006.1 coordinate 16,468, forward strand.
ATGCCGGTGGAGACGCAATCGCCTCGATCACTTGCCCCAATGCGGCAATATGCCCGACATCGGCATCCCCATGACCACGCAAAAATCGTACGCCGTGGGCGATGCCGGCAATCCGGCTAAAGGCCGTCATGTTTGTCGCCGCTTCGCCAGCATGTCGCGCAGAAACAGCCTCGAGCAGGTACGCGGCACCGAGAATGCCCACGGGCAAACCCTGTTCAACGACAAACGAGTTCCACGCGACGAACGCGCGTACGGGTCCCGAAGGTTCTTCTCGACGCACGCGTTCGGGGCTTTCGCCAATGGCCTCTAGGTCCTGCAAAAGCCAAGTGTCGTGGCCGTCTTCCTCGGCCGCTTTTTGCTGAAGCAGTTGCCCGAGCGCCATGTATCCGGCCTCTTCGAGCCGTTCACCAGCGCGGTGCAAAAACGGCCGCGTGTGCACGACGTAATGATACGTTTGCACCAGGAATGCAGCGTACTCGTCGCGCGAAAGCGTGCCCGCGTGCAACCGTTGCGCAAATGGCAACGCGTAGAGCATTTCCACAAGCGTATCCGAGAGAGAATCGAGATGAGCGACGATAGTGTTCATGAGACTTGTTCCTCGAGGTGATGGATTCATGCTGCGATGGGGGAGGTTTGCAGTTGCAAACCAGGTTCGTCTTTCCAGACTTTTTGATCGGCAACGGCGATCAGGATCGGGATCGAGTAGCCGCGGAAACGAGCATCGAACACCGGCGGACCAATGATGCGTGCTCGGAGGCGACGCAGATACATGGCCAGCACACGGGGGATGTTCGTGTTCGACGGCGAAACCATGGGCAAACCGCAGCTCGCGGATTCGAACGATGCGGTCCGTGGCAAAGTCGTGGGACAAACCGTTTGACGCGGAGCGATCAGCGTGTCGCGATCGACAAACCCCATCTCATCGACCAACGCGGCAATACGTGCCGCCTCGTTCGGGTCGCGCGTTTCCATCGTGGCGCTTCCCACCCAATGCGTGATTCCATGCGCACGACTGAACCTCAGCCCTTCCTGAACCAACGCCGCGGCCACCGGCAAACGCCGTGCGTCCTGAAGAACACAATACCGCATCGTTTCGACGATACGCATTCCTGGGCGAACGAGGTTCTCCAGGACAAACTTGGACTCGATGTCGAATCCAAAAAGCGTCCCCGTCGCGTGGGCAACTTCGGCGTTCGGTAAAACCATGCGCCCAGTTCCCACGGCACTTTCGTCGAGGTAAGCAAGAAAATGCTTCGTCGTCGGCAGCGTGTCCAAGGCGTCGACTTCGCGAGGTACGGCATGACGAACCGTATCGAGGTGTTGCTGTTCCTTGGCCAGAACGTCATAACGAATGCGGGCCGCATCGTCGAGTTCTTCGCATTTCGTGGCGACGACACATTTGATGATCCCCATGACTTACCTCCGTTGAGCACGACGCTTGCCGTGCGTTTTAAGCACTTCGCAAACCACATGCCAACCCTGGCATAATGCGATATTTGCCTGGAAACTGGTTACGCTGAGGTTTTACCTTGCGCGAATGTTCAGGCAGCGATTGTGCAATCGTGCTTCTGTCACGCAACGTTCGAGGCAACCACATGCGCCATGGATTGCGACACCCAACGTAACCCGTCACGACGACGGCAATGGAATGGGCAGCCGGGAGGAGAAGGTTTTTCCGGGCCTATTCGCAGTGCCGCATTTGGAGATACGTCGAAGTGCAGTCGACACTCTTTAGCAGCGGGTCATCTCAAGTCACCATGCCGGTTTGTCCGCATGGGACGCTGTCATCCGATGGGTGCCGACTGCATTTCCAGATGTGAGTCAAGTCCCTTGCGCGAGGAGCCAACCAATCGCGAGCAAACTTGTAGACGCCAACGAAAAGCGGCGATAACGTGCGCGTATGCACGGCACACGCACACGTGGCCTCCCCTGCCCGCTCGGAATTTCGCTCGCCTTGGGCCTGCTTCCTTCGAACTTTTGCTTCGCAGCCGATC
>JBGAOI010000006.1:18471-44581 GCA_044221885.1 Polyangium sp. (in: bacteria)
AAGCGCGATCGGAACGTCGGTTGTGCAAAGTTACGCGAAAGCTTGGCGTTGTTCGCTGTCCCAAACACGCTTTTTAACGTTGCGGATTGCGACGAACACGACGGAAACTTCGCACTCGCCCACGCGCACTGGGAACGTGGACTGGCTCTGATCTCGGAAAGCGATCCCCGCGCCAACGCCGCGAAAAAACGCATTGAAGCGCTCGAAGGCAAGATTGCCCGACTCAACCTGGTTGTTCCGCCTACTGTTGGAACCGTCACCGTACTCTTCGATGGCGAAGAAATTCCGCAGGAAGCATTCAAGGCACCACGGGTGGTGAATGTCGGCAAACACGTCGTCATTACACGCGCTCGGGGGCATGAAGATGACCGGCGCGAGGTAGAATTGGCGCCGCGGGATCGAACGGAGGTCGTATTGCGCGTGGGCAAACGCAAAGAAAACGTAGATGACCCGGAAAAACCCGGACCGGGTCCAAACTGGAAAACCGCATCGTTCGTTGCTTTTGGACTTGGCGCAGCCGGAGCGATTGCCGCAGGAATCACAGGCGGCCTTTTGTTGTCGCGAGATACCGAGATCAAAAAACATTGCAATGGATTCGAATGCGATCAAACCGGCTTCGATTTGGCGCAGGGGCAAAATCCGCTTCTCGTGGGTAATGCAATCGCTTGGGGTGTCGGCGCCGCGGGATTGGGTACGGGCGCATTATTTTTCCTTTTGCACAAACGAACTCCGAAAAACGATTCAGCCCGATTGATGCCCACCATCACGAACCATTTCGTCGGTTTCAACGCTATGGGGAATTTTTGATGCAACCCTCAAAAATGCTTTTGGCAGCAGCGATTTTCACGCTCGGAGGATGTTTCGTCGTCCTCGACGATTACGATTCTTATCAAAAGAAACCCGCCGTCGAGCCTCCGCCGGAATGTCCGACTGTATGTTATGGCGACAGCACGCAGGACGACACGTTGGCCGGCATTGGTGCGTGCAAATGGGGGCAACCGGTGTGTGAGGGGTCCGCGCTCGTTTCGTGCATGGGTTGGGGAGCTCCATCGCTCGAAGTTTGCAATGCCGGGATGGGACCGGATGCGGACGAGAATTGCGACGGCAAAGCGTGTGAGCACGTCTATAGGTGGAGCAGCCGCTTTGGCGATACGGCGACGGCTGAAACGTTCCAGAGTTTGGCCATAGGTACCGATGGAAGCCTTGCTTTGACGGGGACTTTTTCGGGCAACTTGAACGTTGGAGGAAGCGTTCCCGGTATTTCGGGCACGAATGCCACATTTTTGGCCAAATACGATCCCAACGGCAATCCGCTTTGGCTTCGCGAGGTCAAGTATTCGAGCAACGAGCCCATTCGTTTACGTGATGTGGCGGTTGACGGAAACAATCGTGTCTACATTGCCGGACAGTTTGATTTCATGGGCGCGGGTAATGTCTATGGCTACTTGAATACCGTGGATGTCAATGGTACCCCAAGTATGTCGAGTTTCCAATTCGGTGGACCCATTCCCAATGCTGGCGATATAGCGTCAATCGCAATTGACGCCAATGGAACGCTCTATGGAACGGGCACGATCGTAAACATGAAAACGGTACCGTGTAGCGCAACGGTTCTCATGAACCAACCGTCGACTCCCAATATGGTCGTTTTTCACACGCAAACCACCGCTGGGTTCCAATGCATTTATGGAACGTACTTCCCTGGCGGTACCCATCGCCCCGTGGACATCGCGGTGGGTAGCGGAAATTCGGCGGATAAACTCGTTGTTGCCGGCACGTACGAGGGTGCTTTGGACATGCTGCCCGCCGCCCCTGCAGGCAGACCCAACGGATTCATCCTCCAATTGGACGCTGCAACGGGCAACATCAAATGGCAGACGGCAATGACTACGCCCGCAGCACAGAGCAAAATCGAAGTAGCTCATGTGACTGTTGACTCGACTGGACTCGTTTATGTGACAGGCACAATCTACGATTTGGTGACGTTCGACAATCAAGGGGTCACTGCCGATCCTGATGGAGACATGTTTGTCGCGGCATACAATCCGAGCGATCCCATCAAGCCCTTGGTGAACTTGCGACTCGTCAATGGGCTGGAGGCGCAAAAGGGCATGGACATCGTCGCTTACGGTGGCAAACTGTTTGCCGCTGGAACATTTCGGAGCGAAATTCAATTGACGAATGCAGGTGAGCCTGCTCCAAAAATCGCCGTGGACGCTCGAGGACCTTTCTGGATGGAATTGGATCCCAAAACGCTCGCCGTCCGCTGGGTTCATACCTTGGGCGTCGCAGACCCCATGGAAAACCCGATGAATCCTATCGATTCGGTGCAACTTGCGCCCGTGCGCTCAGTCCCAGCCAGTATCGGATTGGCGGGTACCGCCAAACGAACCATAAAGCTGTCCCAGGATCACCCCGGAGCGACCATTGACGTATTTGCCGGGGTGCTCACGCCATCACCGTGAGATACACCGACGGCGGTGCGGCTCATTCCTTGAAGTATGGTTTTTCCGGGATGAAGTAGTACCCTTTCACCAGGGCCCGACATCCTTTCGGCGCAAGCGCCGGTTCGCGCACCAACGCCATGGCGCACGCTTCTGCCTGCCGATCCAGCGGAAGTTTGCCGAAGGCTGCATCGACAGGTCCACGTCCCTTTTTCAAGAATGCGAGTGTACCAAACGGTAAAACCTTTTCCGCGTACGCTCCTGCGGTTGCCTTGACCAAACCATCGAGATCGGAATGGGGTCGTCCTTCTCGATCCAAAAGGGCAATCTCGACCCACGTTGACTCGGTGGCTTCATTGATCACGGGCAGGTTCAAGAATTCGTCCACGTAGGCCCGCGGTACGCCTTCAGACGCAGCCACGAATAGGAAAACATCGCGTAATTTTTGTGGATCTGTTTTTGCAATGGCGATGGCATCGGAAAATCGCCCGGAACTGAGCCAATAAAATGCTTGGGTTGCGGGCGTTGTACCTTGACCGGATTCAATTTCGGCCACCATCTTGAACATCTCTGATTGGCCTGCCAACTGTGCGAGCTTATCGTCGAGATTCGCGGGATTCACGACACGGAGGAGTCGGGCCAAGTCAATGGTGCGTTCTTCAGCCAAGGCCATTGCACTGGTTGCGACTTCCAAAGCTCCAATCGCGTCCGCATATTTTCCTTGGCGCAAGAGCTCGTCAGCAGCGATATTGGCCAAGTAGGGATGATACGGATGCTTTCGGAATTCGTCGAGAAACACCTTGCTATCGGAAACGGGATCGTGTTCGCATCGCAATGACAAGTAAGACCAATCCACGTCTTCACGAGATTGGGCCACACGTTGGCGCAGTTTCTCGCAAATTGTTTTGCGCGCGACTTCGTTGGCACGCGTCATAGCGAGTTCCCACACGAAAATATCGCGTGGATAACGCGATTTTCGTTGCTCGAGCAATTCATCAAAACGCGGCAATTTGCTCGCTCGGCGCAGCCAACTTCGAGTCCAAAGCGAACTTGGCGAATCCCACCTGGCGTGCGCGAGGATGATTTGATTGCGAGCCTCTTCGTCATCGACATTTGCCATAATTGCGTCGGGTAGGGCATCGTGAAGCGTGCCCAGACGAACTTGCAACCTTCCGCCCAAAACCGCTCTTTGTTCATCCATACGCCAGGATTCGAATGTTGGGTCGTCCGTTGCCGAATACCATCGCGGCGTACCCAAGCGTCGTGCTGGTCGCTGGTCTTTCATTCCTAAACGTTCAGCTCGTTGCAGAAGCGGAGTTGCCGACGCGATATTGTAAATGTACTCCTGCGATGGGAGCACAGTGGGGCGAAAAGATTCAATCTCGTCGCCAATCTCGAGCCGCGTGCGAATGACGACTTCACGCACGGGAAGCACATTCATTTGGGTCCGTTCTCGAGCCAGCACGTGGATGGTTTGTCCAAAAACGTCCACGGCCACCGGCACATCCAACCCATTCACGATGACCAAAGTCGATGCTTCGGGGATTTTCGAACGTTTGGTTCGTCCCGTTGATTCATCCGCGTGAGATGCAGTGACCATGACTACGCCGAGAATCCCGCCGGCAACAACGAGGCGGCCAAGCGTCGGGAAAAACCCATCGGCGATTTGAAAACGATCCCACAAATCAAGCTGCTTTTGCCGCTCGCGTTTTTCCGTACGCGTCAGCGTTTGATACCGATCGGGAACGATGGGGGGTTCCGGCGCCGCGCCAGGATCGTTGCTTTCTTCATATGCTTGGCGCACGAGTTCTTCAGCTTCAACGAGCATTTCGAGACTCACCCGTTCGAGCGTCCCGAAAATATGCAACGGATCGTCAACCCAACTATCGATGACTTGGAACCAGTCGCCAATGTTTTGTTCATCAGCGCGGGGCAGCGTGAATTCTTTTTCGAATAACGCGCTAAACTTATCGGGCCGCTTTTTCTCCGCGTTTGCACCAATGACTTTCCAAAGCCGATCGAAAACGCCATCGGGCAATTGAACGATGTGACGATGACGATAAATTTCATCGAGCGCCGAATGAACCTCGACACTCGACACGATGAGACGCGTTCGCTCGCTCGAACTCACGCGCCCGTCCGCAGTGACGACGGCAAAGACATTGGCCAAATACCCTCGAGCGTCGCCCAAATTAGCTTCGACGTGCGCGGCATAATGATGCAATCGGATGAGGCCGACGAGATATTGTTCCCAGCCTTGCCCCAAAACACGTGCTGCTGCAAGATGGGCCGCTCGACAAGCGCGATCATGCCCTTCGATACGGTCGCGCATTGCATTCACTTCGGCCGTGACTTCTTCGATCACGCCGGCGAGTTTGCGACGAGGAATGGCCCGACCCCGGTGTTGAATAACGCCGCCTGGAGCATCGAGAATACCGTCGCGTAACAATTCGAGCGCAGCCCGTTCGTTACTTTGGACGCGAAAATCGCGGATTTCTCCGGCCAAACTTTCCGGGTAAAGCTCTGCAAAACATTCCCGCAACGTCGACGGATCAACGGGCTTTCCGACCAACTCCGCGGGGGTCTTCGTGGACAAACCAATGGCTCGCCCAAGATAAATACCGCGATAACGCTCGTGAAACAACGTGGATCCAAAACGTTCGTCCACGGCCGCAAGCGATTGTTCTTCGGTGCCTTTCTCGAGTTTCGATTCGAGCGACGACAGCATGGTTGCCGTCACGTCGCGGCGAAGCTTTTCGGGATTGCGAAACAAGCAAAACGCGGAACGTGAATCGAGTTCTGCGGGCACATAAACGCGTTTTGCATTGAGTTCCCGGTCGCGATTTGGCGGATGCGTCGACCACATGCGCGGAGGTTCGGCCAATTCTTCTTCGAATACACGATGTTCTTCAGGATGCTCGTTGGGTAACTTGGGTGATGCCCCGTGGTCAGGCTCATTCAAAATACGGGCAGTGTGCTCGATGATTCGCGATTGCAAGGAAAAAAGATCGGGAATAGCTCGGCCCTGGTTTGCTTCACGAGCCATGACGCTAACAGCCACATTCCAAGCTTCGTCCGCCGCGCCCAAACGATGCAATGCGTGGATGAGTGCATCGCTCCCCGTCACGGACACACTGACCAAATCTGCCTGAAATTCCATTTCTCGGCCAAGGGCTCGTTCCGCCAGGACAACCAATCGAAACGCCGTGTCGAGAAGAGAACGAATGGACCAGACGATGAGGCGCATCAACCAACCGATCCAGGCGATACGCAGGTCAATCCCCGACAAACCAGCCAACAGTTTGTCGAGCCAACTCCGGGCGACGACGACCTGTCCGGCAACTTGTTGTGCGGTGTAAACCCACCGGCCGACGGCCATCGAACGTTGCGCAAAATGGCCAAATTCGTGCGCCAATACGGCCGTGAATTCGCTCAGGGTCAACGAATTGACCAGACCCAAACCAATATCGAGATTCTTCTTCGTCGGCAAAAGCAAATTGACAAAAGAAAGATCATAGAAGACCCCAGCATTCACGCGCGGCGAAAGAAACACGCGATGGGGCCTCGGTGCGCCCACGCGGTCCGCGAGAGCGTTCAAGAAGGCAAACAATTCGGGTTCATCTTGGGCGGTGATTTCATTGCTCTTCGTATCGCCCCCGGTTTTGATGAAAAACAAAGCGCTGAGCAAAAATGCGCCGAGAAGCGCGGACAAAACGCCCGCCACAAAGGGCCACACGCCTTCACGTGCTGGCCCCATTGAGAAAGAAATCAAACGATACGCTGTAAAACAAAACCATCCCGTCAAACACAGGTACAATGCGACAAACACGAGCAGACCAATCCCCGCAATCCACGCGTGACGTTTGTACTTCGCCGTCGCGCGCGTTAGATTGGGAGGCACGTTGGGTGGCGGTGGAGGTAAAAGATTCGTCGCTGCGTCCCCACCCTTGACCGCCGCGCGTTTTTTCCCCGTTGAGCTCATCGGCCAGCATGATTCCGAAATGCGGGGAACCTGTCAAGTTCGTCCATCATCGTAAGATGACTTTTCGAATCGCTCGACCGAAGCCGTTCGGGCAAGTACGAGAAAGACGAACCCACGTACCAGAAATCTATGCACGGGACAATCCCAATTGTGATCGCGAGCGACACCGACGTTGCGCAGTTCATTCAACGCTATGTCCGACGTAGGCGATGTCCGCGCCCCGTCCCATCCTCATTCCGAGCGTCATGCGGGCAAAAAATTCGCCCTTTGCTGAGTTTCGAGCTACCCTCGATTCAACCATGGCCCTGAGCCGCCGAACTTTGCTCCAAACTGCGTGTTGTTGTGCTGCCGGCATGGCCGCATTGGATACGTTTGTCGTGGAACCAGGTTGGCTCGATGTCGTGGAGCGCGAAGTCTTCATTCCTGGTTTACCCAAGAACTGGCAAGATTTTCGTATTGCGCACTTGTCCGACGTGCACCTGCGTGAAATGGGCCGCATTCACGACGCTGTTTTTGCGGCTATTCGTCAATTCGATCCCAATCTTATCGTGCTGACGGGCGATACCATCGAAGATCCTCGCGCCTTGCGGGTGCTCGAAGACTTTTGTCGCCCATTGGCCGAACAAGACCGTCAAGTCGTGGCGACATGGGGGAATTGGGAGCATTGGGGGCACATCGACAAAACCGACCTCGCCCAAGCGTACACACGAGCGGGAGTTCGGTTGCTCGGCAATGAATCGGTGGTATTGCCGAACGGTCTGTCCATCATCGCAACCGACGATTTTTGCAGCGGTAATGATGATATTCGAGCTGCCCTGCGTCAAGCACAACCAGGTCCGGTCAAACTCTTTCTCACGCACGCGCCGGGCATCTTCGACAAACTACCCCATGACGCACCCGCCTTTGATTTGGGATTGGCAGGACATACACATGGCGGACAAATACGTGCCCTCGGAGCCGCCATTTGGGTTCCTCCCGGATCGGGGCGATTTACTTCGGGATTGTACGAAACGAAGAAAGGCCGAATCTACGTGAGCCGCGGAGTCGGCACAAGTGTCGTGTCAGCTCGCTTCACGTGTCGACCGGAATTGCCGCTGTTTCGATTGCTGGCGGGATAACGCCCGATGGCGTACTCAAAAAGGTGGGAAATCCAGTCACGCTCAAACCACCATTGGCTTCCAAGACAAACTCCGCCGCAGGTACGTCCAACATGTCCGCTTCGCTGTATCGATGGCTGAGAAAATGAACGCGTTGGTTGGACGAACCACGCCATGCCAAACCTTCGGCGCGTTGAGCGGCAATGTATCGACCATCCACGAGCACATCTGTAACGTCTAGCAACGCGCGATGTGCTGGCTGCGTGAGTTCGTCGCGGGTATATCCCGTAAAGACAAACACCGACAATCCTGCGTCCCGTATTATACGCCCGACATGCGCAAGCGCGAGTGCTTGGGCAAACGGCTCGCCTCCGGAAAACGTGACGCCTTCGATGCCTGCCGTAGCAAGAATCTCCGCTGTCAGTTCTTCGACACGGCGAAGGTTTCGCTTGGCAAACCTCCACGTATCGGGGTTCCAGCATCCTGAACAAGCCAAGGGACAACCTTGGACCCAAAGGACAAACCTTTCACCGGGGCCATTCACCGAACTTCGAGGTAATGTATGCGCAAGGTTCAGCAACATGGATTCAATACGTCCTTTTGACGAGAACCATACGGATCTTGTCGCCTTCTCGGCTTTCTTTGACCTGATATCCCATTTTCTTGGCCCGCTCGTAGACGCCTTGACGTTGCGCTTCGACAAGCCTTTGCCGTTCTTCTTCAAGGCGTCGACGTTCTTCGGCGACAAGGCGTTCTTGCTTTGCGGTGAAATGAGTTTGGTAACTTCGATGAACGCGCGAAAGCCATTCCGACCCAAATCGCGCGTAGTCATTACTCAGAATCGCGGAATAACCCGTATTGGTCTTGAGAAACCCAATATCGTTGTAGGCATCGCCCGTATGTTCCTTGCGCAAAACGACATTCGCTTTGCGCCCAGCTTGCCATCCACGAAGCTCGAGCGGCGACGTTGAGCACTGGATCGTTGATCGTGTCATGCCGTGCTCCACGAGCGCCGCAATCAAGCATTCTTCGTCCGTCATTGGCGTCATCAACGTGATGTATGCGCTCATTTCTTTTTCCCCACAGAAATTGTCGACATGATCGTGGTTTTCGCGCCCGCATCCGGTTTGCGCTCGATGGTCGCCGTACCCGCTGACAAACCTTCGAGCAGGCGCTCCAGATGCCGCAAACATGCGTCGCCAGTAAACCCTTCGGCGTCCGCGGAAATTCGTCCGTCGGCGTCAATGTCAATCGTAATGCGTTGTTCTTTCATGGTTTCTCTCCGACCACGAGGTGAGCATTTAATTGTTCCGCCGCCTTTTCACCGGCGGCCAATTCTTCCCACGTCCGAATCACGAGGTACCGTTGATTCTTGAAAACCCTCAACGACCCCACCTCGGGCAACGTTTCATCAGGTACCGTAATGGACGAACGCGCGGGCGCGGATGTCGGGACAAACCGTCCCGCAGCTTGTTTGGAACGAGCGATGACCTCAGCGCTTGGACGAAACGCAAACTTTTCTGCAGCCGTTTCCTCGAGCGCCTGAATCTCCTCACGCACTCGAGACAATTGTTTCTTGGCGTTCTTGATTTGATCGGACAGCGCCAATTCTTTTGCATGCAGGTCCCGCTTCTCGTCCTCACTTGCACTTTTTCTGGCTTCTTTAACGCCCGCCAATTCTGTTTCGGTTTTTTCTCGTTGTATTTCTAGAAGCTTTGATTCTTCGCGCCTTTGGGGCAAATCTGCATTGGCTTGGTCCACACGCGCTTGCCACACTTTGCGCTGTTTATCCTCTTCGATTTTTTCTCGTTCGTCCGCTTCAGCCTTGTCGATATCGCCTTGCAATGCTCGCGCTCGTTCTTCAATCTGCGCAAGTTGCGTCAACATTTCGCCTGTCCGTGACGAACCTGCGGCGGACGGTTTTTCTTTCTTCATGCGCATGACGGCATCGAGCAAACCTTGATGCGTCCGGCCAAACCCGAGCACAGCGCTGGCAAGACGCGAAAACGCTTTGGAAATGCGACCTTGGTTTTCTGCAGCCAAGTTTAGACATTCCTCGACCCTTTCGAGGCGAGAAGCCCACTGTTGATCGATGTTACGCCATAACCCGAGCAATGGATCTTCGGTTGCTTCTGCCGGGACCTTTGGAGGCATGACGTTCCACGCATATCGAGCCGACAAGGCGAGAGGTTGTGGAGACTCGAATTTCGGCGGATCCGTTTCGGGCATGGAACGGATGGCCGACGCCGTCACATCGGGCAATGAAATGTCCTGTCTTGGTTGCAATGTGCGTGCTTCGTTTTCCCCAGTCACCCAAAAAGAAGACGATTGCAGCGCGACCTGACCAATAGGGACTTCGACGCCAAACCGCCATGGCGCTGGCGCCTCGAGCAATTTGGACACATCCTCAGCTTGTTCCGCATTGAGCGTAATCCGGAGGCGCGATTTGTTGCCACCAACCAACACTTGCCCACTGTTTTGCCGGACAATCATCTCGGGCAAACCGCGTTCCTCCCAAAGAACCTCGACCCCTTTGCGGACCAAGTGCGCAAGCCGGTCGTGATGGTCCTTCCCGGCGCGCAACCACAACTTGTAGGGCTGTTCGTCTGGAGGAACCTCGCTCGTCAAGTGCACGAGCGCTCCGTGCATAGGCGTATCCACCCGCAAATCGGGCGCAACGCGCACAGGTGCTTGCTGTGAGACCTCGGGAATATCAAAGGGCCGTTCGCTCGCGACCCGCCAAACGAGTTGTTTTCCACCCGTCCAAGCTTCTTCGAAAGCTTCATGCCAAAATTGACGCAAAAAAGATTGACGCAGGGCTGTCGATTGCATTTCATCCAATCGCAAATGCCATGGTCCACCAAGCCAAACCTGCGCCTCGTGCGCTGCATGAATTGCCGACGCAGGCACGCATTTTACGCGACGAATGAGGACCTTGGGCACTTGAAGAAGTTCGGATGGTACGCCCTTTGTCCCCCACCCTTCGGGAACGAGCATATACACACGTACGTCCATTCGCGCGTGAGCACGCAACACGTTCCACACGGATTCATCGTTGTTGCCGCTCAACATCACGAGCACCGGAGCATCCGACGCTTGGCGGGACACCGCAAATGTCAATGCAGAAAAACACCGCAATGCGGGCGGCGTTGCCGACTTGTTGTTGGACCAAATCCACGCCGCGGGCAAACGATTGTTATGACAATCGACATCGCGGTATCGGGAAAACGTTCGAATTACGCCGGAGAGGGTCATCGTGCACCTCCTGTGAGCCATTGTCGCAAAGATGGTTCGAGTTCGTCTGGCAATACGCGGGTGCCACTCAAGTCTTTCCAGCGTAATGGCGTGCCCGAGTTTGCTCCGGGAAGATCCGCTCGCGCATGAAGCGGGCTGTTGCTCAATTGCCACCCACATCCTTGTCCTGGGTTTTCTTGGACAATCACATAACGATCATGCGGTACGTTTCGGCCAAACACATCCTTCAGTTTTCGCGGAGCCGTCCCGGTGATGGCCTGAATTTGCTTGAAGTCCGTCCGGTCGTCGTCGGTCCAGACCTCAATGCCGATCGCGGTAGACACGGCTCGAATCGCCTGGACAAACAACTCGAGCATCTTCAAGTTATCGACCCCGCACACATAACGATCGCACAAGAGAACCTTGCGTGGTACATAGCCGGCGAAGAGTTTGTCCACGAGCTGCTTCATGGTCCATCCACATCGGTACGGAACGCGAACGATTCCCTCGCTTGTCGGAGATGCGACGGCCGGTGTGAAACGTCCAATCTGTAGCGCCGCAAGTTCTTCTGGACCAACTTCCTTTGGGGCCAAATCAACTGGAGCCGCCAATGACCAATATGCTGCGGGATCTTTCTCGTACGCCTTGAGCAGCTCCCCGTGAGCAGGCAATACTGGGGAAAATTTTTCGAGTGGCGTGGATTCGACTTGCTCGACAAACCCACACCGAACTTCGGCCCGCGAACGATAGGCCGTCTTTTGCACGAGATTGCGCTCGAAACGATTCATGGCCCAGCGCTGCGCATCTTCGCGCGTCCCCGGTCCAATGGGCACATGCTCCAGTTTGACGTCACGGTAGGAGCCTCTGGCCGGAACGTCCACGCGTGATAGATTGAAGGTTTTACCAAATTGATCCATTTCCGCTGCTGACAACCCCGAATACGGCACCGCCAAACGACGTTCGTCGGCGTTCCACCGGCCAAACTCCAAGAGTGATCCCTTTCCCCAAAACTCGACGAGCTTCCACACGTCCAGATCATCCATTTCCGGTTCGTGGGCCATTGGTTTCAAGCTGTTCGAGCTTTTGTTACCATTGCTCTCGGTTACGTCGAGCATTCCATCGAATCGCCAATGATTCGACTCAGCATCAAAATCGACCGTCCATTCCAAACGGCATACACCTTGGGTGTTACCCACGACGCATCCCAGTTGGCCATGATTCGTGGGCAGGTCCCGTACGACAAACCGTTCGTTCTTGTTGACAACTGAGCGAAATGACTTACCGCGGTCGGGCTCGACTGGAATGGGTTGGATGCTCTCAAAACGCTGATCTTTGCGCGGCATCAACCGCTCAGCCGCGAGCACGCGGCGTCCCACGAGTGGGTGCTCGACGATCCACAAACCATAAACACCTTGCTCGGGAATGGGTGCTTCATCGCTTTGCGCTACGTCTTCACCGAGCCGAGTCAATGCTCCGCCCGAATCAGCAAGACCGAGCATTTTGCACCAGGACAATACATTCTGTGCTCCTGCATCAGATAGTCCTGGCAGCGCCGCTTGAATGGTCGCTGGAGAAAAACGCCGACCTTTGCTTTTTACTGTTTGGCACAGCAAACCCAACTCGGGACGCCGCTGCATCCACGCCATTTCCGCGAATACGGCGTACCGAATCACGGGAAGTTCACAAGAAAGTACCGTTTTCATCACCGACCTCGCTTCCATTGCCGCAAGTCGTTTGGTTCGACCAACGAAGTTTGTCCTGCTAGCTTTTCGAGCTCCGAAATGCGGCACGTGGTAAAGTATTTGTGGTTTCCCACAATGACGAGCTGCTGACGGGCTCGCGTCACCGCCACATTCAAACGATTCGGACTATCGAGGAATCCCGTGCGCTGCGTATTTCGCATTGACAAAAGGACCAAGTCCGCTTCACGCCCCTGAAATCGATCCACCGTTCCGCACACGATTTCAATGGGCAATCCCTCGACCTGAAATCGCGTTTTTCGATCGTCCTGGGTCAATTTTCGCAGCATTTCGGAAATTGCGCGCTCTTGCTTGGTATAAAAGCACAAACACGCCACCTCCCACACGCGAGGTAAATTTCGTTCTGGAGGTCCTTTTCGACGAACCCAGGCAATGAAGTCAGATAGCAACTGCTGCATGAACTTCACTTCGTCCATATTGACACCTCCTTGCTCGCGCCCGTCGATATGCGCCCACACACGTCGCGCACGAAATGAGCCAAAGTTCCAAGCCAACGGGATATCGCGAATTTGAATCGTATTGGCATCTTTCAGCGCACGACCATCGTAGATGGTATCGCGGGAAAACGACGCGATCTCCGGATGCATACGGTGTTGAAAGCTGAGCGATTCGAATCGTTGGGCAAACTCGACCGGACGAATCGTCTTGAATCCCATGGTGAGGGCACTGGGGCGGCTCGAACGATGTTCACCAATGCCCTCTT
The DNA here is from genome assembly GCA_044221885.1 of Polyangium sp. (in: bacteria). Classification (GTDB taxonomy): domain Bacteria; phylum Myxococcota_A; class Polyangia; order Polyangiales; family Polyangiaceae; genus Polyangium. The sequence continues at coordinate 31,692 of JBGAOI010000006.1, forward strand.
GCAACACTTCGAGAATGCTGGGCAGGCCGATGTCTTGGATTTCTTCGAGCTGTTCGGCAATGCTCGTCGCCCGCGGTTGTAAGCGATTCAAATCTTTACGCAATCGTTCCTTGTCTCGCGTGTTGTCGCCAAGTCGCAACTCATGAAGGCGAGTCAATCGCCAGGTCAATTCTTGCGCCAAATCATGACGCCGCAACCAATCAGCTTCGCAGGTTTGACTATCAGTGGAGGTCATCACGTCCCGACCTCGAAAATCCTTATCCTTGTACGAACGAGCCAACTTCGTTTGCGACAAACCATAACCTTGGCGCATCAGGAACGCGTGACCCTCCGGCAAACTACCGTTTGTCTCGCTCGTCAAGTTCTCGGCCAGCAGCAAATTCGACGGCAATCGATCAGCCACGTCGGGCAGCAGATCCTGCTCGACGATGACCCAATCGGCAGCAGCGAGTTTTAATGCTTCAATCGCCCCGTCTCGCAATTGTTTTACGGTAACGACATCGACGGAACCGTACGCTGCCGGCGAGTGCACGACGCGCACCACTTGCAGATCGGGAACAGCGTCAACGCTCAATTCTTCCGCAATCCAATCGAGCACGCCCGGTTTTTCCACCAAAAGCCAACGCATGCCGGGTTGACGAACAGGTTGTCGAAGCAACCGAAACAAAAGTAAGCACGCTCGTTGGTGGTCGGCGGGAAAAACGGGTTTGTCGTGCTCATCCACGAGATCCCGCAAGTTGGCCACGATGTCCGCTCGCTCCGTAAACGGCGGGAGTTGCCGGACATCGCCCACGATGATCCAACGTTTGGCCATGATCGCCGGCACCAAAAATTCTTGAATGAGCGTTTTACTCGCTTCATCGACGATGAGCACGTCCCAATGCGGCATTGTCGAAATGGGCCGTTCCGAAATGTGCATGTCTTCGTCTCGCCCGCGAAACAGCGGATGATTGACGATTCCCATGGTCGTTCCGCACGTGAGATTCGCAGCCATGATGATCGTGCGCTCGGCCATGCCATCCCATTCCGCATCGCCATATCCCTGCATTGCGGGCAAACGTTTCCATTCCGAAACCAGCTTTTCGACTCGGATATCGAGCTGCGTCGCTTGGACTTTTGGGTCGACCTTGTCGAATTTTCCAATGCGCACCGCATCGATGGGCGAGTCGGATTCGAGCAACCGCTCCAAAACATTGTCAATGGCGACGTGCGTGGATGCGCAAAGTAAAACCCGCTGCCCTTGTTCGACGAGTTGCTGTACGATTTCGCAAATCGCCGTCGTTTTTCCTGAACCAGGTGGCCCTTCTAGAATGGCAAAGTCTCTCGTTGCCAAGGCTTTACTGACAAATCGCCGCTGCTCGTCCGTGCCGCTCCGTGTCGCCTCTTTGAGCGCCCGCCAAGCCGAGATGGGCATTGGAGAAAAACCCGGCCACTGCACTTTTTCAGGGTTCTCGCACAAACGTAGAAGACCTTGGTGGTGCGGCAAGGGAGCTTCCGCCAATTGCTTGAGCGCTCGTTTTTGCAGGTGCAAGTTTCGTTGATCCACCGGCAAATACAGCGTCGAGCCTTCGGGAGGATAACGATCCAGCAACAATTGATAACGATCTTGGTCGACCTTTTTGACTTTGAAGGTAGTCTCTTTGTGGTGACGCGGCTGCGTCCAAACAGCCTCCAAATCGCCTTCGCAAAATGCAGCTCGGGGATCGATGAACTCCTCTGCGTCATCCGCTGTCGGCGGCAGAAGCTGAATCCAATGCCCGGTTCGTCCTGACGACTCGCCGTCGCTCCATCGATAACGCACGCCACTGTCGCCATAAAGAACGTCGCCGATGGGTGGCTCTTCGGCGCGAATGATTCCGTCAACGACCTTGAAAGGGCGATTTCTTGCATCATAAACGCGCTCCATTTCGGCGACGAGCGTGATGTCTTCGACTTCGACATCTTCGCCATCGATAACCCAATCTCCATCCTCGTGCTTTCCTTCGACAACCATTCGCCAATGCCCTTCTCCGTCGTGAATTGGCTCGCGCACGAGTTTCAACGGTCGACCGTGGTTATCGCGCACATCCTTTGGCGACGTGGATTCTGATTCTTGCTGCAACGTGCTTTGCACACCACACCAATGCACCTCGTCGGTTGCCAGCAAGGGAATGCTCGTTCTGATGCGCAATCCGGTACTCGTCGGAATGGCTGATTCCACCGAAAACGGCACGGAGCGAGTAAGTACGAAGCCTTGCCGCGAGAAGTCTGGCAAATGGTCGACGGGCCAATTGACCATCATGATCGCTGGTGTTTTTCGCGGAACACGCACGATGCTATCGATTGGCTCGATTCGGATGGTCCGCAAGTTTTTGACTTTTTCCCACGGCAATTGATATCGGAATTGCCGTTGCTTTGCTGTGTGAATGGCTTGTCCCAAATACCGATGGAAGGGGCGCAATGTTGTCCATGCGTGCGTCATCAACGGTGCGGCGACTTTGGCGTTGCCCGCGGTGGCATAAAAGAACAAGGCTTTCATTGTGTCTTCCTCGGAATGAAGGGATTACGAGTTGTTTCCTGCACGAGTTGCGGAACGGCAGTTTCGTTTTTGGATTGCGGCAATCCTTCCGGGGATTCGTCTGTCGCCAAACGAGCTCGAACCTTGGCCCATTGGCGCAAATCCTCAATTTGACTGCGCATCGTTCTGGAGAGCGGAAACGTTTTTTCCAGCGCCCGCAAAACGTGTTCCGTGGTCAATTCTCGCCCCTCGGCAAACGCCTCGTACAGTCCCTCGCGCACCGCTTCTTCCAATTCTGCCCCGGAAAAACCAAGCGACGAATCGGCCAAGAGCTTGACGTCGTACGTGTTTGGATTGCGCTTTTTCTTTCGCAAATGAATGGAGAGGATTTCTTCGCGCACAACGCGCGTGGGTAAATCGACGAAAAAGATCTCGTCAAAACGCCCTTTGCGCAGCAACTCGGGCGGCAACATGTCTATACGATTGGCAGTTGCCACGACGAACACTGGGTCCCTCTTTTCCTGCATCCACGTGAGCAACGTGCCGACGACGCGGGCTGTCGTTCCACCATCGGTGTGATCCGAACTGCTCATCCCAGCCAAACCTTTTTCAATCTCGTCAATCCACAACACACAAGGCGCCAACGCTTGCGCGACTTGCAGAGCCGTGCGAATGTTGCCTTCGGATTGCCCGACGATCCCACCGAATACTTTGCCCAGGTCGAATCGTAAGAGCGGGAATTGCCAGGTCGCCGCAACCGCTTTGGCCAGAAGACTTTTTCCGCAACCTTGAACGCCCAGCAAAAGCACCCCTTTGGGCGCATCGAGACCGAAATCGCGTGCGCCCGCGCCAAACGCTCGACCACGACGATCCAGCCATTGCTTCAATTGTTCCAAACCTCCGACATCTGTCATGCGCGCATCTGTCGGGTAATACTCGAGCACTTCGCTTTGCTTGATAATGCGCTCCTTCTCCTGCACCACGAGACGCACAGCGTTATGATCGAGCTTCTGCAATTCGGCCGCAGCTTTGCCAAATGCCAGACGAGCCTCCATGACCGTCAAACCTCGTGCAGCTTCGAGCAATGCGTCGTCCGCAGACGCCCGCACTTTCAAGGCTGTCGCCGTATCGCTGAGCACGACGCGCAAATCATCAATGCCCGGCAATTCCAATTCCAGCGTCGGAATTTCCTTGCGAAGGTCCATGGGCAAACCCGGCAATGGTGTCGACAATACGACAATTTTCCGCGGTAACGCCGGCATTCGGGCCAATTCGCGAAACCAGCGCAAAACAGGATGGTGTTCGTCCTTCAGGAACGGATGTACGTCTTCGAGCAACCAAATCCCGGATTCGGTTGCCGCATGGACTTCCTTTAGGACCTCGACAGCATCACGTGCGTCCGCATTTTCCACGCGCATTTTGCCGTCGACGCAACGACGCAGACCTGTCGATTGACTCCAGATTCGCAGCGGAAGTTTTTCATCATTCGCGAGGCCAATCACCAATCCCTGCACGCGTTCCCATTCATAGGAAGCAATGTGCAGCAAATTGGCTCCCGCGCGCGAAAGATGCAGCAACTGTTCGTATGTACTCATCGGAAAAACCTCCTGAAGCATGGGCTTCTGTTTTTCATGGCCATCCTCGGCCGTACGGCGCCGTATTCGATCGGTAACATTTGCTTGCTGACATGGGGCTACTTGGCGGGAAAATCCTTGCCAAAGATTTTGCACAGAGGTTCTGTCGTGTTTGTCGTGCGGGCCTGCTCGAGAGCCACGGCAAGTTTGTCCAGGCGTTGGTAGAATTGTTGATGGAGTTCGTCGGACATTTTTTTCATCACATCGTCGTAGGGTGCGTGGGAAAACTTCAGGGTCAATCGATGCATCTCACGTTGGGTTTTGGGGTCGTAGCGCCGAACGAATTGCTGTCGCAACAACGTGACGAATTGCCGCATCGCGGTGAGATCGTCTTGTTTTACAGGACGGAACCATTTCGATGCGGCAACCGTCAGGGCAAACCCTGAAGGCGCGGACACACCGTCCACCGGAAATTGCTCATCTTTCCAGCGTTTGAGGTACCGAACGACACGACGAAATTGTTCACCATCGGCTCCCGTGAAGTCCTGTTCAAGCGCCCGGATGAAGACTCGCCTTTCATCGGCTTCCCACGATTGATCCGGAGGGGCTGCATTCTGCTTGCCACGTGCGAGACAAACGCTTTGGCTGGACGAACCTTGCGCCATTACCGCCAGATCTACGTGATACTTGATGGCCTTGCTTTCGCGGTAATATACGGTGATGCACGGTCCACGCCAGGCAACTTCCACTGTCAAAGAACCAATGGGTTTCAGGGTCTTGAGCGCCTCGTATACCCAACCTTTTACGGTCGTTGGTGGATGGTCGACGCTCCGCACGTTGAATTCCACACTCACGTCGATATCGTAATCGCCGCGAATCGGTCGAACCCCTGTTCCAATGGCGTAACTGCCTTGCCAAACGGGCTGAAACGTGTGCGGTACTTTGAGGTTTTTCCGCAAGTGATCCAGGACGACTTGGCCGCGCTCCACGAGTTCTTTGTTTTCTTCGTAACGCTGCAGTTTGATGCTTTCTTCGAATCGGCGGAAAAACGGTTGGAAGTCCACGAGGCAGCTCCTGTCTCCTTGGTCAAACCCAAGCGATGGATGAAATGACGTCGACCGGCGAATCCGGTACTTCGAAGGATGTCGGTCGCGCCGAAATCCAACGCCGCGGACGAACTTTTCGTCGCGCAAGCAACGGCAGCCCATAGAGCACCCAGCGTGCCAAGCTCAAAGCAGCGCAAAACAAGCGATTTTGGAGAAGAAGAAGCTGATCGCGATCAGATCGCCGATTGATCACGATCAATGACGCATCGCGACAAATGTAGATTGAGTTTCCGATCTGAAGGAATGATTGACCGGAGGTTCTCGAAGTGGAGGCTCGATGCGCAGACGTTTCCGGCGTCTTGCGTGGATATTATGGGTATTTATGAATGATTGCGTGCACTTCGCTGCACGGACGACACAATGCGGAGGCGATGCCGGTATTTCGCCTTGTTCGTCCGGCAATGGCTTTGAACACGGGTCCGCTTTGATCTTCGTCGCATTGCAGACATTCATTGAGCGAGCCGTCTTCCAATTGGTAGGGCTTGCCCAAGGTCGCAAAACAAGGCAATTCACATACTTGGCGAGTATGAACCGTATTGTAGTACCAAATCTGTGCACAGGGTTTGGTAAAACCCAGGTCTTGCAGGCATTGAATGTGATCGGCCATGGGACCGGACAAATACTTGATGCCGCAATCCCGCACGGGCGTGGTCAAATCCAGCTCGCGCATGTACACGGACAAATCAGCCAATGTAGAACACAGACCGCACGCGCCATCATGGGTCACGAAAGCCCCATCCGCCTTGGCCAACTCCGCCGTATCGTAACGCTGCAATCGATATTCATGTGATCCCGCAGTATTTGGCAGAACCGCACAAACTTCGGTGAGTGGTCCCGATGCTGGAGGCGGCATGGCATAAGGATCCGACATCAATTCCGGGAATGGTTCGAGCAACGTCCACTGCAAAAGAGCGGCAGCGTCGTCCGGCGTATAATTCGGAGCTTCAAAAGGCTCAGGCGAACACGCACATCGCGGTTGACATTGCTGGTCGGTCAGACCTGTTTTTGCATTCGGGCGACCGAAAAGAATCGTTGTGTCGCATGGTTTCTCGGGAAGTGGCGTTTCGCACCCGACAAGCATGACCACCAAAACCAATAATGCTTTTGCTTTCATCTTCTTTTGCCTCATGCTCGATTTTTCTACCAGATGCAATCAAGATCGACGCTTGGGTCGCGCGCGTCCAGAAATCGGGCCTGGTGATCAAATGCAATCGACGGGTGAATTGGGCTTGCCATCGAGCTGGACACGCGGCATCATCCGTGACGATGCGAGCATCTTATCTCTTGGCTTTTCTGCCGCTGGTTTTGTGGGCATGTATCGTTGACGTGGATCAAGTGCCGCCGGATCCGCCGGATATCGTCGTGGACGCGGGCGATTCCGATGCGGGCGACGCAATGGACGCGACTGCGCCGGAGGATGGTGGTCCACAGGATGATGCAGGCAATCCGATGCCCATGCCAGAACTCGTCGATGTTTCCCACATGCGCGAACTGCGTGGCGTCTGGGTCGCGACGGTGTCCAATATCAATTTTCCCAGCGGCCAGGGACTTTCGGCAATGCAGCAACAGACTGAATTGAGCGCTCTGCTGGATGTTCTCGCCGACAGTCATTGCAATGCGATCTTTTTTCAGGTGCGGCCGGAATCCGATGCGTTTTACAAATCGGATCTCGAACCTTGGAGTCGATTTCTCACGGGGATGCAAGGGAAAGATCCCGGTTATGATCCACTTGAAACATTGGTATTGGAAGCGCATGCACGAGGTATCGAAGTGCATGCTTGGATGAATCCCTATCGCGCCAAGTCCAATAAATCGAGCACGGCAGCGAATACGCACATTTCCGTGACGCTCGCGAAATACGCATATGTGTACGACACGGCGATATGGATGGATCCTGGCGCAAAAGATGTGCAGGATCATGTCAGTGCCGTCATAAGCGATGTCGTCAAGCGTTATGACATCGATGGTCTTCATTTCGACGATTATTTTTATCCATATCCAACGGCGACGCCGTTCCCGGATTCTGCAACGTACTCCGAATACGTAACGATGGGCGGACAACTTTCGCTGGAAGATTGGCGCCGAAATAACGTCAACACGTTGGTCGAACGAGTATCGACGGAGATCCGAACATTCAAACCTTGGGTCCGGTTTGGTATCAGTCCATTTGGGATTTATCGCCCAGGCATTCCGGCGGGAATTACGGGACTCGACCAATACAACAGCTTATTTGCAGATCCCGTGAAGTGGAAAGCCGAAGGTTGGGTGGATTATTTGGCGCCACAACTGTATTGGCCGTCGACACAAATGGCTCAAGCGTATGGAACACTCATCGATTGGTGGTCGAAATTGCCAGAAAATGGCCGCTATACTTTCGCTGGGAATTACTTGTCGAAACTCGATAGCAGCGCGTCCTGGACCGTACAAGAATTCCAAACGCAGGTGGCCATGTCGCGATCTTTCTCTGGTTCTGGTTCTTTGGGCAATATTTTCTTCCACATCGAGCCGCTTCGGAAAAACCAATCCGGAATTCGTGATGTGTTTCGGAATGACTTTTATGCGATTCCGGCGCTTTCACCGCCCGTGTTTGCGTTGGCGAACGAGCCCGTCAATCCGCCGACGGTGGAGTTGAATGGATCAACCATTACGATGAGCCACGACAGCGATGTGTTTGCTTGGGTCGTATATCATGACGATGGCGCGACATTCGTGGTGGATCGCATCGTTCCCGCAATGACAAAGTCGTTCGATTTGCCAGTTGGGCGGTATGCGATAAGTGCGGCGGGGCGAAGTATGGTGGAGAGTCGAGGCGTGGTGGTCGAAGTACCATGATGTCGCGGTTTGTCGGGATTCTGACGGATGGTTGCACGCGATCGTGGATCACATGGACGTCGCGCTGCGTCGGTGTCGACGGAGTTCGGGTGCGTGTGTAGTACGTAGCGGACGGATCACGGGCAAGACAAACGCTCCGGGGTCGGACTTCAGCCAGAATTTTCGTGTTCCTTGGGCCAACAAAAAAAGTAAACAAAATACTTGCCAAGCGGTTTTCTTCGCGATAAGTTCGGCGCGTACACGAAAACGTCCCTGACCGCTTGGCACGTCGCTCCTCTTCCGAAGAACGATGCTCGCTTGGAAGATTTGGATGACGCAACGTGCGCGGCAGCGGACAAATTTCCCATGGTGGGCGGTTTGTGCGCCAAGTACGCCTCCGGTCGCTTCTTTGGCTTCCACCAACGGTTGGCGCAAGGTCCTCGAAGGACGCTCTCTGCGAGAAGCCACGAGATCAACATGGGAAATCGTCTCTACGTCGGAAATCTTTCGTTCAGCACCACCCAAGCTTCGCTCGAGGCTGCATTTGCGGCGGCAGGCGAAGTTCGCGAAGTTGCCATGCCCACCGATCGTGAGACCGGCCAACCGCGCGGTTTTGCGTTCGTGACCATGGGTAACGACAAGGCCGCAAGCGAAGCCATCGCGAAGCTCAATGGCGTGATGCTCGATGGTCGCCCGATCAAGGTCAACGAAGCGCAAGAGCGTGCTCCGCGCGGCGGCGGCTTTGGTGGCGGCGGCGGCTTTGGCGGCGGCGGCGGTGGCGGTCGTGGCGGTGGCGGCTACGGCGGTGGCGGCGGTCGCAGTGGCGGCGGCGGCTTTGGTGGTGGCGGTCGTGGCGGTGGCGGTCGTGGCGGTGGCGGCGGCGGCCGGTACTGATCCACTGACTCGCAAACCACACGAATAGCATCCAGGGCGCTGGTTCGACTTTGTTTGACAACGTTGCCACGATGGCAACGGTTCATCGGAGTCGGCTAGCGCCATGGAGCGTTCCACTCCTTTGAAAGGGGCGATTGGATGGGCAGACAAGGAGCCGACAAGCGCAACAAGGAACGCGCACGCCAGCAAAAGCAAAAGGACAAAGCGGCCGATCGCGCAGCAAAAAAGCGCGACAAAAAAGATGACGAGCCGCAAAATGGCGAAGATCCCGATATTGCTGGGATTGTACCCGGGCCGCAACCCATTCCTGAATAACGCGGCACTCGAATTCCTAAAAGCCCGTTGAATGATCGTCGCGAGCGCCCGACAGCTAGGGCGACGGAGCGATGTCAACCAACGATTTCTGGTGCGAGCAGGCAAATCAACGGGCTGCTAAGCACTCACATCCCCAACCAACCTAATCCGTGAGATTGGGTCGCGTCCATCGTCGCTTTTGCGATTGGCGAATATCTCACGGCCAGTTCTACGACAAACCTCGGCGCACCATAGCCGCTTGACCACGGACGAGTCCATGGCCCAGATTGGCCAAAAAGTCTCCCTTATCAAGCAATTCTTCGGCGCCCGCTTGATCCAAAATGATTCTTGAATTAATTGCCTCGGATACGCGCAATGCAATACGACCCGCAAGATTGTTTTTGATTTCTCCAGGCACGGATTTCACGTCAGGGCGTTGCGTCGCCAATACCAAATGAATTCCCGCGGCGCGCGCTTTCGAGCCTAAGCGCTTCACTCCATCAATCAATGACGATTTCGTTGATTTCGAGTCGAGTAAGCTCTGAAATTCGTCCACGACAATCACGCGACGTGGCAATGGTTCTCGAACACGTTGATTGTATTCGTCGACATTTTCTACAGAATGCTCGTGAAACAACGCATACCGTTCGTCCATTTCTGTCGCAATCGTTTCCAGTTCCACTAAGAACGCCTCGAGATCGTGCAACACGGGCCCCGTCAAGTGCGCCGCGATCGCCGTGGCAATCGGTCCAAACGTAACCCGCTTCGGGTCGACGAGCGAAAACTGAATCGCCGCCGGCGAATGAAAGTAACTCAAGCCGACCACGAGTGATTGCAACAAAACCGATTTGCCGCTGCCAGATTGCCCGCCCACCAGCAAATGGCACGTACTTCCATCGGCAAAATCCCCCGCAATAACGGAACCATCGAGCGCTTCGCCCACGATGAACCGACCCGGTTTTTCGGCCAAATAGCTGGATTTTTGCGCGAGCAATGTCTCGAGGTACACCGAACGAGGCGTCTGACGTGCGGCCCAGAAAAACCGTCGCGCCCCCTCGCGAACATAATGCACACCACGCTTGGCCAATTTGTGCTCAATATCCGACGCGATTTTATCGAGCTGAGCGACATGTTGCCGACTGCTGCGCAGCTCCACGCGAATCAACCGAGCCCCAACGGAAATGTCATCCAGGGAGCAACCGATCTCCTGCTTTTTGAGTTGCGCCTGGATGAGCTTGACCAATTGTTGCGCCTCCGTTTGCCCTTCTGTATCGATTTCCGCAACCGCTGCGAGCTCGCGTCGCGGAGGAATCGTCAAGCGTCCGCGCGTATCCGGAATGGGATGAACTGCGCCCGCTGGCGGTTGATCCCGCTGGGGCAACACATCACGGTAGGTTTCGGTACACGCTCGACGCATGGGACACGAATAACACAAGTCCTGACGGACGGTCGGTGGTGCATGCTCCGGCCGCTCCGACCATTGCACCATTTGCCCAAGCAACGGCAAAACCTTTCGCTCCATGATTTCATCGGACAACCGTGCCGATAACTTGATTTCCGCAAGCTGCGGGCGAAATCGCAAAATAATCGGATCCACCTCGGTATCCAGCATGCGCCGCAAAAGGTGCCGGTACACCGCCACTTGCGCTTCGTCGAGCTCCCGATTCGCGTCATCTGTGAGTTTGTACTCGACGACGTCAAGCGCTCCAGCGGCGCGACAATAAATTGCATCCACACGCCCCGAAACTTGCACCGGAAAGCCGCCGCCCGCTTCGAGAACCGCATCGACTGTAAATTCGGCGTGTTGAACGAATGTGCGCAATGCATCGACCGGCGCCTTGTCATCCAGCACGACTTGTTTGGCCAAATAAAACGCCAATTCCCGCAATGCCTCCGCCAAGTCGTCCATCTCCGCAGGCATGCTGGCGGCGCTGGGATGCTCGGTCAATTCTTGGACGAGATGCCCAAGAAGCCACGAAGAAAGCACGTCGTGGATCCGTTCGACAGGCGCGTTTGGCGGAAGCTGGCGCAGTTGCATTGGCGGCTTCACGAGTTCCGCGGCAAACTTTTCGGCAATGCGATGAAAAAGAGCGCCAAGCGACGAAGCTCCGATAGGAAACGCCACCGCTTGACCTCGCGACCGTCCGAGGGCAAATACTCTGGGGCAACGTAATGCATTACGAACCTCGGTCACAGTAAACCGCGGCACGGCGCGAGGGGGCGAGGACTTCAGCCCCAAAGGTCCTCCAACGCTACGATATTTGCGCCAAATCGACGAATACGCACCTTGGAAAGTTCACTCAACACCGAAGCTCGCGTAGCGCCCGGATCATGGGCGCGAGCGTCACGCACGAGTCTTTCAATCGAAGCGACCTTCAGTTTGCGCAATTCCGCTGCGGCCATACCTGCGGATTTCGCCGTATTTTCGACTTGTTTCTTGGGAGCTTCGTTTGATATCTCTTCACGAACGACAGGACCTCGAGCTGGTTGATCCTTGGTTTTTCCTTTCAACACACCTTGAACAACCAACCATTCCGAACAGTTTAGGTTTTTCCGGGCCCATGCCATCACGTCTTCCAAGGAAATCGCCGCGCCATTTGCATCGGTCACATCTTGAGAACGAGCCGACGTCAACCATTTTTCGGTGGCCAATAAACGCGCCAGCGATTCGCGATCCATGAGCAACCATGTCGATCGTAGCGTTTTCTCGAGTTCCGCCACCCATTGATTCACTTCCTTCCACGTCGGAGGAATGGTCAACGCCTCTTCGCGCAGCACCACGACACGACGTCTTTCCGCGTGTTCCACGGCGCTGCGCAAGGCGCGAGCCAACGCGCGATGATGTGCGTGCTGAACCAGAAGGACAACCGTTTCTTCGCCAGGAAAAACCAGCGCCGGAATACCGTCGATTTCCGCAGCTTCCGAGGGTTTTCCCAAGAGCTGCCACACTGCCAAAAGCCCTGCCCGAATCGTCTCGGGAGCAATCCCCTGCCCCAACGCAAGCGCTTCGTCAATCATCTTACGAGCCGCTTGCAAATAGCCCTGCCAAACCTCTTCGAGGCGTTCGTCGAGACACACCGGCCCCGACGAACTCGCCGAAATCCCCTGCGACCGATACGCTTCTCCGCACGTTTGCATGAGCATCCGTGGGGTCATGCCTTTGTCGTTTTTCCAGGCATCGATTTGCGTTTGGGTAAAGGGGTGCGGAAATGGCTGCGTTCTTCGCTCCTGCGGCAAACCATTGAGCCAGCAACGCACGAGTTCGGCGCGTTCTTCAGGGGTTGGAGCATCAAGGTGTTCGACATGCTCCATCAAACGATCGCGCATGCTGGGTTGCAAAACGGGATGAATGCGCGACACCCACACGGCATCGAGCGCCATTTGCACGATAACGAGCCCCGGAACGGTATCGCGCAGTTCACTGACGAGCCGCGCGTATTGGCTGATTCGAGCGGTTTTTCCTTCGTCGTCGGCAAGGTTTTCCAATTGATCAAAGACCAGAACGAGCGGCGCGCCAAACGACGCGATGACGCCCAGCGAGCGTAACGCAGGCAAAACGTCGTCATCTCGCAAACCCGTTCTCTCGGCCAAACGGTCAAGGAGAACTTGGCTTGGTTCACGCCCCGAAAGCCATGTCCAGAGGGCACGCTGCTCCAAACGATCGGCAAAAGGCAAACGCAAGAGATGACTCAAGTATCCCGGCCAAACCTCGGG
>JBGAOI010000700.1:0-4319 GCA_044221885.1 Polyangium sp. (in: bacteria)
GCTTCACGAGTCAAGGTTTTGTGGGACATATCGACACCAAAGTCACGCCGTCTACCCGCCCGATTCTTGATCGCCTGAATCGCCCTTGGGTGCCCTATATCATCATTGCATCGGTGGCGTTTGTCGTCCATGGGCTTCTACTCCTCAATGACGGCATCTACTGGGATGCGTGGCTCATCTATCCCGAAGTCGTCGGCAAGAAGTGGCAAACCTTGTACGACATGTTTCGAGACGCTGGATTTCCCTGGATAACCTACGAAAACTGGTTCATGGGCGTATTTCCGGATGTCCATCTCGCTTATCGCATTGTCGCCATCGCGAGCATTCTTTGTTTCGGCATGCTCGTTTATGCGATTCTCGAGGAAACGAAACTGGTGCGACGCTTCGAGAGCCTCTGGATTGCGCTTTTTTGTGTTTCCTATCCAGTTTCTCAAATCATGCTCTCACACGGCACGGTGTTTTTCGTCGGCGTTCCCAATGCATGTTTATTTGCTTGCACGTTCCTGGCCTTGAAGTCCGAAAAATGCGGACTTGCAGGCCATATCATTTTGCGTATTTCGGCTCTGTTGTTTTTTATAGCGAGCTTTTCGGGCCTGCAGTATTTTTTGCCCTTCTACTATGGCTTGTTCGCTCTGCATCTTCATTACATCAGCCAACGACACGGACTCACGTTTCGACAAACCATCGTGCAGTTTTTGCCCCGTCGCCTCGATTATGCCCTCGTGCCCATCGTGGCCTGGTTCGTCCGATCGTACGCTTTTCCGCAACAGGGCCTGTACGCGAATCAATATACGATCCGCACTTCTCCACTACAATTTTTCCGTTCGGCTGGCACTTTTATCCCGACGCTTTTCAAACAATTCTTTCGCGTGATTACCCACGCAATTCAATCTCCTACTTTCTGGGCACTGCTCCTTGCCGCCATTGCGCTCATTCTGGGTTTCTATTCTCGCCGAACGCCGTCGTCCAGCCGATGGACGGAACGGCCTCGTGTGGCCTTGATGTTCGGCGTTTTATTCCTTTTTCTGGGCATGTTTCCTTTCGTCGTCACGGGTCGCGTGGCAACCCAACCCCAAGGTTGGATTCAACGGTATCTCATGCTCATGCCGTTGCCTCTGGGTATCTTGATTTGCTCGCTTGTTCACTCTTTATTCCGGGGCAAACCAAACGGTACCTCGAAAATCGCCCCCATCTCCCTCGTGACGATTCTCCTCGCGTTTGCCACGACGACCGTAACCGATTATCTTGGTTGGCAAGCCCGGTGGGTCAAAGATCGCTCGCTGATGTTCACGTTGGGAAAAGACGCGGCAAATCGAGCCTATTCCATGTTTTGGATCGAGGATCAATTTCCGCAAATCGAACGCGAGTATTATCGCTTTTACGAATGGTCGGCGATGTTCGAATCAGTTTGGGGAGACGAACGGCATCTTGGCGTTGAGAAGGGTGAAAAAGTCTTTTATAGCCCGGATTTTCTTTCTTCGGGTCAAAAGTATTTCACGTCGCAATATCATTTGGGAGATTTCGATCCTGCCGGATGTCAGGCAACGTTGGTCATTCGTCCCGGTTCGGTTGGTCGAGACGATTTTGAACTCGTGAAGCTCTATTTCAAGGCTCGATTTTTCAAATCGGACATGTCGGAGCTCTTGGCCCACGTGACCGACGTGCGTATCGAGCCTCTGACCTCGTCATTGGCGACGCATTGCAATCGACCTCGCGATGGTGCTGAGAAGCCTTGATGAGCGCCCTCTTCAGGCAGTCTCGGTAGACTTGATGCACTCGACATTGAGGCTGATCAAGATCCCATTCTCGCGGTCCAGATGGGGAACGTACGCTTGAGAATAGTCGTCGATTGCAGCATGTTCGGTCTCGCGCCAGTCATACCGACGAATGTTTTCGAAGCCGGCTTGCTGAAGGGCATCGCGGAGCGATTTGTAGTCGAAGACATTGTAGTGGATATTGTAAAGATAGTCCTGACGGCCAAAAAGTGGGCCCATGACCAAATTGAGATCTTCGGTCGCTGTATAGACGCGGCAGAGTTGTGCGAAATCCGGCACGGAAGTTCGGAGAATCCCGCCCGGTTTGAGGACCCGATGCCATTCGCGCAAGACCCCGTGAACTTGACGCCTTTTGAAGTGCTCGAGAACGTGACAATTGTAAATCACGTCCACGCTATTTGTGCCAAGGAAGGATAGGTTGTCGATGGCACTCACATGGTCGATATGCGTGTATTCGACCGCATCGATGTGAACGTAACCAGGAATGAATCGTTTTCCGCAGCCCAGATGAAGCTTCATACAACGACCGTGCTTACCCGTGTTCGGTCGCGTTGTCAAACGCTTTGCGCAACAGTCGGGCAAGGAAGCCGATACGAAGCGTACTTCAGTACGCCGGGACTTGCACAAGTCGCGCTGCACCATGCACGAGCCTTCCCTGACGACCACGATTTGCTTGCTTGGTGACCACACAATCGCGCGCATCCTTCACGCGCACGTGGACCTCGCCGAAACGACGGATGCACTTCTGAATGCGGCGCTCGAAGCAAGAGGGATTGCATTTGTTTCCAAGACGCATGATCCATGACGCGTCTACGTAACCACGCCTCCGTCTACGCACGTGAGCACAAATCCCAAGAATGACGCATAGCGGCCCCAACACGTCAAAAGCAACCTGGTGGGATCGGTGTTTGCGGCGCTTTTTCTCAGAATGGTCTTGCTTATTGAGCGATTCGCAGCGAATCTTGGGACAGGAGGCTTTCGTATGCGTCTTTCTTTGTTGGCGACGGTTGGTCTTTTTGTTGTAATGGCAGGATGCGGGGCCCAACCTGACGAGTTGGCCCCGAAAGAAAACACGGGTGACCCTGAGGTGTTGGGCACCAACGACTTGCTTTCCACCTCGCAAGCGCTCGCATCCGGTTCCGTCGTGAATGCCGCTTCGTATGAAACACCCATTGCTCCGGGCAGTTTGGTGGCGATTTATGGCGTCGATCTCACCAGCAAAGGAACGCCAGCGTCTACAATCCCGCTCCCGACAAACCTTGGCGGTGTCAGCGTTAAACTCAAAGGTACGGCCATTCCGCTTTTGTATGCCGGACCGAATCAAATCAATGCGCAAATTCCGTACGACACAGCCCCTGGCGCCATTGAGCTCGAAGTGACCAAGTCCAGCGGCGCGAAGGAAACCTACACGGCCACAGTGGTACCGGCAGGACCTGGCGTATTCACCGCGGATGGAAGCGGACACAGCAATCCTATTGTCACGCGCCTCGATTACCAGCGTATCAACCGAACGTCCAAGCCTACGGGAACCGATCGTGCCGCCCCTGGCGAAGCGCTTGTGTTCTTGATGAACGGCCTCGGTAACGGAACAGAACCAGGCGCAACGACGGGCAATCCGCCTTCTGGACTCGTGCACGTGGCAACGCCCAACATTACGATTGGAGGAAAACCGGCGGAGGTTTTGTTTGCGGGTATGGCGCCTTCTCTCGTTGCGGTGAATCAGGTGAATCTCAAGGTTCCAATGGGTGTTACGGGCCGAGTGCCGATGGAGGTATGTTCGCAAGGGATATGCACGACGGTATCGATTCCGATTGAAACGAATTGCAATGAGCCGCAATTGGCGTCCCCGCTGGGAGCGCCCATTACGGTGGGTGCCAAGCCCAATGCACCTGTTTGGCTGGGCGATGCACGTCCGGAAATCGTCAAATCGCCCCGATACGGTATCCCGATCCAAACCAATGGGTACCATCGCGCGGACATCCATTGCCAATACCGCGTACGCACGGAATGGATCGACAAGAGCTGGGATTTCGCCGTGCAAACCATGAAAGACGCCACGGGGAAAAACGCACCCGCGCTGGATCAAACCGTCAACAAAGTCGTCATTATGCCCAGCTTCGGATATGCCGTCAATTCGGTCGACCAGGGGAGTACCTACTACCGTTCCGCATTACGCACCTGCGCAGCGGGTGAAAAGGAAGCGGGTCGAGGTGGTGAATGCATCGACGATGTCGGCTACTACCGCGATGCCAATGCCGAACTGCATCTGTGCCAAAACGCCATCGAACTCGAAATGGTAAAAGCCCTTGGCAAAGCCATTGGCCTCACCCAGAAAGTGTCGATCGTTCAAGATTCCGGCCAAAGCGCAATGGTTCCGTGTTATGCGGTTCTCAGCGACTATGTCGGTTGGGATTGCCAGCCCAATGCGCAATCGGCAAAGCCGGTCGTCTTGCGCAATGTGTGCGAAGATTGAGATGAAGCGCGTTGTTGCGCTCGTCGAGGCTTGATTTCTAGGCATTCGCGGCACTCCAAACTCGCCCGCTC
>JBGAOI010000701.1:0-4319 GCA_044221885.1 Polyangium sp. (in: bacteria)
CCGCTCGCCATGGAAGGATGCGACGCGGGCGAGTTCCACGAAGCCCTTCACTGGAGCCAGCTTGCCCGTCCATTCGAATGGACGGACGAGCGCGGACCGGCATGCCAGATCACTGTCTACCATTCATGGCATGATTGCGGAAATCGTCGCCCATTACAATAATGGGTCCGCGAGGTGCTCGTATCGTCGGGCCAAAACGAAATGGAGGAAATGAAGAAATGGGGCCTCGACATCGTACCGCATCGCGAGAGAATTCAAAAATCGCAACCGCCGCTCGATGACAAATTCAAGGATCCGGCGGATTCGCTGGCGCTCGTCTTTGTCTGCGCCATGTGGCTCACGGGATTCGACGCCCCGAGCTGCTCGACGGTGTACCTCGACAAGCCCATGCGCAACCACACGCTGATGCAAACGATTGCCCGGGCAAACCGGGTGTATCCGGGCAAAAATGGTGAAAGGCCATCGAAGAAGCGCTCGACGAAGGATTACCTCGGGCCTATACGCCGGATATTTACAAATCGAAGACGAGCATCGTTTTTCAGCACGTGATCGAGAGGTACGCGTTGGCGGCGTAGAGTTAAGGGCCGCAAGTGGCGATTGTCCGTCCATACGCTCGTGAGCCCGGTCCATTACGACGCTAGCAGAAAACTTCTGCTCAAGGACGCGGACGCCGTGGTGTTTGTCGCCGACTCGCAGACGAACCGCATGGCCGAGAACGAAGAATCATTATCAGAGTTGCGTTCAAATCTCGCCGAGCACCAGAAATCCCTGCCGAACATCCCTTTCGCGATTCAGTACAACAAGCGCGACCTGGCCGAAATCGCTAGCGTTGCGGAGATGAGCGCCCTGCTCAACTCGATGGGAGTGTCCGAATCTGAAACCACCGCTACCACAGGGGTCGGAGTTTTCACCGCTTTCAAGGCCGTATGCAATCGCCTCAAGACAGTGGTGTCAATGGAGCTCTAATCTTTAGGCGAGCGCGTGCAGACGTCCCCGCGAACCTTGGACAAACCGCGTCAAAATGAGGCGGTGCGCCCGCGCGACGAGGCCAATGATTGTTGCCGCAGCATCGATCCGTCATACGCATGCACGTCAGCTCATCGCGTGCGCCGAGACGCCTTGGCTTGCACTGCTTTTTTCGCAGACTTGACCGTCTTCTTGGTCGACGTGGCCGTTTTCGCCTTTTTCGTCACCTTGATCTCGGGCACTCGAATTTCCTCACCAAATCCTTGGGCCCACGGACGCGCACGTATCTGCTCGGTCCCAATGAACACGATCGCCGCGGCGCGCAATTCGTGTTCTTTCGTCAGCATGGGAATGAGCACTTTGTCCGACGAATATTTTTGTATTTGCGTTTCGGCTTCTGCAAAGGCTGCATGGATGGCGCGTTCGGTCGCATCGGCATGCACATACTTCAATTCGATGAGCCATGCATATTTGCCTCCGGGCACATCGAATTTGGGAAACATGAACAAATCACAATAACCTTGCGCAAATTCTTTCTCGCTGAGCACATAAAAGATATTGGAAAGTACCGCGCTCGTGATGAGAATCCTCTTGATGGCTTTTTCATCGAACTTCATCAAGTCTTTCAGCCCCAGGATTTTCATCACCTGTTCATGAATGGTTTGTAGAAATGTTTTCACGTCACCATGCACGGCCATTTCATATTGAGCCTCCACGATCTTGGACACGCCAAGCTCGATGCCCGACGCCTCGTTCAACATGGCGCTGAAATGTTCCCATTGAAGATTCCGAATCACGTGGTTTGGAATCTCGAAACGATTCAACGTGCCGCGACGCGGGTCGGTGCTCAGCGTGAGCATTCCCGTATAGTGCAAAAGCGAAATGAATTGCTCGCGCGACGGCGGAGGCGGGCTTCGGCCGAACGTTTCGAGCAATTGCCCCCAGATTTCCCCTTTGGTCAGCACTGTCTCCAGCACTTCGCGACGTTCTTTCGCGGCATCGCTCGCATATTGAAACAAGCCGTAAAACTTCTTATAATCGGTGCGGACATTCATGTCCAACATCTGCTCGGGAAATTTCCCACCGTCAGCTAGGCGCCGAAGGCAATACAAGACCATATCCGAATTGAACACTCGCTCGTCGGCCTCATCTGCAAATCGATAGCCGTTGTAAAACCGTTCGAGCACCTCGAACAGCGCCGCTCGATTTCCGATTCGAGGATCCTCGGCCAATTCGGGACGGCTCGTGAGAAGTTCGTCAATGGCGCGTTCCACATCGGTCCGCGTAAAACCCGCCAATGTGTTGAAACGGGGATTGACCGTGATGTTCGTCGCGATGTTGAATCCCGTGTACAAATCATCGAGCAACAGCGGCGCCACCCCCGTGATGAAAATGCGACTGATGCCGCCCGTATCGACGCCGGCTTTCAGCGTCCGATAAAAACTGCGAATGAATCCCGTCTTGTCCGTCAATGTTTCATAGAGGTTCTTGCTGCCCGTGGCCATGAGGCTATTGGCAAACGTGTCATATTCGTCAATCATCACATACACGCGCTCGCCCATGCCCTGGACGATGCCGATGAATTCGTCGATCAATTTGCCCGAGCTCGACAGTTGGCGCAGATCTGCAAAAAAACCGCGAAGCGCCGCGCTTCGTTCAACGAGGCGCGGCAACATGCCCTGCAGCGAACGACGTATGCATTCGGCAAACGCATCTTGTACCGCTTGTTCGTCGGTGCCGCTGACTTTGCCAAAGTTGAGGTGCAATACGACGTAAGCGTTTTTCTCGGGCGTAGGATGCTGATGCACCCACAATCCGCCAAACAGCTCGTCGAATTCGTGAGCCCGTGAAATGTCGTAATAATGCGCCATCATATTGATGAGCGACGATTTCCCCATACGGCGCGGACGGAGAAACACCAGGTTGTGGCCGGCATCTTCGAGTTGTGCGAGGAACGGCGTCTTGTCGACGTAGAAGAGGCGTTCTCGGCGGATCGTGGCAAAATCGGCGATGCCGTAGGGAATTTTCATGACGTCTGGGCTTCCGCGGACGCCGACTCTACACGACAAACCAAACGATGTCAAGGTTTGTCGGCATCAAGAGGCATGACCGGACAAGGCGGACGATCATGGCGATCCGAGAACGTTGTTGTGAAATTTTGAGCTTCGTCTAGGAATGTAAACCCCCACGAAAACCCGTAGTCAGCGTGGAGTTTGTCACGTCAATTCATCGTTGCGTCATGCTCGCTGGTATGCAGAAATGGCCTATATGCCGACGCAAGTGCAATCGAGCATGGCGGCAATAGGTGCCTGGGAAAAATAACCCGACAATTTCGCACGTGACGCGTCTCTGTTGCCCAGCGGCGCTCCTACGGATCTGTGCACTCGCGCGCATCCGGACACCGTCCTCGTTCGCTCCGGGATCGTCGACACTCACGCGCATCCCATTTTCTCGAGCCGCGGACGCACCAATGCATCGGCGCCGGCCAATGCGAGCACAACATCACCCAGGATGCGTCGCTCGTTCAGGCCCGACGCATCTTCGGAAACGGTAACGAGAGCTGCCCCATTGGCACTCTCTGGACCTTTGCGGACCGCGCGCCGACAAACCCGCCCTTGATAAGCCATCTCGAATGGCATCTAGCGTCAATGCCACCTGGCACCATTTCATTCGCCCACTGCATTTCGGACAAACGTTCACATCTATTGCAAATACATGCCGCAGCAACCACGCCCACGGTTTGCGACGCTTATGGCCGACATCCTCGTCGGGCTCGGCGAAATCCTTGCTAAATATGGGCAACTGCAATGGGTTTGGCGCGGTATTCTCCTGCGCCGGCACGTACGGTTTGGCCGACGCCACCACCAGCTCGCGTAACTTCGCATTCCACCAATCGCCAAACACCTTCACCCTGGTCGCACTCCAACCACGCCGAGCGTGCCCCGTGTTGATTCGATTACACACATCAAGTCACGCACACAGCATCAACATCCTCAACAAAACCTCCAGCGCATCGAGTAACGTCACGCGCCGAGGGTGACGCGTGCGGCGATTCGAATTCGTTGAAGGGAAAAGCGCGAAGTTCTGGCAAGCTGAGTCCGTTGGAACGACGTTCATCGTCGAGTTCGGACGGCTAGGCACCAAAGGACAACGCAAGGAAAAAGACTTCCCAAACGAAGACGCCGCGAAAAAAGAACTCGAAAAAAAGATCGCGGAAAAACTTCGTGAAGGCTCAAACCTCCTGATCCCACGGAATTTGCGATGATACCAAACCGTTGCCCCGCGCGGGATGAACGAGACGGTCTTATCACTGCAAACAGTTTGTCGCTCTGCTACGACGCCTCGGGTTAAAA
>JBGAOI010000702.1:0-4306 GCA_044221885.1 Polyangium sp. (in: bacteria)
GCCCCCAAAGAAGCTCCGAAAGCTGCCGCGACGCCCGCTGCGGTTGCTCAAGCCGAAGACAACGACGACTTGCCCACCATTGCCGACTTCGAAGAAGACGCCGAAAAAGAAATCAACAAAGATTCGGTGGATTCCGAAGTCGATAAACTCGCCAAAGAAATTGGCGAATGATTCCTTGAATCCGCGCCTGCCTTCGTGAGGCGTGCGCTGAATTCGAAGTATCCCCGACAAACCGAAACATTCATCCCGTACCGGGACATCATCGGACGATTATGTCGCGATGAGACGTACCACTTCGACAACTGCAAATAACACAGCAACGGTCACGCCGAGCAGGGTATACGGTGCAAGGCGAGGGTAACGATCGACCGCTCGAGCTGCTTCGCGCAAAATACGCTTGGTCATCGTCGTTTTGCAATCCACGGAAAACGTTCCCGATAACACGCGCTGCAATTCGGCGACGAAATCCGACGCCGTCGCATAAGCGCGATCTTTCGGATTCTTGGCCAAGCCTTTCATGGCAACATACATCAATTCCGCCGGCATTCCTTGCTGCGCTGGACACGATTTGGCGTCGGCTGGGCCGTCGACTTCTTTGGCCAATATCGCCGCGAGAAGTCCTTCCACCGTTGTTTCATCCGCAAGGTAATGGCGTAACGTAATCAATTCGTGGAGCATCACGGCTGCGCTATAAAGATCACTTCGCGCATCGATCTGCTCGCCATGACCACGCGCTTGCTCCGGCGACATATACGCTGGCGTGCCGACCAACGACCCCACGTGCGTCATGAACATGCGCCCGCGTTCGTTTTCTTCGCCAATCGTGCCGTCGGTCACCCGAACCATATCGCGCTGTGCCTCGAGCGGCTTCGCAATACCCCAATCCATCAGCACCACTTCGCCATATCGACCGACCATGACATTGGCCGGTTTCACGTCCCGATGAATCACGCCATGGCCATGCGCGTAATCGAGCGCATTGAGCACATCGAGCATGATTTCAATGCGCCGTTCGAATGAATACCTGCGGTGATAGTCCGGGTCGCCTTCGGCCAATTTGCGAATGATTTGTTCGAGAGTTTCCCCCTCGACGTATTTCATGACGAAGAAGTATCGCCCCTGATCATCGACGCCAACGTCGTGCACCGGCACGATATTGGGATGTTCGAGGCGCCCGACGGTACGAATTTCATCAACGAATCGGGCCAATAAAAACGGGTCGTTTGCTTCCGGTAATAGCCGTTTGACGGCGACTTTGCGGGCGATGTCTTGATCCTGCACCAAAACAACTTCGCCCATCCCCCCAGAACCCAGCAACTTCAGCGGCTCATAACGATTACGTGTTTCCGAGACGATTTCGACATTTCGTCCATCCCCCGAAATTCTCGGCAGAACCGTCGTGCGCCCTCCCGAGGTCGTCGTTCCCACGAGGCGCATTTCGCCGCCTACGTTTGCCGACGAGTCGGCAACTGCGGTCTGCGCCGACGCAAACGCGTCGCTGTTGGTTGCCGCAACGGTTTTCGCGTTGGCGGAAAGTGTGTTGGATTGCTGAAGTGTGGCGTCGAGGGCGAGGGAAGTCATCGGAGGCCCCCAGCGTAACGCATCATGTGCCGTTGCGGGAGGTGCCCAGTGTAAAGAATCGTTGCGATGACGTAGAATCATTCATCGCAGACCGCCGCCGCCAAGAGCGCCGCGATCTTGGCTTTGAGCACGTCGAATTCCTTCACCACCAAATCCAGCTCCGTTTCCCGTTGCCGCCGCGAAGCATCCACCAACTCGAAACTCGTCGCCGTGCCCGCTTCGTAAGCAATTTGCGTGAGCCGCGCCGTTTCTTTCGACAAATCCCGGCCTTTCTCCGAATTCGCCCGCGCCTGCTCGGCCACTTCCACCGCCCGGTTCGCCTGCGTAATCTCGAGCGTTGCTTGACGCGTCGCCGCTTCTACGCGTACTTCCTGCTGCTCCATGGTCGCCCGACTCGAAGCCGTCTCGCCATAACGTACCCCACCATCAAAGATTGGAATGTTGATGACAGCGCGAATGGACCACGCGTAGTTGCGGTTGGTCGGTTGCTCTTGCGGCGGAAACCTCTTCACGATTTCCGGATCGGCCTCCGGAGGGAAAAGGTAGTTCGTCGAACGGTGGTTCGTTCCCGTCGACCCCGTCAGGTCCACGCTGGCCGTCGGCAAAAATCCGAGTCTTGTCTCGGTCACTTGGCGCTTGTTGATGTCCAACTGCCTTTGCGCTGCACGGATGTCGGCCCGATCCTCGGGTTTGCCAACTTTGCACATCGTCCGAACGCTCGTTTCAATCGCATTGAGCGAGATGTTTGGCGCGACACCGTACGGTTCGTCTGCACCCATCGCCAGCCCCAAAGCCTCGCGAGCTTTACGCAGCGACTCATCGCTTTGGATGATCGTATTGGTTGCCAAGGTCACGTCTTGCTCGGCGCGGACAACATCCAGGCGGGTTGCCGTACCCAGACGAGCTCGTCGGCGGGTCAATTCCAGCCTTTCTAAGGAGGTTTTGAGTCCGATGCGATTGATTTCACTCACGCGTTCGGCTGTAAACACGGACACAATGGCTGATGCGACGTTCGTGATGAGCAGACGGCGACGATCCACGACGGACAATTTCGCCATCTCCACGGATTCGCGCGCCGTCCCATACGCATACCATTCGCGCGGTCGAAGGATCGGCACGCTCAGGGTGACGCTCCCACCTGTCGTGCTGGACCGGCTGCGTTGTGAGAAATCGAACGGGGCAGGAAGGCCAAAGATGGTCGTGCCTGCAGGCTGGTCAGTTTGATCAGGCGAATGTTGAAGGCTTGCCGTCGCGTTCACCGTCGGAAGAATCCGGCCGAGCGCCATGCGACTCGCTGCTGCTGCTCGCGCCACTTCTTGTTCGGCGATTCGCAAATCCGTCGATCGCGAATCGATGAGTTGGATGGCTTCTTGCCAAGTCGTCAAAATTTTGGGCGCAGCCGGAATCGGCGCGAGCAAAGGATCGTCCACCGTGATCGTTGGGGGCGTTGGTGGAGGCGGAGGTGTTGCTGGCGGTGGTTGCTCGACCACGACCGCCGGCGTTTCAGGAGGCGCCGCAACGGCTGAGGTCGCGACGAGAAAAATCGTGGATGCAGTGGAGAGCTGACGCAGCACGAACCGAGCAGTAGCCATGATGGGGCTACCATCTGAACCGGACTGACGTCCGCGACAAGCGCCTAACGGACGTTTTTTTCAAGAATCGGTTGCGTTTTCGCCGTCTCCATCCCCGTTACCGGACGACGGACGCTCCCGAGCAATCTCGGCGGTGAGCGAACGATTGCCCCAAGAAGCCTTGGAAATCCCGTCAAGTGCGCGGTTTGCCTGGGACTTGCGAATGCTCACGAACGCGTTGCGTTCGCGGACCCGAATGCGTTTGACGTCGTCCTTGTCGAGGCCGATGTGATCCACGAGCAGCTCTTGCAAGTCTGCGGAACGAACCCCGTCACGTCGACCGATGCTCACAAAGAGCTCGACGTAATCGTTGGCATTCTGCACGTCCGCAGCTCGATGCATCGCCGGAGCACTTTCGCGCCCATCCCGTGAATCTCGCGCCGGAGGTGCGCCGCCGTCGCCAAGGATGGGTTGATCGTCGCCTTCTTCGATCGGCGGTTGCCATGTCGCGAAGTCTGCGTGTCGCACAGGCGGCCGCGCAGGCGTTGCTGGAGGCGGCAAGGGTTCGGAGGCGTTTACCGGCACCACAGGTGCAAGCGCAGCCAATACATCGTCGTTTGTCTCGGTACGCGATCGTGCCGGCGCTGGTTTGGCCGCAGGCAGTTCGTCGACAACGGGACGATTTGGCGCCCGGTTGCTCGCGGGAGGCCGCGGCATTTCTGGACGCGTTTCACGTCGCGCACGTACACGCCGCTCACGAGGTTCGCGTCCTTCACGAGGTTCACGTCCTTCACGAGGCTCACGTCCTTCACGAGGTTCACGTTCAACGGGCGCTGCGACCGGGGGCGTTTCGACTCGGCGCGCGGGTTCGTCCGGAACGACCACAGGTGAAACGGACGCGAGAGGCGCGGCAGGCGCAATGGGTGCTGCCGGAGCAATCGGTGCTGCCGGCGCAATAGGCGCTGCGGGAGCAATCGGCGCTGCGGGTGCAACAGGCGCTGCGGGTACAACGCGCGCGGCAGGCGCGGGCGCAGCTTGCGGTTTTTGGGCCGGGGGAGCTTCCACGCGGGCACGCTTCGGCGGAGGCGTCGCGCGACGTGCTGCCGCTGCTTCTTCACGCGCCGTGGGACGTGCGCCGAGGTGACTCCGCAACA
>JBGAOI010000703.1:0-4298 GCA_044221885.1 Polyangium sp. (in: bacteria)
GCACATGCGAACTCTACGTTGGTGGACTCCTCTTGCAAGCGTCGTCGTGGCGTTGGCATTTGGGTTCATACCTTATGTCGCGTTCACCTACTCGGGGAAAATTCCCGCGTCACTACGTGACAATCCCTGGCCGATGGAGCTCGTGGCGGTGGCCGCAACGCTCGTCGCTATTGGTTTGGCCATTCAAGCGTTTCTGCAGAAACGTCTGCGCATTTTGGCGACAGCAAGCGCTTTGCTCGCGACTTTGGCCACGGTGTTTTTTCTTTTCCTGCTCCACGTCGTGAGTTACGAGATCCCCGGCGTGCCGAAAGAGCTGGCCGTTGGTTCGAGCGCACCGGATTTCACACTTGCTGAAGCGAAGGGACAAACGTTTTCTCTCGCTTCAACGCGCGGACAACCCGTGTTGCTGGTTTTTCATCGCGGCGTCTGGTGACCCTTCTGTCGATCCGAGCTTGCCGGTCTGGCGAGCAAAATGAAGGAATTCGAGGCGAAGGGGATTCGGATTGTTGCAATCAGCAGCGACGACAAGGAGATGTTGGCCACGGCGCAAGCTGAATTGGCGCTGCCGTTTCCGTTGCTTTCCGACCCAGAAGAAAAAGTCATCAAACAATATGGCTTGATCCATTCTGCAGGTCGGAACGACGGAAAAGACATTGCGCGTCCCGGGGAGATTCTTCTCGACGGACAAGGCGTGATTCGCTGGACAGTATTTTCGGACAATCTCCGCGTTGCTCCGCGCCCCGAAGAAGTGCTCGCTGCAGCCGCGAAGTTGTAGTGTTTGTTCGAATGGGGTCGGGACAAACCCTGGTGCCGTCACCGGCCAATCCAAGGTACCGCATTTGGGTCCACGTTGAGATGGACCCAAATGCGGATTGCCCCACGCATTTGCGAGGTTGTTTGACGGAAAGCTACGCTTTTAATCCGACAATATCTGCGCTTCCGCCGGGAACGAAGAAGTCCTTGATGCCCATGATGTGATACGTGCTGTGCACGATATCGGCGCTCTTTGGCGGACGAACGATGGGTGAACCACCTTCGTCAATCAAATCAATCGGTGAACCAAGGTATCCACCGGCGGAGGGAACCGACGTGTCGTAGCTACCGAACATTTTGTTCGTATTGATGCCGCCACCAGCGAAAAACACGCTCGTTGTTGGCCAATGGTCTCCCGCATGTGGCCAAGTTCGTGCAAATTCGCTGAATACGACCACCAATGTGTCGTCGAGCAATGTTTTACCATTACCGATCGGCGTGGCTTTCATTTCGCCAAGCAATCGCCCAATGATGTCGAAGACCGCTCGCACGTAGACGAAATGCGTCCCTTCTGCGGAACCATGGGTGTCGAAGTAGAAATTGCCAACGCCTGGACAACTCAAACTAACCGCAGTGGCAAGGTCACTCTTCAAGAGTTTCAACGCCAGGTCGAAGCGATCGCCCCAGGTATTGCCACCGCTATCGGCTTTGTTTGTCGAA
Source organism: Polyangium sp. (in: bacteria) (assembly GCA_044221885.1). Classification (GTDB taxonomy): domain Bacteria; phylum Myxococcota_A; class Polyangia; order Polyangiales; family Polyangiaceae; genus Polyangium. Next base: position 1,474 of record JBGAOI010000703.1, read on the forward strand.
ATAGAACTTCCCCACGGATAGTTTGCCCCACTGAAAGCCCAGTAGTTTGTCAGGTTGTACTCTGTTCCTTTGGTTTTCTCCAGCGTAGACACGACATCGCGCGCCAACATTTTGCTGACACCTTGGTAACCTTGGTACAGATTCTCGAGCAACGCGTCCGTGCCCGTGCTGGTTAAACCTTTTCGATCCCGTATGGCTTTGAGCGCATATTCGTCAATGGCGGTTGCGGGGAGGTCACCGATGCTCGCACCTTGGAAGTCCAAACCTGGACGAGGCATTCGATCGTCGATATTCGTCCAGGCTTTGGCATTTCGTTGTGAAAGCAGCCAATCGATGGATTTGGTCGATGCAAGCAACGTTGGGGCAGCAACGGCTGGCAAATCGAGGGAAATGGGAACCGGGCCTCCGCCGACAGCCACGCTTGGTAGGGGGCGCGTATCCTTGTAGGCATCGAACAGGGCATTGGCGACGACCGCGTGCATTGCGGGCGCTCGAAAATCGGCTCCCGCTGCGCCGCATAACGCGCTGATGAGACCACTGGCATGCGTTGCCGTTCCTTGATCCACGCCATGAACGACGGACGTGTTTTCCCATAACTTATGGTGCATCCACGCCCAACCGTGCGACGCGGACGTCACGCCAGGAGCGCCAGGCAATTCGATTTTCTGATCGGCTTGCCCTTGCGATAACGAAGTTTCGTCCCACATCCGAGCGAGACGCAATCGCTGAACTTTGGCTCCCGCATCGGCATCGCCTGAACCATCCAAGTTTTTGACCCATTCCGGAAGAAAATACGCGGGTTCTCCAAGCGCCATCATGGGCTGTGGCAGCGATTTCGTAATTTCTGCCGCTTTCAAGGGGCAAAAGAGATACACGGGCATCCAGCCACCAGGCACGTAGATTGTCAGTAACTTCGTTGGAACGTTGCCCGCTGCGCGTGCGATACGCGGCGAAAGCGGACCATACCCATAACGTTCCAAAAGTCCGAGCTGCAGGGCGCCAAGGCCGGCCAAGAGAAGGGATCGTCGTGTTGTTTTCGTCATGGTGACCTCCGGCTCAATACGTCAAGAAAAGTGGATGACGCACAAGCCCCGCGCATACCGCGGTCCAAGCTGTGGTCGTGTCTTTGGGTTCGTACGCCATGTACAACGAATGCAGGTCGTCGATCTCGGCATCCGTTGGAACTTCCCCGAGGAATCGCAGATACAGATAACTCAGGTTTTGCCGAATGGCTGCATCCGCGTCGGCGCTTGTTTGCGTCAAGGTGACGAATTTCAGAATGGCCGTGTTCCCGGACTTTTCAATGGCCATCCGACAACGCGCTTGGGCCATTTGGGTGATTGCTTGGAGGAACGATGGCGACATTGTCGAATCTCGGCCCTTGTTAACGAGCCAAACAGGGCCGCCGAGCGCCTCGAATCGGGGATACACCTGGGCTTCACTGAAGGAATAATCCTCCATGACGGTCAATGCATCCGCGCTTCGTGCCGGAAGGCCATCGGCATTCATGACCGATTTGTAATCGGCGGAGAAGAAATCCGCGTCGGAAAGACCGAGCGTGGCATCGAGTGTCGTCAGCACTTTTTCGGCGGTAATCCTTCGGTTTGTCGGGGCCTTCAGATAATCGAACGAAGGTGTCGAACGCGGCGGCAAGGCATTGATCCACGACGTGATATCGGCCAAGGAAATTTGCGTTTGGCCTTGCGCATCGAGGTCTTTGAACGACGCGCCTGCGGTGGGCATTTGCTTGAATGGCCCCGTCCCCGCGCCCTCGAGCAAATGCATCAATTCACTTCCCGCGGGATTTCCAGGATTGACCAGCGCCTTGTTATAGACCAGCAAGTCTTCGAAGGCTTGTAGCGAGCTAAAGTAAGGTTTGTTCGAACCTGTGGAATGACACTTTTCGCATGTCGAACGGAGTCCTTCCATCACGTATTGGTTTGACCCGGGTTCGCCGCAAGCGGGGGCGTTGCTGTTTCCGCTGCATCCGGCAGGGACAAACGCGGTCAAGGCGCCAAGCATCAGAATGGTTTGTCGTTTCATAGTCCCCTCCGGAACTGCTCTGTCTCCAGCAAGTAACGAACGAATGGTCGAAGCGCGCGGCCTTGTGCGATGAATTCAGCAACGAGGTCATTCACGAGTGGCGCTTCCGAGCCGGCGTCGACTTCTCGACCGATGAATTTTTGGTACAGGCGCCGCACCATGCAATGGTCGAATTCGCCACTCTTGACCAGCAATTTTCCGAATCCGAGTGGCCCAATGGTCCCATCGGACGTCAGTCCGAACAACGTTTGGTCCGGCGGCAAGAAATCAATGAATCTTGCCAATGGATTGGCCTGTAGTTCGGCCTCGGTTACCGGCGTGATGCGCGTATTCGGGAGAAAGTTCTCGTCCCAGCGACGCCAGGGATCGGCATAAGGGTTTTGCGGCCATTGCCAATCTCCAATTCCCGCCATGATGGGTTCATTGTTGTACCCTCCGAAACCCCAACGCTTAAAATGAATCGACGCCGGATCCACCACGGCATGGCAATGCTGACACACGCCTTCCGTGGCGGGATCCCGGAGGTACGCGTTGAATTGTACATCGGCCGGAGGAGGTACAAATCGTTTGCAAGCAAAGGTTTCCAGAAATCGCGCCCCACGCACGCGCTCGCGGGCAAACCCGCTCAAGACGCCAGGCATGGTGAGCACGCCGGCCGCCCCCACTCCATTGGGTTGACCTGAATCTTTTCGCGGATCGAATGCTGAGGTTCGATCTTCCGAACCACTTCGCTCGGCATTGGGGGACAACGCAAGCAGTGTGGGATTGAGTGTTTCCACGAC
>JBGAOI010000704.1:0-4295 GCA_044221885.1 Polyangium sp. (in: bacteria)
CTCGCGGTGAAACCATGACGCCAGTCCGGACTGGCAGTGGGGGACTTTTTGTTGAATAGCCCACGGTTTTAACCGTGGGCGGGGTCACGTCGTGGACGAGGTGAACGGAGTTGTGAGACGGCCTCATGAGCCGGGGCGGGTGACTGTTTGTCTGATCAACACCGATGAAGACGAAAAGGCTCGAAATTCATGTTTTTGCCGTAATTCTCCGATAACGGCGAACGCTGAAACATCCAGAAACATCACAATGGCCGAGAGGCCAGCAGGGAGTCGTGTATGCGCTCGATGACACAAATGGGTCGATTGGTTGTGGCCATTTCGCTCTTGATCACGGCTTGTGGTCGAGGTACAGGGTTTGTTGAAACGCAAGGGGACGAAGCGGAGGCAAAACCCGTGGCAAACAAGGTCGAGGTGAAAGCGCCCAAAGAGCAAAAAAATGCCAAAGTCGAACGGGTCTCGCTGGTTGGCGCGAAGATCAAGGGCAACGACAAGGCGCTCGTGACGATTGTCGAGTTTTCGGATTACGCTTGCCCGTATTGCAGCAAGGCGCATGCGACCGTGGAGGCGCTCGTCCAGGAATACCAAGGCCGCGTGCGCTTGGCGGCATTCGAATATCCATTGCCGATTCATGCGACGGCGGCTCTGGCTGCGAAATGGGCATTTGCCGCCGGAGAACAAGGGAAGTATTGGGAAGCTCGGGACGTTGTATTCAACAACCAAAAGAACCTCGATGATGCCGGGCTTGCTGCTTTGGCGCGAAACTTGGGTCTGGATCTGGAGCGTCTCGAAAAGGATCGAACGAGCCAAGCGGCGGCCGATCATGTCGATGCGGGGTTAAAAATGGGCAAGACGCTCGGTGTTCAAGGAACGCCGACGTTTTTCGTCAATGGCGTGCGGATGGCGGGCGCGCAACCAGCCGAGTCTTTTCGGATGACCATTGAAGAGGAATTACGTCGCGCCGAAGCGTTGGTGGTGACGGGCGTTCGTCCGGAAAATGTGTATGCGAAGATCATGGAAAGTGCGACAGCTTCGGCGGAACCTGAACCGGGATCTGGCGCTTGCGGATCGGACGATTGTGATTGCGCCGAAGGAGCGAAAAAAGAGGCTCCCGATAATGAAGTGTACTCCATCGAAATTGGGCAATCGCCATCGCGGGGAAGTGCGAATGCCGAGGTGACGATTGTGGCGTTCACCGATACGGAATGCCCCTTCTGCGCGCGAGGTGAAGAGCGGCTTCGGACGCTGGAGAAAGAATACGGTAGCAAAGTTCGGGTCGTTTACAAGAATATGCCCATGCCGTTTCACAAGAATGCGCAATTGGCAGCGAAGGCGATGCTCGCGGCTCACAAACAAGGCAAGTTCTTCGAATACAAGGATGTGCTGTTCGCGCATCAAGATGCGCAAGAGCGAGCGAATCTTTTGAGTTATGCGCAGGAGCTGCGGCTGGATATGAATCGATTCACGCGGGACTTGGACGACCAAGGCATTGCGGAGGCGGTTCAAGCGGACATTGCGGAGGCTCGACGGGTTACGGTCGTCGGAACGCCGACGTTTTTCGTCAATGGACGGAGGCTTGTTGGGGCGCAACCCGTGGACGTGTTTCGGAAGCAAGTCGACGCGGCGTTGGCGCGTTGACGAAGAATCGTGGGCAAGCAGGGCTCGGCAAGAACAACCATTTTAGGTTTGACGCCGAACTTTGGCCTTTACAAACGGGATGGCGCGTATTTCAAAATCGAAATGCTCCGCGGTCCCAGGCCAGGGCCGTTTCCCCCTTCGGCGTTTTGATCAAGTCGACATGCGTTCGACCTCCGGACAGCAAATAGATCCCTCCAATGAGCATACCGGTGCCAATGCCGCCAACAATCATCCCTGCTGTGCGCATCTCTTGTTGATTTCGTGCAGGATCCGGATTCTCGACGGTCGCTTTTGGCTCTGCAAAGCTGAACCCGAATAACATCGTTCCGCTCAAAGCGAACATGCCGCCGGTTGTCGTTAATAACACGCCGCCAATCAATCGCCCAAGGCCGACGCCACGAACGCGAGCAGTGATGTAGCCATCCTGTTGTTCCAAGCGAAATTGCTGCGAAGGGTACATGCCGGGGCCGGAAAAGAAAAAGCGGTGGCCATCGCGTCCATCCACGAGTTTGTCGCAGGGAGCTTCGCAGATGTATTTCGATAACGTTTGCGGTCCAACTTGATCTTTATTGCTGTAAACGCCAGCCCCGATTTCCCCGTCGACGCGGTGCAATTCCACCTCTTGCCAATTCGATTCGACGTGAACGAACGGCATGCCTTTGGTGGGTGCGGTAGGTGTTTGAGGGGTCTTGGTGGTGGTTTGCGGCTTTGGAGGCGCGCTTGGAGGCGTGCTTGGAGGTGCTTCGTTGAGGCCGGAAACGATCTTCGCGACATTGGCCCAGGGAATGACGTTCTGCTCGCCCGCGATCATGAGAATGACATGTTTGCCGGGTTCGACGGACACGAGCGTTCCATGCTTCGTTTCGCCGTCTTTGAGCTGAACCTCGGTGTCATCCAAGGGGGCTGTTGGTTCCGCATCTTGCGCGTACGACCAGCCACTCGAACCCAACATGGCCAAGACCAACGCCGCTTGGGCAAGCGATTTCGCCTTCATGGAACGAGGATAGGGTACGCGAAGGCGTTCGGCTAGTCCTTTTTTCTCAGGCACGAGACGATTTTGCACGGCGGGACCGCGAGCATTTGTAAGCAACGCGTTCTACAATCTGGCGCCGTCACGTTACCGCACTGCCACAGGTATTCGTTTGGCGGAACGATCGGAAATGGTTGCGCGCCATTCCACCGGTCCCGTGAGACGAAGACGTGGAAACCGATCCAGCAACATGCGCATCGCATTGCGAATTTCGAGGCGCGCCAAATAAGCGCCCAAGCAAAAATGTCGCCCGTATCCGAAGGTCAAATGCGGATTGGGATCCCGCTGCAAATCGAGCGTATCGGGATTTGTGAACGCTTCAGGATCGCGATTGGCCGCACCAATGGCCATGTACACCGTTTGTCCTGCTTCGAGGCGGTGACCTCGGCGTTCGTGCGTTTCCGCGACCATTCGAATCATTGTTTTGGCCGGCGATTCGAAGCGAAACAATTCTTCGCTGGCCGTTTCGGGAAGCTCGTCACCGGGCTGCGCGCGGAGCCATTCCACGGCTCGAGGATTTTCGAGCAAGGCGACCGTTCCAGAACCGAGCAATGCTGTGGTCGTATCGTGACCGGCAAAAAGCAAGGCCGAGCAACTTCCCAAGATTTCTGCACGGGACAAACCTTGCTCCGGATGGTCGTCGTCGCGAAATGCCAGCAAGGCCGAAATGAGATTGTCCGTGGGGCGCTTCGCGTTTTGCTCGACGAGGTCTCCGATGATCCGATAAAACTCTTCCCCGGCTTCGCGCGAACTGCGCAAATAATCGGGATCTCGCGTCGCTCCAAAAATGAACTTGCCGAATTTCCTCGACCACGAACCAAGCCAATCTTGCAATTCATCGGGCACTCCAAAAAGACGACCAATGATTTGGGCTGGAAGTGGATGCGCAAAGGTTTCGACGAGGTCGCATTCTCCGGCTTCTTCCATGGTATCGAGCAATTGAGCAGTCACAGAACGAATGTCTTCCGTGAGGGACGAAAGCGCTTTGGGGGTAAAGCGGCGCTTGAGCGGTTCGCGTAGACGCGTGTGTTTCGGCGGTTCGTAAAAAAGCATCCAACCTTCGAGCAATTGAATGGCCAATTCGAGCGCTTCACGTTTCGGCGGCGGCAAACGCTCGCGAAAATTTTGCAATCGTTCGGTGGACAAACGCCCATCTTTGAAGGCTTCGCCAAGCTCGGCGTGGCTCGTGATGATCCAGGCGTGGTGCTGAGGACTCCACATGATGGGATCGTATTCGCGGAGCCGACGAAATACTTCGTACGGACGAGCCGTTGCTTCGTCCGAGAGCAGATCGGTATTGAGGGCGTTCGTCATGGCCATACGTCAAGGCGTGGGTTTTTTTGTCGGATCCACGCGATAATCACCGAATTGCGTGTCTCGTTCGGTCAAGGCTTTGGTCAAGTTTTCCTTGGCTTTGGCGAAGAACGCTTTGGCTGTCTCGGTTTGCGAGGCCAAGGCTTGCATTTCGGTACCGGCGCGAAGGGCCGCGCGCATACCCATGATTTCCATGGCGCGATGTACGCTGCGTTTGTTGAATTGCTGGACTTCGGTGGGGACTTTAGCAATTCGTTCGGCAATGGTCAAGGTGGCGGCTTCGAGTTTTTCCGTGGGGAACGCACGGGTTGCAAAA
>JBGAOI010000705.1:0-4292 GCA_044221885.1 Polyangium sp. (in: bacteria)
AACGACGTCACGTAGTTTGGCGAAGCCGTATCACAAGCGGAGCTCATATTCGAGACGGCACGCGTACCTGTCAAGACGAGGTCCGGGCGACCTGGGCGTTTGATGGTCAATTCGTACGTGGTGCTTTGCGTAATGTTGTACGGCGAGACGCACACCAAATAGGTTCCCGTGGGCGGCGTAAAATTGGTCGCCCAGTAAATGTTTTCGGGTCCCGTACCCGAGAGATCGTCAACGTCGAGCTGACCATTGTCGGTGGCGGCGCTCGGGCCTTTGTTGCCGAAGTAAATGTGTTTTGTGGTGGGATTGACGAGATGCAGGTCCATGTCGCCTGGGTTGTTCCAGATCAACGTCACCTGCAAGTTACCCGTACCGACGCAGGTGCCATTGACGCAGGCTTGGCTTGCGGCGCAAACGGTACCGCAACCGCCGCAATTCTGCGGGTCGGAGCTCGTGTCTTTGCAGACGCCAGCGCAGAGTTCATTCGGGGCCAAGCACGAACACATGTACGAACCTGGCGAATTGACGCACGTCAGTAGACCTGAGCAGATCATCGGAATGGCGCATTCGTCGATGTCGGCACACGTAATGCCATCGCCGATGTATCCCGTTTTGCAGGCGCATTCGAACGAACCCGGCGTATTGGTGCAGTTCGCGTCGTTGCTGCAATTGTCGGTATTCAGCACGCATTCATTGATGTCCGTACAGGTCACACCATTGCCCGTAAAACCGGTCTTGCAGGCACAAGTGAACGATCCGGGCGTATTGGTGCAGTTCGCATCATTGCTACAATTGTCGGTGTTGGTTGCACACTCGTCGATATCGGAGCACATCACGCCTGTGCCCATGTACCCAGTATTGCACGCACACGTGAAGGAACCTGGCGTATTCGTGCAGCTCGCATTCGTCGCGCAGTTGTCGGTATTCAGCATGCATTCGTCGATATCGGTGCACATGACGCCATTGCCCGTGAATCCGGTGTTGCATGCGCAGGTGAACGAGCCTGGCGTATTCGTGCAGGCTGCATTCATGTGGCAATTGTCGGTGTTGTCCGCGCATTCATTGATATCGGCGCAGAACGTGCCATTTCCGACATATCCCGTGGGACACGCACACGTATACGAGCCTGGCGTATTCGTGCATGTGGCGAGCATGTCGCAGGTGTCGGTGTTCAAAGCGCATTCATCGATGTCGGTGCATGTGACACCGTTGCCCGTATACCCGGTATTGCACAAGCAACCGAACGAACCTGGTGTATTGACGCATGCCGCATTCGTATCACAATTGTCGGTATTCGTCGCGCATTCGTCAATATCGAGGCACGCTGTGCCATTGCTCTGGTAACCCATATCGCACGTAAAGCCGCACATGCCATTTGTGCACGTGGTTTGACCGTGCATGACGTCGGGACAAACCGTGCCGCACATGCCGCAATTCTGTTCGTCCGTTTTGACATCCACGCAGCTCGTGTCGCACAACGTTGGCGTTCCCGGGGGACACTTGTTGGTGCAACCGTACTGGCCACCGTTGTTGGGATCGGGAGCACAGAATGGATTCGGATCGGCACACTTCGTGCCGCACATGCCGCAGTTCTCGGCCGTCGTCACATCCGTTTCGCAACCATTGGCCGGGTCATTGTCGCAATTGGCAAAACCCATGTTGCAAACGAGGACGCACATTCCTTTTTCGCAGGTCACGCCATTTGGATCGACATTGGGCAGATCCGTGCAGTCATTCTTGCACGTGCCGCAATTGTTCTTGTCCGTTTGAACATCCGTGCAAACGCCATTACACAAATCTGGTGTCGGCGCGTCGCAGGTGTTGCCCCCACCAGCTCCTGCGCTTCCTCCCTGACCGCCTTCGCCTCCCATACCGCCGGCGCCTGCCATTCCAGCAGTCCCGCCCGTCGGAGGTGGCCCAGATGTTGATGTGGTGCTTCCGGTGTCACCGCAGGCTCCTACCAGCGAGCATGACGCCAACAAAACCCAACCACTTGCCCAAATTTTTCGAGAAATCGTACGCATCGTGCGCGGATTGCATCAGAATGCATGCCCGGCGTCAATCGAAAATTGAAGGACTTTGGGGTTCACCTAGCATCATCCGCTCGACGTTCCTCCAGGACTGCGTCGATGCCGAATCACCGCGTCCTCGTCCAGCCCCATCGCTTTCAGTTTTCGCCACAGTGTAATCCGACTGTACCCGAGAAGTGCGGCAGCTTCTTGTCGATTTCCTCGGGCTTCACGCAATGCGTCCAATATCTGTCGTTCTTCCGGACCAAGTTCCCGTCCGTCCGCCGTTTCAATGGTCACCGTTTCATTCGGCGTGGGTTCATCGAGAAATGCCGGGCGTTCTCCCCGAATCTCTGGCGGCAAGTCCGCTTCTGTCAGAACGGGACCTTCGCCCATGACAAACGCATATTCAATCGCATTCATCAATTCTCGGACGTTGCCTGGCCAGTCGTAATGCTCGAGCGCGTACAACGCGCCTGGAGACAATCGAGCCACGTGCCGCTCGTTGTCCACGTTCATCCGCTCGATGAACCGCCACGCCAAGAGCGAAACGTCCGCGCGCCTTGCTCGCAAAGGTGGCAAAAGTCGGCGCGAAATCGACCCGCGGCCACTTCTTTGCGCAAGGACCGATGCGTCGCCGCGACAAACCGCACGTCCACGGCGATCGGTTCACGACCTCCAACGGGTACGACGACTTTTTCCTGTAAAACACGCAACAACTTGGCCTGCAATTCGAGCGGCAATTCGGCAACTTCATCCAAAAAAAGCGTCCCGCCATGAGCCAATTCGACGTGACCTTTTTGATCCCGCACCGCACCCGTGAATGCGCCCCGCGTATGGCCAAAAAGTTCGCTTTCGAGCAAAGCCGGAGGCAATGCGGCGCAATTCAACGTGCGCAAAGGACCCTTGTTTCGCGGACTGAGCGTATGCACGGCCTGAGCAATCAATTCTTTTCCACTGCCCGTTTCTCCGCGTACGAGCACGCTCGCATTCGTTCGCGCAACTTTGCGTACATCCGCAAGCAGCTTTTTCATGTGTTTGTCGCGCGTCAACACACCGCAAATTTCCACGGGTGCGTCCGGAAGATCGGCGGACAAAGCGTCATTGTCGAGCAACAAGAGCCAGCCCATTTTCGCTTCATGTTGGCGCAAAGGAACCGCCCGCACCGACAAATATCCGCGCTCGACACCTGGTCGCATAATCGTTGCCGACACGGGTCGTCCTGCCGCAAGTGCATCTGCGACGGGTCGTTCGGGACCGCTGCTGCAAAGGACTTCGGGGGCGAGCAATCCTTTTTTCAGGGCCGACCCCACAAGCTGCTCGGCTTCTGCCGTGAAATCCACAATGTGCAGTTGGTCGTCCAGAACGATAACTGCGCCAGCCACCTCGGCGAGCGCCACGCGCAGAAAAAACGACGCATCTCGAGCTTCTGGCGAATTCGACGAATCTTCCATGTCGAGCGGCACTATGTCACGATTTGTGCGTCGGGCAAAGTTTCAAGTTGATTTCGGCAAGAGCGGCGGGATTGTGCAACTCCGGCCGCAAAGAGTGCCCGTCATGTTTTTCGAGATTGCCACGAGGCTCGGACTCTGATACACGCATTGGAGGAGACAAACGGACCATGCAGCGGGCAGCTTCGCGAATTACGGCGGAAGAATTCGAAACGGCATTACGTTTTGGCATTCCCATGACGCAGCAGTTTACGTTTCGGATGGAATGCATCGAGGCGGGATATGCACGGCTTCGTGCGAGCTTTGATGAACGGCATGTTCGTCCTGGTGGAACCGTGAGTGGTCCGCTGCTCGTGATGGTCGCCGACGCGGCGCTTTATGCCATGGTTATGTCGGTGATCGGAATGGAGCTCATGGCCGTAACGTCGAATTTGAACATTCATTTTTTGCGTAAACCGGCGATCGCGGATGTCATTGCCGAAGCGACGATGTTGCGCCGCGGTCGGCGAACGATTGTGGGGCATGTATTGATGTTTTCCGAAGGCGAAAACGAGCCGATTGCGCAAGTCACCGGAAGTTATGCTCTGCCCTGAGCTTTCATCCTAACTTCTTTCGAGTTTGTCGAGCCGCTCGCGCGCTCCTTTGACGCCGTAAATCGTAGTGCCGTCCGGCGGGACAATCGGCGCAAGCAGCACGGCGGCCAGGATCGCGGCAACTCGCAGCGACGCGTGAAGATCCGCGCCCTGGACACCGTCTGTAGACACTTGCCAAATACGTTTGGCCCGCGCAACCAATGCGTCCATGCCTGCGCCGCCAATCGCGCGCGCGGCCGTAT
>JBGAOI010000706.1:0-4291 GCA_044221885.1 Polyangium sp. (in: bacteria)
CACGGGGCAATCACTAAGGGCGATATGGGGCAGTTCTTCGAATGACATCTACACCGTTGGCTACGGCGGGACAATCGTGCACTCGACCGACGGTGGGCAGAACTGGATCCCGCAGACCTCGAACACAACGCAATCGCTGAATGCAGTATGGGGCAGTTCTTTGAATGATATCTACGCCGTTGGCGACGGCGGGACAATTGTGCATTCAACGGATGGCGGCCAGAACTGGGCGAAAGTGTTCTCGGGCACCACAAGGGATTTGAAATCGGTATGGGGTACCGGATCGAACGATGTGTATGCCGTCGGCACGAGCGGGACGTTACTCCATTACGACGGCATTTCGTGGCTCAAACTCAACGGTCGGACACTTACGACATTTTCCGGCATTTGGGGCCAAGGCTCCACGTTTTTCGTCGTTGGCAACAACGGTACCATGTACCGGCACGATTAAACGGCCATGTCCATCGAGAAAAACCCGTTCCCGGGACCTCAACCTTACCGCAGCACCGATCGCGACCGTTTTTATGGCCGCGTAGACCTCTCCGCACGCCTCGAACGAAGCATTCTTGCGCATCGCTGCATGACCGTGTACGGCCCTTCCGGCGCCGGTAAATCGTCCCTCGTTCAAGCGTCCGCCATTCCGTCGCTCATCGAGTCCAATGAAATCGACGTCGTGCGCATCGACGCCTGGCCTCCCGACGAAAATCCAACGCAATGGCTCGCCGACGCCATGCACGCGAACCTGGATCTCGGTCCTCGACAAACCGATCTTCCTCCCGAGCAAGCCATTCGCACCGCCGCGCAACGTGTCGCGCGCCGATCGCCAAACCCCATGCTCATTTACCTCGATCAGGTCGAGCAGCTTCTTTATCCAAGCCGCAATCTCGGCGACGTCGAAGCCTTTTTCGATGTTTTAGGCAACCTCGTCGATTTGCCATTACGCAATTTACGGGTCTTGCTCGCTTTGCGTGAGGATTACCTTGGCCGCTTTCGCGATCGCCTCCGTCAACACAAACGCCTGCTCGACCACGGATTTCGCATTGGCCCGCTCACCGTCGCTGAAATATCCGCGGCCGTTTGTCAAGCCGCTGCCGCGGGAAAACCTCCGCAAACGTGGGACATCGATGCGACACGGGCCTTGATGCTCCAGGTGCGAGTTGCCGGACAAACGGAAACGGACGATGCCGAAGCGCAAGCTGCTTATGCGCAAATCGTTTGTCGGGCCCTCTTTCAACAACGCGCCGAAACGGGCGAATCGTCGCGTGAACTGGAAGCGGAAGTCGTTTTACGCGATTACCTCGAAACGACCCTCGGTTCACTCGGTCCCTTACGTTATGCGGCCCAACGATTGCTCGAAGATCACCTGGTCACCGCGGATGGAGCGCGCACGTTGCGCACCGAGCAAGAATTGCTCCGCATTCTTTCGGCGCAGGAGCTTGGAACCATTCTCCGGGCGCTCGAAGGGGCGGCCATTCTCCATGCAGAAGAACATCAAGGTAGTCGGTATTTCGAGATTGGGCACGATTGGCTCGCGCGTCGTGTCTACGAGCAGCGTCAAGCGCGCGAACGCGACGAAGCCCACCGTGAACGAATGGCCAAGGATCGCGCGCAAAAACGAAGGCTCGCGGCGGTGGCTTTGGTGTCCTTGACCATTGCGACATTAACAGGAGGTTTGGCCTTGTGGGCGCTTCAGCAAAAACAAGTTGCCGAAGAAGCGCAACGAACGTCTGCCGAGCGCGAATACGAAGCAAAGAAGGCGCAACAAGAAGCCGAAGCGCAAAAGAAACGCGCAGAAGAGCTGAAACACGAAGCGGACAAGGAAAAACTCCGCGCCGAAGCCGAAACCAAAAAAGCTGTACAAGCCGCCGAAGAAGCCCAACAGGCCCGCGAGAAAGCCCAAGCGTCGGAAGTTTCCGCCCGAGAAGCGGCAACGCAGGCGCGCGTGGCCGAAACCAAAGCGAGTCGGGCGGCAAAGGACGCCAAAGCGTCAGAACTACAAGCGATCCGCGAAAAAGAAAAAGCCGATGCTTTGGCCGCCAAAGAAAAACAAAATCGCGAAGCTTTGGAACAATTGATTGAACGAGCGGCAGGGAAAATCGGCAGCGGGTTGAATTGAATCGTCAACGAGGTCCATCATGCAGCGTTTTGACTTCCGAAATCTTCTAGGTTGCATTCTCGTGTCTTCCACATTGACGTTGTCCCCGGTCGCGTTGGCCCAAGAATCCACCGAACTGGCATGGCATCAAGGCGTATCCGCGGAGAACAAGCAAAAAGCTTTGGAGCTTTTCCAGGAAGGCAAAAAGCTCAACGAACAATTGCTCTTGGGCGATGCTCGAGACAGGTACGAAAAAGCGCTTTCGTATTGGGAACATCCTCAGTTGCGGTTTTACTTGGCCCGCGTGCAAAAACGTATTGGTTTGCCGCTCATTGCCCACGAAAATCTGAAAAAATCCCTGGCTTGGGGCGCTGGAGCGCTCGAGCCAGAGCAGGCTACCGAAGCCCAAGCGTTATTACGGGAACTCGAACAGAAAGACCTGGGCGCCATAACGATTACGTGCGCCGACACAAACGTGGACGTGTTGCTCGATGGCCGAGGGTGGTTTTGGAGTCCAAACACCGGGCATCGCATGCTCTTGCCAGGTGATCATGTCGTGACGGCAATGAAAAATGGACACCACACACTCGTCAAACCGATTTCCGTGGTGGCAGGGAAAGCAATCGCCGGCGTTGTGCATTTGAGTGTCGATTCAATGCAGACGAAACGCCGCTGGGCAATCTGGAAGCCCTGGGGAGTGGTCGGAGCAGGTGTCGCCATTGCGGCCATCGGGGTTGGCTTACGTTCGGCTGCAAAAGCCGATTACGATGAAACGAATACGCGCCTGAATGCAGCGTGTGGTTCTTCGTGTTCCCCGGACACGACCGATCCTTATGGTTCAGGCCGGATGAAGAATGGATTCGCAATGGGGGCATTGGTGGTGGGCGGTGTGGGATTTCTGGGAGGCGCGGCTATGCTGCTGCTGAATTTACCGCAACCTTATCGGTCGAACGACGAAAGCGAAGTGCAAATCGAGGTGACACCCATCGTGTCGAGCACCACGGCGGGGCTCACGACGCGTATGGTGTTTTGACGCCGTCATTCCGCGAGACATTGCAAAACCCAGCCGGCGTTTTATTCTTGCCAAAAAATTCGGCGACGCGTAGAAAGCCGGGGGCCGCATTTGTTCATTTCGCCCGACGGGCGCCTCGATATGCCCCGATTGCTCGACGAATTCATTACTTTTTGGCCTGAGCACGGGGACATTATCGCGAGCCGCATGTCGTACAACGAGGCTGGTGGGCAGCTCGTCTTGGCGCAGTTGACTCTTTGGCCGAACGAAGATAACGTTTTTGAACCTTGGAGGAATCGATGAACACCGCGCAGGTCACGGTTGAAGGCCGCGATTATTCACGCTCTGTTTGGTTTTCGACCGGGCCGAAGACTCCGCACCCGCTCTGTGTGTTCTTGGACGGCGACTTCTATTTGAAAATGGAACTTCCCGCGATCCTTGATCAATTGATTCATGATGGCCGAATTCCTCCCATGTCGTTCGCGATTGTTGCCCATCATGGGAGCCAATCTCGACATGAGGATTATGTTTGCAACGATCGGTTTGCCCGCTTCATATCAGAAGACCTATTCATCTGGGCGAAAAACCGATTCGAATTCATTCAAGCGCATGGAAATCTCATTTGCGGTTTGAGTCTCAGTGGTTTGGCGAGTGCGCATATTCATTTGACGTTTCCGCATGTGTTTTCATCGTCCCTGAGTCAATCCGGTTCGTTTTGGTGGAATCGCAAAAAGTTCGCAGAACTCGTGCGCGGGCAGCGACGACCGAATTCACGATATTGGCTCAGCGTGGGCGATCAGGAGACCGTGGAACGGGCAACCCATGCTCCTTCTGGCATGCACCAGGAATGTTCGCAAGTGGCTGGCGTTTTGTCGGCCGTCGATGCTCTCACCGCGGCCGGAGCAGAAGTTGCCTATCGCGAATTTCACGGCGGCCATGCATTTGAGCCTTGGATACGTGAATTGCCTGATGCTCTCGAATGGTTGACGGAAACCCGTCACAGCAAAAGTCCAGTCGAGATCGGCTCGGATGTAACGCCAAGTGAAACGCTCGGGTTCACCTGAACATGATCGCCCAAAACCATTGCCGCGTATCGATGTTCCTGGCAGCCCGTTGAATGACGCATACGTAGGGGCGCGAGAAATCGCGCCCTCTTCGAAACGCTTTCATTGAGCGTGATAAAT
>JBGAOI010000707.1:0-4285 GCA_044221885.1 Polyangium sp. (in: bacteria)
TACCTTGCGCTTGCGGTTCGGCTTTGGGTTTGGCGCGGAACTTATCCGGTTGGATGTTCTTGTTGACGTACCCATTGAGCCAATCCGAATACGCTTTGGCGGCGTCTCCTCCGGCTTCGTTGATGAGCCGAGCGGCTTCTTTTTTGCCCACATGCGCGGGGAGCATTTTTTTAGCTTTTGCTCGATACCCCTTGAGCTGCTTTTCCGTCAATTGGCCCTTGCGATATTTGTAGAGCGTGCTGGCGCCACCGGGACCTTCGTGGTGAGCCGTATAGGCAGCTTGGGCTTTTTCCGTCGCGGTTAATTCCTTGTCGACGAGCCCTTTGTCTTGCAGGTCTTTGAGCAATCGCGAATCGTATTCGGCGGCAGCCATGATCGAATAATACGGATCGTCGCGCATGCCCAAGATTTGTCCCTTGGATTTGCCTTGTGCCGCTTCACCGAGCACCGTATCGGAGCGCTTTGCTTCGCCGAGCCACGATCCATCCAAGAATTGCGTCAACCCGCGAGCGGTGGAGGTCTTTGCTTTTGACTTGGGATCCCATACGCCCTTTTTGCTTTTTGCGGCTTCGGCGTTGATAACGGCGGCAATGGCTTGCGGCTCCATGCCCGTTCGTTTGCTCGCAGCCAGGATCGCTTCGCGGTGTGACTCGTTGACGCCTAAATCAAGATCGTCGCCCATGGCTTCATCCTCTTTTCTTACGAGCGAAACTTCAAGGTTCCGAGCACATGATTCATATACGCATCACAGAACTCGCGCTCGACGAAAGGCACTTCCCCCGTGACGATGAAACGCGTGTCGCCGAGTTGCAGGTGGGTTCGTCGCGTATATGCGGGAATGCCGTCGTCGGTGTTCCATCGGAAACCGATATCGATGGCGACGTGTTGATCGACTTCGACTTCGCGATCGAACATCACCGAACAGCCGAGGCGTTTTTTCTGTTGTTCGCGGTGATGTTCATCGACGGCTGCCCGTAATGTTTTCCCTTCGAGCGGTCGTCGTTCAATCAACAAGCCCACACTTACGCCATGCGGCGACTTGCCACGAAGATACGTTACCGTGCGATCGACAAACCCAGTCTCGGGCAAGTCGAACATCGCTTCGTTCATGTAGAAGGAACTCACGTGCGGATCCTCAGCTCTTTCCAAGTGCGTCGTTTTGACCTGTTACCCTTGCCGCTTGTAAAGCGCGTAAGCGCGAGCGAGTTGTCCGTCGTAATCGTGGTCGCGGTATTTCTTGCCATTGTACCGCAAGGCAAAACTGGCCCATTGATGGTTTTTGAGGTACCGGACAAGGTGGTTGGCCCGGCAAAAACCAAGGAAGGCGCGCAAGTGTTGGCCTTCTGAAAAATACATGTCCTTGACGAACTGCTCGAGGCTTGTCCAGCCGAGGTCTTGGTAGTGTTCGCCCATGACTTGAAACATGCCCCACGAGCATGACTTGACGGCGGCATCCGGGGCTAGGGCAAATGCAGCTTGAAGCAGGCCCCATTGTTGATCTTGGTAGGCGTCACCTTTGGCATTATGGGTGCGTTTGTAGCCGGCGGACTTGTACGCGTTGGAAAGATCCGGATGCGACGTGTTGTACTTGCCGTTGGTGAGCTTTTGGAAGTAGTGGTTTTCGTACCGGATGATGGGTCGCTTGCGATGGTCGAATCCGGTGCGTCCACCAGATTCGACTTTGGAGACGGCCCGAATGGCCGCCACTTCGACACCGAGCTCGCGGGCGGCATTTTCGAAGTCGGCACGCACCATCGGGAGCGCATCTCCAGGCGGCGGCGGAAGCTGCCAACCAGCCGCTTGGGCTGTACGATCTGCAACGCTGCTCGCGGCTGCCACGCCGGGCTGTTCCATGCTCATGGTTGGAACCTACGGGTAAGGGGTACGAAGTCCTTGGACCGAAGGTGTCTCACGGCAAATTTCGGGCCGACCAGGATTGCCTGCAAACCTGCACGTTCGTCAACCAGAACGAAACCACCCTGCCGTAAGAATTTGGGATCATACAACAAAACAACCACGTTTTGCATGCTCAACCTGGATCAAAATCCGTCCACCCAGGTTCACAGATGATCCACCCTCGGATCCATCTGATCCATTCGAAAAACCTGCACAACGTCGTCGACACGCGTTTTACACGTCTGGCAACTTCCTTGCTATGCACCGTTCGTGGTGCCTTCCGACCTTCCGCCGAAGATGGAGAGTTTATGAGCAACAACTTGGAGGTTACGATCGCCTCAAAAGACGCCCTCGACGTACGCGAGTTCAGCGTCCATCAGTCCATGTCCGATATGTTCACGGTCACCGTGACCGCTCTTTCGAGCAACCCGGACATCGACTTCGAGGCTGTGATCGGTCAAGAAGGCAGCTTCACTCTCCATGGACGCAGTGTCGATGGGCAGCCGCGCACCTGGACCGGCATCGTGAGCGAGTTCCATCAGCTCCGCGCCGAATCGCAAGGTATGACGGCGTATCACTTGGTGATTGTGCCCAAAATGTGGCTCGCGTCGCAACGCCGGAACCACCGCATGTTCCAGAACAAGACCGAACTCGACATTGCCCATGACCTTCTCAAGGAATGGGGCGTCGAGACCGAAAAGAAGATCGAAGGTCAATACAAATCGCGTAAATATCGCGTGCAATACGGCGAGAGCGACTATGGATTCTTGTCGCGAATGCTCGAAGAAGCCGGCATTTCGTTTTACTTTACGGAAAAAGACAAGAAAACCGTGTGCGTCTTGTCCGATGCGCCGCAACGTAATGACGAACGAGCCAAGAAAATTGCGTTCCGTGACGAACCCGGCACGACCGACAAAGAGCATGTGACCGGCGTTCGCATCAGCCGACATGTTCGTCCGGGCAAAGTTACCTTGCGCGACCACGATTATCGCCGTCCAGCCGACCGACCGCTCGGGGCAAGTGCCGGAGCGGGTGGTGTGGAAGAGCAGCTCGAGAGTTTTCATTATGTTCCCGGTGCGTTCGTGTTCGAATCGGACAAGGGCGAACCGACCCCGATTGCCGACGACAAGGGCATGCACCGCGCCGACGAAGGCGAAGGCGCAAAGCTCACCGAAAAGCGTCTCCATGCAAGCCGCAGCGACGCGAGTATCGCCAGCTTCCATACGAACGTGATCGACCTCAATCCAGGCACGGTCATGAGCATCCTCGACCACCCGCAACGCGAGCTCGGTGACGGCAAAAAGCTATTGGTGTTGGAATCGCGGATCGATGGCCGCTCGAACGAAGACATCAGCCATTATTGCGAAGTGCGTAGCGCGGACAAACCGTACCATCCGCCGCTGCGTCAAAAGAAGCCGAAAGCGGCAGGCGTGGAAAGCGCAACGGTCGTCGGTCCTGCGGGCGAAGAGATTCACACGGACGAATTCGGTCGCGTGCGTGTGCAGTTCCACTGGGATCGCGAAGGCAAACGCGACGACAACAGTTCGTGTTGGATGCACGTGAGCCAGCCGTGGGGCGGTTCGGGCTTTGGTGGAACGAATCTGCCGCGTATTGGGCAAGAAGTCATTGTGGACTTTTTGGGCGGTGACCCGGATCGTCCGGTGATCACGGGCCGCGTGTACACGAACTTGCAAAAGACACCGTACAAGCTTCCTGCAAACAAGACGCAAAGCGGCTGGAAGAGCAATTCGTCACCTTCGACAGGCGGCTTCAACGAATTCATGTTCGAGGACAAGGCCGGCGCCGAGCTTTTGCGTATGCGTGCCGAGAAGGACATGAAAACGCGCGTCAACAACGACCAGCAATCGAGCGTTGGTCGGCATCGCAGTGACTCGGTCGAAGGCAACGATCGCGAGACAGTGGCTGGAAACCAGACGCACAACGTGGATGGCAACAAGGCTTCGACGGTGGGCAAAGACGAGATCGCCAGCATTTTGGGCAATCTGATCTCGATGGCGGGTGGCGAACGCGTGATGCAAACGATTGGTTCGTTTGTGTCGCAAGCATTGTCGCATTCGATTTCGAGCCAAGTCGGGACGACGATCTCGGTGGGTTCGTCGATGATTCACATCGGTCCGGATTCGATTGTCATTCAATCGCCGAAGGTGTTATTGAATCCCGGCGAAAGCGCAGCCTCCAGCGCAGCCGCGGGCTGATCGACCTGCCCATCTTTCTCCAAGCCAGTCACTAGCACGCAGAGGACGAATGAAGATCCAACGAGCTACGTTTCTTGGGGTTCGCGGCGTACCCGACATGACGCTGGACCTCACCAATCATCGCACGAATACGCCGTATGACATCGTGGTGTGTACTGGGCCGAATGGTTCGG
>JBGAOI010000708.1:0-4259 GCA_044221885.1 Polyangium sp. (in: bacteria)
GTTGCCGCGAAACACAAGGCTGCTGGTAAAGTCGATGCGGCGCGACGAACGGCGAAGGATCTCGTGGCGGCGGCGTCGGTGAAAGACATCGATGCGCTGGTCTTGATGGGTGAAGTCGAGCTGTCGAGCGGGACGAAAGAAGATGCCGTCGCGATTTGGACGCGCGCGGTGGCGAGTCGAGAAAAGAGCGCGCGGGCGTTGTATGGGTTGGCTCGAGCGCAACTCGCGGCTGGCGACAGTGCAGGTGCGGAGAAGAGCGCTCGAACGGCCCTTGAATCTTCGCCGAATCATGCCGGTGTACGCATTCTGCTCGCGACGATTCTGGCCAAAGGAGCGACGACGGAAGCCGAAGCGATCGAGTTGCTCAACAAGATTACGGCGGAAGGTGAGGTCCGAACGGCATCGAGCGACGCGCAAATCGTTCAGGCGTACATTGAAGCTGGGCGAATTCATCTCTTGCGTTCGCGGGTTTCCGCGGCTTCTGATTCGTATGCCGCCGCGTTGAAATTGGATCCGCGTAATGTGCAGGCGCTCATGGGCGATGCCGAGCTGTTTTTCCGGTCCGGCCGAAATTCGCAGGCGCTTTTACGATTCCAAGAAGCCATGGCCGCCGATGAAGCAGGCATTGCACCAAAAATTGGCACCATCAAAACGCTGCTCGCGCTCGAGAAGAAAAAAGACGCGCAAACATTGGCCAAGAAAGTTCGCGAAGCCAAACCCGAATCCGCAATTGGTGCGTATTGGATGGGGCGCGTCGAAGAATCGCTGGGCAATAAAAAAGACGCCGAAACGTTGTACCTCGAATCGATCAAGGCGGGGACGACGGAAACTGAAATCGTCGATGCGTACGTCGCCCTCGTGGCTCTTCTTTCCGCGACGGGCCGAGGCGAAGATGCCCAAGCCAAACAGGCTGAAGCGAGCGCAAAATATCCGAATTTGGCAGCATTGCACCGGGCCAAAGGCGACGTTTATTCCGAAGCGGGCCGGTTTGCCGAAGCTCGTACCGAATACGAAGCGGCTTTGGCCAAAGATGACGACTTGGGCACGCGTTTCCGATTAGGCGAGACATTGCGCAAAATGCGTGCATTCGATGACGCAATGGCCGTTCTCGACAAACTTCAGGCGGCCGATAAAGATTATCCGGGATTGGCCCTCGAACGCGGCATTCTTTACGCTGAAATGGGCCAGAGCGAACGGGCCCTCGAAATGTACAATGCGGCGCTGCAAAAAGCGCCCAATGATGTCGACCTCAAATTGCGTGTTGGGGCCACGCAAGTCATTGCGGGACATCCGGACGAAGCGGAAAAGATCTTGCGCGAAGTGCTGAAAGATCGCGCCGCGTCAGCGGATGCCAATCATTTCCTCGGCCGAGCACTTTTGCTCAAAGGCGGCAGCACGGCTGAAGCCATTCGATTCCTCGATCGAGCGACCGAAATCGACGCCAATCGTGCCGAATATTATCTTTATGTCGGCTGGGCGGCAAACGAACTCAATCAGGTCCAGCGTGCCGAACAAGCCATTTCACGCGCACTTGAACTCGATCGCGAACTTGCCGATGCCTTTTGGCAGCGCGGCGTCCTTCTTCATAAGCAGGGGAGAACGCTGGATGCATTGGCTGATTTGCAAACGGCGCTCGACAAACGTCCGTCCCGTTTTGAGGCATATGCCACGATGGCCTTGTGTTATCAGGACCAAGCGCGTTGGGCCGATGCCGAAAACTCCTGGCAAAAAGCCATTGATGGCAATAGTTCCGTGGCCGAATGGCATTATCGCTTGGGCAAGATCTACGAATCTCATGGCAATCGAGCTGGAGCTGCCCCGGAACTCGAAAAAACCATCGCGCTGCTCGAAGCGAAACCCAATAGTTCGGCAGCGTGGCACATCGATGCGTATTTTCTCTACGGCGAAACGATGCAAGCCACAGGGCAAAAAGAAAAAGCGCTCAAGGGATATCGACGATTCATGCAAATCGCCCCGATTAACCATGCGTATCGTGCAGACGCTGAACGAGCCATCAAAACGCTCGACCCGGCATCGGCACGTCGTCCCTGAGCATTTCGTACTGTTCAACTACAAACGAACTCTGGTAACGTAGCGGCATGTCGTCAGGAGGAAGCATGCTTCGGAACGTGTCGTTTGTCTCGGCTATCGTCGTTGGTCTCGTTGCTTGCGCCAACGTTCCCGAACCGGCCACGGCCAAGGCGCCTGCGCCGGTCGTAGCTGTTGCTGCGGTATCGAATGCTTCCTCGGACGCGACGCCTGCGGCTGCATGTGAAGAACAAACCGCACCGGCTGCTTCGCCGATGGTTGCCTCGCCAGTCGCTCCGCCCGTGGTTACAGCCCAAGACAAACCAGCCGATGCTGGTCCGAGCTGCAATGGCCGTTCCGGAGCGACAAACGATTGTCAGGGCCAATCATGTTGTGATCGGCTGGGCGTTCCGGGAGGTGTCGTTGCATATCGGCGTGATGGCAATGCACCCGCAGAGTCGCGCGTCGTCAAACCCTTTGTGCTCGATAAATTCGAGGTGACCGTGGGTCGATTCCGAGCGTGGATCGATGCGGGGCAACCGACGCCCAAAGTGGGCGAGGTGCTTTTCGATGATCAGACCGGGCATATCGTGCGCTGGACGAAAGAAGCGAAGGTTCAGGATGCCAAACACCTTGCGGGTTGGCGGCGATACGACACGTGGACATCAGGGATTGAAACGCGTCCGAAAAACTTCGTTTCTTGGTATACCGCAGCCGCATTTTGCGCTTGGGACGGTGGTCGATTGCCGACGGACGTCGAATGGATGTACGTCGCGCGAGGTGGTGAAGAAGATCGTCCGTATCCGTGGGGCTCGGATTCAGCTACGCCGGAACATGCGGTATTCAATTGCATGGGCGACGGCACGGCCGCATGTGCACTCGAAGATATTCTCCCCGTTGGCTCCAAGCCCAAAGGCGCAGGTCGCTGGGGGCATTTCGATCTTGCGGGCAGTATGTTCGAATGGACATTGCAGGGCGCGGTCGCTGCTTCCAATGGTCTTCCCGTTGAAAAAGCGCGCGGCGGTGGCTTTTGTTATATCGGTGGCGTCGATCGTCGAGCGACCACGGAACTTCGGCCTACCGTTTTTCGCCAGGAAAGTCCGGAAACCGTGAGTCACATGACGGGATTCCGTTGCGCTTATGACTTGCCCTCGAGCCAGCCAACCGTCGCATCGCGATAATTTTCTTTTCGCCCTCCCGTTTGGCGGGTTCGTCGTGTATATCGTTCTGGCGTGTCGTCTGGAGCATCCCCAGGAACGTTGAATCTTGCCGAGCGGGCGCTCGTGTGTATTCCCACGTATAACGAGCGGGACAACGTCGAAGCCATTACGATGGCGGCGCTCGCTGCAGATCCGCGCATTGACGTGCTCATCGTGGACGACAATTCGCCCGATGGGACGGGCGCAATCGCCGACGGATTGGCCGCGCGTGAGTCCCGGATTCGCGTATTGCATCGTCCGGAAAAACGGGGACTCGGCAAAGCGTATTTGCATGCATTTCGCGAAGCTTTGGCCTGGGGCTACGGGTTCGTTGTGGAAATGGATGCGGACTTTAGTCACGATCCCCAATGTTTGCCCAAGCTAATCGACGAAGCGGCACGGGGCACCCATTTGGTGCTCGGTTCGCGATATGTCATGGGTGGCGGAACCGTGAATTGGGGACTGGGCAGGCGCATGTTGAGCCGCGGGGGGTCCTTTTATGCGCGCATGGTTTTGGGAATCGCCGTTGCGGACTTGACGGGTGGATACAAGTGTTTTCGCCGTGAAGTGCTCGAAGCGATCGATTTGGAATCGATTGACAGCACCGGATATGCATTTCAGATTGAAATGACGTATCGCGCGTTGTCAAAGGGGTTTGTTGTTAAGGAATTGCCGATTGTGTTCGAGGATCGTCGGGTAGGGCAATCCAAGATGAGCCGGGCGATTTTTTTGGAAGCGATTGTCGTGGTGTGGAAATTGAGGCTCGGGTTGTAGGTTGGGGAAGGGCGCTCATGCGCTCCAAGGCCAATTCGGCATTTTCAGAGCCCGCACGAGCATCTCCACGGATACCGCGACCAAAATCAACCCCATCAATCGTTCCATGGCAATGACAAACCGTTCCCCGAGTACACGCTGAATTCGTTCCGCCAAGGCCAAAATGCACGCGCCGACGGAAATCGCTATCGTCAGCGCCGCAATCCATTCCAAACGTCGGTGAGGCGCTTGACTCACGAGCAGCATGACCGTGGCCAA
>JBGAOI010000709.1:0-4258 GCA_044221885.1 Polyangium sp. (in: bacteria)
ATTCTGTATTTTCGTGTAGATTTTTATCTCCGTCTTCGAGCACTTCGGATGTGCGGCAATGTATTCGACAACCTTTTTAACGTTCGCGTCCACGGTATCAGATTGGTTTTTCATGGTATTACTTTCCTTTGGTTGCTCGGGTGTGGTTTCAACGGTAAACGGTGGATCATCGTGCGCCGCTGACTCGGGGGCATTCGACGTGCTGGGGTTCGTCGGGCCGTTTGGTTTTGGGGCAGCCGAGGCATAGCGTGAACCCTTGTTGAGCCATTCTTGACCGGCTGCTGTTTTTTCGTATTCGTGCGCGCTTGCAGTTCCTTTGTTTTCAATGTATTGATATCTGACAAGAGCCTTGATAACAGTCTTGATCGTTCCGGAGTTGGCTTTCGCGGCTTTAATGATTTCGTTTTGACTAATGCCTGGTTTTTTGGCGACAATCAAAAGGACTTGCCGCATTCTGTCTCGGAATTCCTCTTTCGATACTTCTTCGGCTTTTTCTTCGGCTTGCTTTTTTGATTCGTCCTCAGTCATGAACGTGATCCGCATTGGACCGTTTCCGTCTTCCCCGTCTCGCTTTAATTGAATGAAAAAGTCGTCCACAAGATCACGTCCATTGCCGAGTTTTTCATGATGCACTCGCTTTGGACCTCGTTTGTCCGGCGTCGTGTTTGTCACAATAAACATGTGACCCGCCGCATCGCCAATGCCGGAAGAACCTCGAAACGGCTTGGTTTCGTCCTTTCCCCCATGATGCAAAAAGCACACGAATTTGTTCCCATCCATTGCAATATCGCGAAGCAAGTCGATGTGGTCTCGAAATTCGGATTTGTTTTCGTCTGTGCCGCGGGTAGCTCCGCGTAATGCGTCGCCAAGAATAACGTCAAAACCCTTGGTTTCCAGCAATATACGTTCGCGCGCATCTTGGTCTTTTAGGTAAAACCCTGGCCGCTCGTAGTAATAAATATCATCCCATATTGATTGAGGATCGACGCCCTTTGTTTCGCATAATTCGCCGAACTTTTCTTGGTAGATTTCGATGCTCAACTCATAATCCAAAATAAAAACACGCAATGGGCGAACAGGCGTCCAGGCTGGATTGCCGAATAGGGGTAGGCCGGCGGCAAATTCTATGGCAAGCGAAAGCATGAGCCACGTTTTGGCCGTGCCGAATGCACCGACCAGTAGCATCGGTCGATCGCCAAACGTTATTCCGAGCGAAGCGCAGATTTTCTTATCAGTCGGGGCCTTGTACGCAAATACCTCGCGCAACGAGATGGCGCCCTTTTTTGGCGCTGTATTCGTCGCGGGCTGCGCTTCGTGTTGACGCTCGGTGCCCGACCATTGCGCCTTTATCTCGGGTTCGGCTCGGTTGACCGAGTCTCGAGTCGGTTCGTTTTGACTTTCCTGGTACGCATTAAAGGCGTTTTCTTCGTCGGGGCTCGGCTGGTCGAATTCGCCGCGGGAATCATTGCACTTGATCGCGTAGTAGTTGGCCTCATGTATTCGTTGCCGAAGTGAGAAAGGCAGATCGGGCAAACCTCCAACCGTCGACGGATCGACGTCTACACGATGCAGGGTAAAACCAGGCTCGTGGTTGATAACAGCGTCGATCGGCTCCACTTCGGAACGGAAAAGAAACCGCTCGATCTCTACACTCGGCTTGTCGTGCGGGGCATTCTTGCCACGCATCCATTTGAGCGCCTCATGGTTGTTCGCAGTCAATTCGACCGCGACGACGCAGCATCGTTTTTCGGTGCTCATGACCGTTTGCCCTTTCGCGGCGTCGCTTGCGCTTCCTCACGTTCCAACGCGGCAAGCAATTCGTCACCACTTCGCGCCGTCGACGGTTCACCATTTGCGGCGCTTGGTTTGGCCATAACGCGAGGTTTGGGCTGTTTGGCAAGCCAAGCGTCAACCTCGTCTTTGGGGGCGCGCCATTCACCTCCGGCACACGACGCGCGCGGAAAAACTCCGGTTCGGCAGCACTTCCGAAATGTGCACGGCGGCATAGGCGCGTTTTTCGCCGTGTAGTGTTCGAGGGGCGCGGGTTGCTCGGATGCGACTTCCTTGACGATCGCAACGAACCAACGCGCGAGGGGTTCGAGCACTGCGCGGACATCCGGCGGGACGTTAGACATGGGCGGTCCCCTGCGATGCGTTCGTCTGTAGTTGCTCGCGAATATGGGCGAGCGTCCCGACACGTACCGGCAAACCTGCCATTACGCGGCCGAACGTTGGCCGACTGATGCTCAGTCGATCAAGCGTAGGTTGCTCGCCTATTGACGAAACGAGGGCGCGGAGTTCATCGCGCAGATCGTCGGGGACGGTGACGCCTTGGGCGCGGGGAATCTTCGATCTTGTTGCTTGCTGCATGGCCTAGGTTTTCCACCTAGGTCGAGAATGCTGCAATGATTACTTTTGAAATAATCAATCACCTGCACCGCCAAGTGATCGATTACTTACCAGGTAATCATTACCTAGCGGGTAATGATTACCTTCGGCGTAAGCGTTCCTTGAGCGCCTTTATGTCGCGGATATGTTGCTCGGGGTCCTGGAATCGAGTTTTGCCAATCGTTGACCATTTGGGTGAGATTAGTTTTAGCAGTTCGTCAGCGCGTTCTTCGTCCGTTTTGCCCATTGAACGCGAGCCAAATGCACCCACGCTCACGGCGATCTTTGCCGCGGCTCGTTTCCAATGATTTACCGTCCTGTTATTGCCGCCCCAAACGATTTCCTCGTAGCACTTCTCTAAATACCCTTCATCGACATTGACAAATGCGGGATCGCATCGGTGCAGATAAGGGGACGTTCTGAAGAGCTGGAATCGAAATGGCCAGCTTTTGCCATCCGCTCGCAAAAGATGATAATTTGCGGCGTCCATTCCAACGTAACGCATAAAAAACACATATTGCTCTTCTTTGCCTTTGGGCACTTCGCCACTATTGACGGCAAATGTATCGAGTGCGGCGCGCAAATTATCGAGATCGTGTCGAGTGCCGTCCCGTAATGCGGTGATGACGGCAAAAAGCACATTGATTGCGTTTCCCATATCGTCGGTCGTGACGTCGGGATGGATCGGCGATGGTAGCGGGGCCGGTGGATAGGCGTTGACGCTGTGTCGCCACGCGGCAATCAAGATGCGTTCGCTGTAGGCTCCGAACTCGTAATCTTTCCAGAAGTCATCCGTGGTGACGTCCTCTTGTCGCGTTGCGTCATCATCCGAGGGGGGCGCGTTGGGTTCGGTGCTCATGACGTGCGACGATGTAGGAACAGGTGCGCGTGGCCAAGTTTTTTGCAGTGTCGGGAACGTGTTCCCGTGATGTTCCTTGCGTTCCCGGCGTTCCCGCGATGTTCCTTACGCGTTCCGGGAACGTGTTCCCGTAGTGTTCCCTACGCTAGGCGCATGTTCCCGCATGTTTTCCGCGTGTTCCCGTTGACCGTGACCGTGACCAAAGTGAGACCAGGGTTTGGTCTTGGTGCCATGTTCCCACGTGTTCCCAAGTGAGACCAAGACCCCCCCTTATAGGGGGGTCTGGTCTTGGTCACACTGGGAATGGGAACACGGGAACAGGGAACGGAGAGGTAACTTACAGCGTCAAGGCGAGCGGTAGCAGTGAGGGGAAAGGGCGGGAAATGCAGGGATTTGCGTGACAGTCCTGGCGACGGTTCAGATACGGGCAAGGCGGTTTTTCGGCTGGACGCCACTTCGACGAAAACTTCGTTTACACGTGGACGCGAGCGATGTTGTCCCCGGCTTCATCGATGCGTCGCAATCACACTTCCTCGAGGCCTCTTGCGCTGGTCATGGCTTTGGTCGTGCCGGTGGACGAAGGTGACGGTGCGGTTCGTCGACGCGCTTTGGTGACCCGCTGTAGCTCGAACTCGATTTGGCGCTCGACTCCGCCATCTGCATTCGGCGCAAGCGGTGAACCTCGAGGGCGAGTTCGTTCAGCCGTCGTGTTCCGATGTCGCGGAACTCCGCCGGGAACACGAGGAACACGCATCACAACCGCGTCGTCGACGACTTGCTCGAACTCCGCCGGCTCCATTCCACCGCACCGAGCGATCCGTCTGCCACGGGCGCCGGTCGAAGATGCTGGATTCAATGGCCCAAAGCATTCGACACGAACGGTACCTCGAGGTGAATGGATCGTCGTCGGTGTCCAATTGGATTGTCTCGCCAAACAGTCCTGGCGACGGTTCAGATACGGGCAAGGCGGTTTTTCGGCTGGACGCCACTTCGACGAAAACTTCGTTTACA
>JBGAOI010000070.1:0-19786 GCA_044221885.1 Polyangium sp. (in: bacteria)
ACCTTCCTCGCCGTCGGCATGGTGGAAGCCGCCAAGCAGCAGGCGCACTATCTGCTCTCGGCCCTGCTCGAATTTGCCGAAGCGGGCATCGACATCGTCGGCCTGGAACCCAGCTGCCTGTTCACGCTGCGCGACGAATTGACGCCATTTCGTTTCAATTTCGACAATCTCCTCCGCGGTCAGCGGTTTTTCGCGCGGGATGATGTCAACGCCTTTGTATCTCAGAATGACGTTCGGACGAAATGCATTCACATATTCATCAGGGGCACTATGATCATGGGCCATATAGCGGTCTTTATTGGGATCGACAGGCAGGTGCGCCACGACGTAATCATTCAATCCGAAAGTATCGATGAACGATACATTCGGCAATACCCACCCGAGCCCTCCGATCAACCCGGATGCCGCCATCACCGGATAGGACTCGCCGCGGATTTTTGAGCCTTCTTCTCGCGACAAAAGGACTTTATCCAGCCACCATGCGCTCGCCACTTTGTGTTCTTGGTGGCGAGTACCAATCAGGTGCGAAATCAGCCAAGCTTGCACATTGTCAAAAGGTTCGGCATACCAGCGAACGATATTGGGCCAATGCGGAGCGACGGGGACGAGCATCATCGACGTCTCTTCGCGGGTATTCAATTTGCGCGACCACCACCAATGCGACCAGGGCAGGGGCCAAGACAGAAACAATGCGGCACCGATGAATGCGAAGGTCGGTCCAGCTTTCCAGCGTACGTCCTCGATCATCCAGAACAAAGCGAGCCAGAGCAGCGGAATCAAATGGTTGTATACGCGGTATTCAAAGTGATCCCCGCCGATGACGAACGTGTAATACCCGGTGTGGAAAACGAGCGCGGCGATCGCCAGGGCACGTATGCGCAGCCGAAGCTGCTCCGATGGCTCGGATTTCTGGGCCACTTCGACGTTTTTTGAGTCCCAACGGACGTAGAGAACCACGATCGCCAGGACAAACCACAACCAGAAGCCATATTCCCAGACAAACGAAAACAAATACAACGCGCCCGCTTTCGGCCAAGCGCCAAGATGTTTTGCCCGGTAGGTATTTGGCACCCAATCGCCGTAGAAAAAGCGCCGCCAGACCAAGTGAATCAGCGCGGGGATCAATGGCAAGAGCTGCTTGATGTGGCGCCGCAAGGCCAAGAATGAGCCTTCGGACTTGTGGATGAGCATCCAGATGAGAATGGTTACGCCATAAAAAACGGCTCCGTCCGGTCGCGTCAGCACAAGCAGCATGGCCAGGAATGCAGTGCGACTCATCCAAACCGACGCCTGATCCGGTAGCTTCCAGCACCCATACAGCCAAAACGTGACCAAAAACCCGAACATGGCCGTTTCCAAGCCGGAACTGGCCCACATCAGGAAGGTTCGATTCGTCAAGATCCCAAAGAGAAAAATGCCAAAATAAATCAATTGTCGGTGCGGTGCGGTCTTTTTTGCCGCAAGAATCGAATGAAACAATAGGCTGCTCAATCCGAGTGTGCCCGCGCAGAAAAGCAAGGTTACGTAATTTGCCGCGGCGGGAGGCTCGATGCCCAAAAGCCGCCAAATACCATCCATGAGCAGCACCCAAAGAAAGCTCGTATAGCCCTCGACCGGCCGAAATGGGGGAGGATTCCAAACGTACCCAAAGCCTGCCTTGGCGTTGCTCACATAACGGAAAGCAATAAAAGCATCGTCGCAAATGAACCAAAAGAGACGCCAACCCATCACGAGACCGAGCAAGGCTATCGCAAAAAGCAGGATGGACAGTTTCCTATGCCGATTCATGAACGGTACGCACTCCGTACAAGCCCGCAGCGTACACAACTTCGACGGCCGAGGGAAGCAGATCCGTCTGGGACGACCACACGTTCTTTCGAATACCCCGGGCGCCAAGCGGGAACATGTCCGTTGGATGGTGGGCTCCGCTCCGTGAAAGCCAGACGTCGACGGTCGCTTCGCCCCCCATAAGCGCTAACTTAAGCCGCCTTTCGCAACTTCGCCCACGGTTTAAGAGCTCATCTCGTGGTTCAAACTCGTTTGTCGTTGCGCATCGTCGCTCAGACCTGATCTCGCCATTCACGCCGTGAAAATCACGGAACGTGAATGACCGCTGCGGATCTGAATCAGCCTGCGTAGTCCCCCGTCAGGGGGACTTCGTCTTGTGTAGCCCCGGGTTTTAACCCGGGGCGTGTGTACGAGACGAACAGCCGGCGCGAGTTGTGAGCCGGCTTCGTTCATCCGGGACAGGTGACAATGGGATTAAGTTAGCGCTTCGCTCCCCATACCCCCCACGGAGAACAGGATTGGGTGCAAGTCCGTCGAGCTGAAAGGCTCGCGATTGGACGCTAGGGTGGCCTCAGCCCGATATTTCAACGCGCTCGGGACCCCAAACTCGCCCCTCCGGGGCTCAGACAGTGGGGTCCCTCCCTCGCGCGCTGAAATATTCGGGCTTCGTCCTATTTGGTGCGCTGGAGGGGTTTTGGACTCTGTCCAGGAAGGCACCAACCGCGTTTTGAGCGCCTCCTTCAACAATCCAAACATTTCCTGTCACGCTTGGCGTCCGCCTGCGTTCTCCTCTTTGAAACGTCCGAACACGGAGGAGGAGACCATGAAAAAGATTCTTGCAGGACTCGTATTGGCGGCAGCGGCGTGCTTGGCAGCGTGTGGTGGGGCAGGGGCAGATCAAGCCAAAGAAACGACGCCCGGACAAACGGCCGGCGGCGATATGGAAGCCACGTGCCGGGATTCCTTTGCCAAGCAACGAACATGCACCGACGACTTCATTCCGATGTTGGTCGACGCGCGTATTTCGCTGGACTTGCCGGCGGGCATTGCCGCGGAAGGCAAAAAAGAGGGCGGCCGTGATGCATTGATCACGAAGGCCAAAGAAGAATGGGCCAATGACTCGGCGCCGGAAGCCGTTGCCAAGCAATGCAGTGGCATGTCGGGCAAGATGTCGGCCGAGCAAAAAACCGAATTGATGGAGACGCATACGAAGTGCTTGGCGATTGCGGATTGCAAAGCCTACGTCGAATGCGTGGCGCCCATTACGAAAAAGATGCTCAGCATGCCCAGGTAGCGAGCGCGCTTTCGAAAGTGCCAGGATCCCGGCTTGATCGCAGAATCGAGCCGGGAGGTACCAGTCTTTTTTGTTTATTTTTGCGAAATCGGGGGCGACAAGGGCACCATACGTACATGTGACTACAATGTGGTCGAGTGTGGCCAACGTCTTGGTTTTACAAGACAACTTGTAGATTGGCTGGTAAAACTATTTTCGGGCAAATGCAGCATAATGGATTGGAATGTAAAACCATAACATCACGAGATCGCACCAATGTTATGGTGGGACGATTAAATTTGGGCGGGCAAGAATTGACATTTCGCCGAACTGCGGCGGAATTTGCTTGTCGCCGCAATCATGTTGGCATAAGGCGATCTTGATGAATGTCGTTCACGAGGCGATGACTGCTGCCGAGTATCTCGTGTGGGAGCGCGAGCAGAAGGAAAAACACGAGTACCATTGCGGGAAGATCGTGCCGTTCGGAAGTCGCTGGCCGCGACACAATGCGCTGTCGGCTGCAATCGCTGCCGGGTTAGGGGCTGCATTTCGGAAAAAATCAGGTTGCGTTTTTGGATCCAACCAACGCGTATCCGCGAGTCGTGGCGCTTGGTACGTCTATCCCGACGCGGTCGCGGTTTGTGGCGGGTTGCGCCTTGAAGCGGGAACAACGGACGTGCTCGTCAATCCCATGGTCATCGTCGAGGTTTTGTCGGCGAGCACCGAGAAATTCGATCGCGGCGACAAATGGCAAGCGTATCAGCGCGTCGATTCATTGAAGGATTATGTGCTCGTGGCGCAATCCACGCCCCGCATTGAACACTTTCAGCGTCAATCGGACGGCTCCTGGCGATATATGCTCGTCGAGGCCGGTGGATCGATTGAACTCAGCAATGGCGCGCGTTTGTCCGTGGACGATATTTATGTCGGTGTTTTCGAAGTGCCCGGCGATCCGTCATCCTAGTTTGTCATCCCCAACAAGAACTCCTTGACGATCGGCTCTTCGCGAATCATCGTGGTTTTTCCGAAAGGAAGGACCCTCATGAGCAACGACGAAGACGAATACTCGCGAGACGAGGAAAACCGCGCAAACATCGTTTGGGACATTCATCGCGATGGTCGACCGTGGACGGCCCAAGAATTCAACATTCGTGCCGATCGGCTCATGGAACTGAAATTCGAAATATCCCGCGGCAAACTATTTTGGAGCGAAGAAACACGCCAAATGGTGCTCGCCATGCTGCTCGAAAATGTCGGAATGGATGCGGCCGTTCGTCTTGGCGATCCAGCAAGGTGGAAAGAAGCCATCGACGGGCTCTTGGCCGAACAAACAAAGCCCTAAGGCCTTGCCAATTCGTTCCGCCTTGTGCAACCTCGTCTCATGGCTGAAGCCGTACGCAAGATCGAAAACGCCACGATGGCCGATTTGGAAGCTCTCCCCGCGAATGTCAAGGGCGAGATCATCGATGGCGTTCTCTATACACAGCACCGGCCCTACGCTCATCATCAGTTTACACTCATGGCAATCTGTAGCGAAATCTATAAGCCATATCGACTTGGTGAGCGAGGTCCTGGCGGCTGGTGGATTCTCCCCGAACCCGGTATCGAATTGCCTAATGCGCCCGAAGTATCTCCTGATGTTGCCGGTTGGCGCTGCGAACGAATGCCGGAACTACCCGACGATAACGAACCCATTCGCGTCGTTCCCGATTGGATTTGTGAAATTTTCACCAAACGCACTCGTGCGTATGCATTACACACGAAAAAACCGTTTTACGCCCGAATTGGCGTGGAATGGCTTTGGTACGTCGATATGGAAGCAGAAACCTTGACGGTCCAACGCCTCCATCAAGGCAAATGGCTCGAATTGGGCGTTTACGCAGGCGATCTGTGTGTACGTGCCGAACCGTTTGACGTGGTTGAAATTAACCTCGGCCGCTGGTGGTCACGCGTGATGTGAATACGTGCGCGCGTCTCGTCTCACCCACACTTGCATCCGACATACGTGCTCGTAAACAATAGCCGTTCGCGCACTTCTTCGTGACAAACGGGACAAATATCCCCAAGCTGCAAAGGTTTGGTCGGCGCTTTCTTTGGAGCGGGTGTGGATACGGCGGCGGCGACGGGTGCTGCGTTCACGGCCAAGGGTGATGTTTTCGCTTG
Source organism: Polyangium sp. (in: bacteria) (assembly GCA_044221885.1). Lineage (GTDB taxonomy): Bacteria > Myxococcota_A > Polyangia > Polyangiales > Polyangiaceae > Polyangium. The sequence continues at coordinate 5,225 of JBGAOI010000070.1, forward strand.
GGGCCCGGGCGGATGCGCTGGAGCTTGGGGCCCTGGCGGATGCACTGGAGCTTGAACGACGGGCGTTTGCGTTTGTTGTTGCAGAGGCAAGAATTCACATAACGTGGCCCGGCGATGTCCCGACGTGTGGATTCGACTGCATTGCGAGGAATTCAAAAGGTCTTGTTTGGTCGTGACGGGCAAAATGGGTTTGTCCATTTTCAGATACACCGTTTCCACCGCATAAAGCGCCGGATCCATCATTCGGGGATCCTCGGGCGTGGCCACCTTGTGCGTGAACGCGTGAATCAATAGATCCAAATCCGTTTGTTTCGTTTTGGAATGGCGCGATCCATCCACGAGGAAGATCCCGTTGCCGTAGGACATCGCCGTGAGCCAAAAGCCGCCCCCGGCCGTGTGGTAACCGCTGACCGACCACTTGTAGCCACGCAACGCCCGCACGTGCGCGCTCGCTTCCCGTGCCAGCGCATAACCGTCCATGCCGGACGGCAGCGTGGTGGCCAATGCGCCAACATGGTGCATCAAGCAATCGTGGCACGAGACGCAGATCACCTTTTCAAGCGGCTTGTTCGGATCCAAGCACACGTACGTCGGCTGCTCGGATTCGTAACAACCGGACAAACACAGGTGCGTTTCGATTTCGGCGACGAATGGGGCAGGAAGCGTCATGCGTCGATGTTATACGACAAAAACGGTAACCTGCACCTTCGAAGTGCACGGCGGTTCTACGTCTTCAGCACGCGGACAAACGCGAGCGCTGGAATTTCGTTCTGGATGTTCTGGAAAAGACGGTGGGTTTAAATGTCCGTACGTTCGGGCAGGCCGAGCGCAATGCGGCGGAGCAAGTCGAGCACCGCGTAGGCCGCGGCCATTTGGACTTCTTCACGTTCTCCCTGAAAAACCTTGTGGCGAACGATCGTGCCTCCTGGATGAGCGACCGCCCAGTACACGAGCCCGACGGGTTTTTCTTGGCTCCCTCCGGTTGGTCCTGCAATACCGGTTACGCTCAAACCGACGTCGCATTCGCAGACGCGCCGAACGCCTTCGGCCATTTCGGCCGCAACTTCCGCAGAAACAGCTCCATGGCCCCGCAACGTGTCTTCCGAGACGCCAAGCAGTCGCGTTTTCGCCGAATTGGCGTACGTCACGGCGCCGCCTACGAGGTAATCGCTTGCTGGATATCGCGTGAGAATGTGCGAAATGAGCCCACCCGTGCACGATTCTGCAAGCGCCAGGCGGTAGCCTCGACCTCGAACAGCCCGTCCCACCATTTCCGCAAATGCTTCGTCGCCTTCGCCATAGACGACATCGCCCAAGCGCGTCTTGACGTCCGCTGCGGCTCGAAGCGCGACATCACGCGCGACGTCGCGATTGGACGCGCGTGCATGTACCTTCACGTCGACTTCGGGAAAGTGCACGCGGTAACCGAGCGTCACGCCAGCATGTGTGCCTTCGACACCTGCGAGAGCTTGTCCAACGAAACTCTCGCCGAGACCGTATGTACGCAAACGAATTTGATACGTGTTGTTGGGCGCCGAGGGGCGGATACGCGGCATGACTTGTTCGGTGAACATGCGCTTCATCTCGCGAGGTACACCTGGCAGGAAAAACAGCGGCGTATCGCCGATGCCGATGGAGAAGCCAGGTGCGGTGCCGATCGCGTTGGGGAGAATGTCCGCCCCGGCCGGAAGGTCGGCTTGTTTTTCGTGGCCAGCGTTGACGGTTCTTCCGCGACCTTCGACGCGGCGGCGAATGGCCATCATCGCGTTTTCGTCGCGGACGAGCGACACGTTTGCAGCGTGAGCGGCGGCTGCGGCGGTGAGGTCGTCGGTGGTTGGTCCAAGGCCGCCAGTGACGACGACGTGGCGGTGCGTCGAGGCAAACGACTGGATCGTCGCGACCATGCGCTCCATGTCGTCGGCGATGGTAAGGACGACGCTGACGTTGAAACCCGCAGCAGTTAACTCAGCAGCAAGCCAAGCAGCGTTTGTATTGACAATCTCACCGCGGGTGAGCTCGGTCCCGATCGAAAGGATGGCGGCAGTCATGGGACCGAGCACTCTATCGTAGGATCGTCTGTTGACGAGAGATCTTGAACAAGCTTTTGCACGATCTGTCGGGACAGATATCGCGAGCGGGCTGACAGATCGCCCGGGTCGTTTGAGCCTGTCGTCGAGGGAGGTGTGGACCCTTGGGCTGGAGCGGGCCGCGGAAGTTCGTCTTGGTACCATCCCGAGAACCCAATGAAACTAGGCAATTTGCAGGCGCGTGTTGTTCCGACGAACCACAGCGTCCACTTGGACGAACCCAGATGCCTAAAAAAGAGCCGACAACGCGAAGTTTTTTCTTGCCCTGTTGTTGAGGCGTGATAACTTCGGTCTTGTCGCCATGGCCATATCGACACCTCCTGGGTTTGACTCGGTTCACACGTCCGTTCCGCTTCCGGGCGAGGACGATCTTCCGCATTCGGATGGAGTACCGATGGAGACGGAGAAACATCGGCGACAAGCGAATCTTTTGGCGGACACGCTCGATGCGGCGTGGGCAGCCGAGCGTAGCGACTACTACGTGGGCTCGAACATGTTCGTTTACTTCAGCCAGCTTCAAATCAAGAAGAACGACTTTCGAGGCCCCGATGTTTTCGTGGTGCTCAATTCGACCCGACGGATACGCAAGTCCTGGGTGGTTTGGCAGGAAAACTATCGTACGCCGGACGTGGTGATCGAACTGGTTTCCGAGTCGAGCGAACATGTGGATCGCGTCGACAAGATGCGCATCTACTCGAAAATGCTACACGTTTCGAATTACTACATATTCGATCCGCTGAGTTTACGGTTCGACGGATTCGTCTTGGACCGTCAAAGGCGCGAGTTTGTCCCGATAATACCCGACGCCAATGGCGATATGGATTGTCCCGCGCTCGGTTTGCGCCTTGGTGTGCGGCACGGTTCCGTTCAGGGGTTCGAGGACGATTGGTTACGCTGGATCGATTCACAAGGCCGATTGCTGCCGACTGATGACGAACGAGCTGACGTCGCCACGGAGGCCGCCCGTACAGCGACGGAACAAGCCCGTACAGCGACGGAACAAGCCCGCAATGAAGAAAGCCGCCGCCTCGATGCCGAACAACGTCTCGCAGACGCTCTTGCCGAACTGGAACGGCTCAGAGCAGGTCAATGACGTTGGGTCGCTTTTTCGACCCCATACACGCACCGAAAACCGATATCCGCCGCTCGGATGTTCCGATCGACCTCGCGCCGATGCCAGCTTCGTAATGCGCTTGCCGCCGCGTCCACGTACGATCCGCCTCGCACGTCCACCAGCGCCAAACCCTTTTCATTCGGCGCCGTCCATTCCGCAACGTTGCCAGCCAAATCGAAAACCCCTTCCGGCGAAGCCCCATCCGGATGCGATCCTGTGACTTCCGGCCCGGTAGCTCCTTCTCCGCACGGCCCATTCACCAAGCCCCATGCCCCGCGCCGACAAACCGCGCCCGTTTCGCCCCACGCATACCTTCGTCCGGACGAACCCGCGGCGGCATAAGCCAATTGATCCGTCGTGGGGATGGATCCGCCCGCCCAGGCACAAAACCGAGCAGCTTCGTCGAGGGTGACATTGGCCACGGCTCGACCGGGTTCGCCGGAAAGAACCACCGGCGTGCACGCGGATGCGGCCATGCAGGCGGCGTAACGCGCTTCGTGTACTTCGTAGGCGTCGATGGCGAATGACGGAACGTCCACGGTTTTGGGAGTAATTTGCCCTTGCGCTTCCCAATCGCCCGTTCCAATTCGTAAAACGCCTCCAGAAATGGCCACAATTCGGTTTGGCGCGACGCAACCACTGTCGTGAACGTCCAGTCCTTTGGCACATTGCAACGGTCGCCCGACACAACGCCCGTCCACGAGGGTTTGTCCTGCGCCGCAACATCGAGGTCCTGCGAGCAACATCCCGGCGGCACATCGCGATGGAGGTGCAGCTTGATCCAGTGCCGACCGGAGCACCAAGGCAAACGCCCCCACGCCGAAGACAAACCCTACGGCAAGGAGAAGCTTTCGCCGCGAGTCAGCTCGCTCCACCTTGCCGTGAGCCTCCGTTCAAGCCGCTCGGCCTTGACGTTTTCGCTGGGCCCGTGCCGCGCGAACCTCATCGAGTCGCGATTCGATACGCGCCAACGCATCGAGAAGAGCTGTCCGCAGGCGCTGGTACGTTTTCGGTCCGATGTCGCCTTTGCGATGCGCCTTTTCCAACGTGACAAACTCGCCCAGCAACGCGTCACGCGCTTCGACCAAGTCGTTACGAAGTTCGTCTTGCGCACCTTGATCCTGGTCTTGCCGCGCTACAAACGCTCCGGCAATCGCCAGGGCGCTCAGTGCACACAAGACCGCAATCCATCGACCCGGACCCGGTGTGGGCAAACCCGTGATCGTAATTTCCAGCGTCCGAATGCCGTGTTCACCTGGGTTTGCTTGACGCGCAGTGATCCACAGCTTGCGGCCATCTCCACCGCGTTGTTTTTGCGCTGAAGGGAATCCGGCCACATCGAGCCCCAACGTTTTGCCCGATTCTGAAAACACACGGACTTCCCCGACGCGTGGCGGCAGCGACACTTGGACCGTCTGTCGTTCCGAACCGGCGAGCGGCACGTGATAACGAAAGCTCGCTTCGTGTTGCCCCGGGCTGATTGTCCCGACAAGCGACGCTTCATCGCCTTTGCCCTCGACAAACTTCACGTCGGCCATGGAGTCGCCCACGTTGAAAGCTTTGTGTTTCGCAGGCAGAAGCATCTTGGCCCCGTTGGTATCCGGGACCCACGCGGTGCGACCAATGTTGAACATGCGAAACGTGTGCTCGACGCTCAGCGCATCTTCTTTCAAGGACACAAAGACAAACGATTGCATGCCGACGAGAACCTTCTCCACATCGGCGCTCGATTCATACGCGTGCAGGACGATGCGTTTGCCTGCCTTCGCGGACAAACCAAACGGTTCCGAGGCAAACATGCCGCCATCGCGTGTCGTCGTCACGCGGTAACTCATGCCCGCGCCTACCGCCAAATCCGTTACGACGGCTTTGCCTTCGCCATCCGTTTCTATCGTTCGGCGTTTCCGCGAATCGCCTTTCGCCACGCTGCTTTCAAGGATCGCGAGGATCACCGAGGCATTCGGAATGGGTTTGTCGTCGGCGTTCTTGATCTGGATGACGATCGAACCCGGCTCGAGCGACGGATCTTCCATTGCCAGATCCTGCGGCGGCTCGAAAAAACCATCAGGTGCGCCGCGTGGGTCTCGATCGTCGTGATCGTGCGGATCCGCGTGCGGATTGTTGCCCATCTGCGGATGCCCCTCGGGCAGCTCGTCGCCTATGTTCGGGTGCCCCGGCGGCAACGCCGACCCGTCGAGGGGCCCGGGTCCCGCGTCCGAGGGGCCGGCATCGGCAATGCCGCCATCGGGTTTGTCCACGGGCTTGCCCGCAGAAGCACTCGCGGCGGGTTTTCCCTCGGGCCCAGCGGCAAACACGAACAGGGGAGCCGTCAAACTTGCGAGCGCGAGCGTTGCTACGGATAACCAACGGCGCGAACGGGATCTCATGATGCCTGCGCCTCCTCGTCGTTTTCGCTCGAGGCTTCGTCTTTGGTTTCGTCTTGGCCTTCGTTGCCCAGTTCTTCTGCTGAACTCACGCGCGTTCCGCACTTCTTGCAAAACACGGCGTCTTTGTCGTTCGCCGTTTTGCACTTCGGACAAGCGTTCGTTTCGACAGACTCTTCCGGCTCGAACGCAGGCTTTTTCTTGGCTTTTTTCTTCTTCGTTTTCGTCGGACGCTTGGTTCCAACGATCATCGCCACGGCAGCAACCGCTGATTCCGTGGAAGGACCTTCCAACGGGGGTACGACGTTCGGTTTGTCCGTGTCTTCCACGGCGTTTGTCTCGTCGGTCGACTCGTCGACGTCTTCGTTGGCCGTTCCTTCCACAAGGCCCGCTTGTCGCAGTTTCTTCTGCACCAACGCTTCCGCTCGGTCTCGTCCTTCAGCCGACTTCTCGTCGATCGTTTGCAACAAGCGCTTGGCTTCGTCGCGGTACTTTTTGACGAGCTGCCGATAATCTTCTTCGCTGATCTTGCCGACGTTGCGCTCGAACTCGATGTCCTTGAGCGCTCGCAACACGGCTCGTTTCTGCTCTTCTTCGACCCGAGGTGGCGCGCCGAATACATACGCATCGGCGCCCGACAGAGGCGTTTCACCAAGCAGCGTTCGCAAGCTCGCCCAAAACACCGCGATGACAGAAATCAACGCGCCAGCGGCGGCAACGAGAACCGCTGAAGATGCGTCGACAAAAACCCCGGCCAAAATGACCAGCAAGACGATGACGATTGGCAAGCCAAACTTGATGGCTTCGGCAATTTTCCGATCGAGCTCGTCGTCGGGAGGAGGGGCCTGCTTCGGAGAGCTCATTCGTTGTCGAGGTCCTTCAGCTCTTGATCAAGGCGATCGTCGTATTCGTCGCGACCTTTGGATTCTTTCGGCGCCGTAGCATTTGCCTTCTTGGTCTCGGCATCGATGGCTTGTGATCGACGTTGAAACCTTCGCATCGTGTGCACGGCAAACCAGGCCCCAAGAATGATCGCGAATGCTGGAACAGCCCACAACAAGCGATTGGCGCCTTGGTTCTTGGGCACCGCGAGCGACTTGGCTCCATAAAGCGAGACGTACGCGTCTTGGGCTTGCTCGACGGTTTTTCCTTGCTGCAACAGGTCCCGCAAGGCTTCACGACGAGCCGTCGCGATGTCACACGCGCACGTCCCAAGCGTTTCGCGTGGACACCCGCAGGTGCAGATGAGGCTCCAAAAGAGCTGTCGTTCCGTTTCGTTATGAATTTCGACGGTGCCGTTTCCGCCCGAGTGTTGTCCGATGGCATCGGCCGGGAAAAACGCGAGCACGCCCGCGCCGAGAGACGCCGATACGAGCAAGGCGATGTGCAGAGGAGTGCGTCGTTGCATTCGATGATTCACGGGGCAGTTTGGACGTTGGTCACAGCAGCAGGTGGGTCGAGGTTTGGCGGATGCGCTCGCATCCCTCCATACGCGATGGCGGGTCCGCCTGCGAGCAACAAGGCAAACACGACGGAAGCGGCCACAGAAGCTGCTGCTCGGATGTACCCAAATACGCCGGCTTCTTCGAGCGCAACTTCAGGCCATAGCGACAACATCGCGCCGAAGATGAGCACACCTACGCCAAGCCAGATGAGGTTCACCAGCGGGTTCACGTGGAGCTGAAAGGCCGCGATTTTCGTCTGCGGATTGACCATGCCCACGATGACGTAGAGGTCGTCGCGTACGTTCATGTACTTCGCGACTTCCGTCGAAGGTTGCTCGGCACCCTTCATGTAGATGAACTTTGCTGGGTGGATTTGCCCCACGGGTTTGCCCTGACGCGTGACTTCCATGTCCGCAAAGATCATGCGTTTTTCCGCGTCGACTTCCATGCGCGAACCCATGTACTTCAGCGAGTAATACTCGATCTGAACTTCTTCGTTCGGTGCGAGGGAGATTTCTTTGTCGACGCCCCAAGCTCGTCCGGTAAAACCCAGGAACATCACGGCGATGCCTACGTGCACGACGTACCCGCCGTAACGTCGACGTGCCTTGGCCACCAAGTTGAAGAGCGACTCGAAGAGCCCTTCGTCGTCTTTCGCCTTCCGTCGAGCCTTCACGCCGCGCACGAATTCTTGGGCGACGACGGTGACGTTAAACGCCACGAGCATGACCGTGACAAACGGTAGCTTGCCACTGAGCCACGCGAGAGCGTTGCCGAGCGTGCCTTCATAAATCGGGGAAGCGTCATAAAACGCTGGGTAACCAAAGCGTTTTCCAAGCGCGAGATGCAAACCGCCCACGATGACCAAGACACCCACGGGCCAGCGGAAACTTTTGGCAAAAAGTTCGGGCGAGGTTTTACGCCAACCCAACAAAGGCGCAGCACCCATCAGGAAGAACGTGACGAGCGCAATCGGCGGGATCCACGTGTTGTAGAACGTCGGGCCGAGCGTCGATTCTTGCTTGAGCAACCACTCGCTGATGCGCGGCCACGTCGTTGCCGTCGCGATGAACACGGTGAGGCTCAAGAGGCCCCAGTTGTTCAAGACGAACGCGGCTTCACGCGACAAAACCGACTCGAAAACGCCTTCACTCTCGAGCTTGGGCAAACGCCACAAGATGAGCGTCAAGCTCACCGCGACGATGACGATCATGTAGTAGACGAAGAAGATGCCGATGTCGGAGTTGGCAAACGAGTGCACGCTCGAGATGAGTCCGGATCGCGTGAGGAACGTGCCGAAGATCGTCAGGAAAAACGTCGCCGAAATGAGGAAGACGTTCCAAACTTTGAGCATCCCGCGTCGCTCTTGGATCATGGTCGAATGCACGTACGCGCTGGCCGTGAGCCACGGGAGAAACGCTGCATTTTCGACAGGATCCCAGGCCCAATAACCACCCCAGCCCAGTTCTTCGTAAGCCCAGAGCATGCCCAGCGCGTTGCCGATCGACAAGAACAGCCAGGAAAACAGCATCCATTTGCGCGTCGCGACGATCCATTCGTTGTCGAGTCGACCTGTGACGAGAGCCGCGATCGCGAAGGAAAACGGAATCGCCGAGCTGGTGAACCCGATGTACAGGCTCGGCGGATGGATGATCATGTAGAAGTTGCGGAGCTGATAATTCAGGCCGCTACCATCGAGCGGAGCGCCTCCAGCGTTTGTCGCGAACGGGTTTGCCGCGAAGATCATCAAGAGCGAGAAGAAGCCGATGATCGTCATCAATGTGGCGATGACGTAGGGTTGCAGTTCGACGTACCTGCGTCTCAACCACGCGATGCAACCGGCAGAGAACCCGGATGTCAGCATCAACCACCAGAGCAACGAGCCGTCTTGGCCGCCCCACAAAGCCGCCATCAGGTACGGCGTCGACATCGTGCGATCGCTGTACCTAGCGACGTAACTGATGCGGAAGTCGTGACTGACGAACGCAAAGGCGAGCACCAGGACGGACAAACCAACGAGCGAAACAGTGCCAAACGCGCCAAGACGCGCGGCCTGGAGCAGCCTTGGTCTGCCGGTGCTCGAAGCGATGGCGACGGCGAATGTGTACGCCGCGGCTATCAAGATCGCGTACAAGACGCCGGTTCCGAATTCAGGGAGCGATTGCCAGATAGACATGCGGGTGCGTGAGCTTAGGCTGGGGATGCGAAACGAGCCATGGTCTGGTAGGGAATTCCGCGTCGCGCGCCAAGGTCCGACCGCGATGGTGCAAATCCGGCCGTGACTCGAGACGTGGAAGACTCAGAAAAGACAGCTCTAGGTCCAAGTGCGCCGCGTCCGACGCTTGCGGTCCACGCCGCCCTGCTACTCGTGCAGGTCGCGTTTGGAACGTTGCCGATCGAAGGCAAGATCGTGATGAGCGCTCCGTACAACGTGGCCCCGCACGCGTTGGCGATGATGCGGATTCTCGGCGGGGCCGGGGTGTTTGTCTTGGCGTACGCGCTCACGCCGTCAGCACCCAAGGTTTCTTCTTGGCGAGATCGCCTGACGCTTGCAGTGCTGGCGATCTTTGGCGTGGCGCTGAATCAAGCGTTGTTCCTGTATGGTCTCAGTCGTACATCGCCAGTGAGCGCGACGTTGCTCATCGCCACGATTCCCGTGTTCACCAGTCTTTTCGCGGTGCTCGCTGGGCGTGATCGCATGACGCTTCGCACGGGTCTTGGTCTTGGTCTGGCGGTGTTTGGCGTGGTCGTTTTGTCGGGATTTGCTGTTCCAGCTACAGGCGACACGTTTGTCTTGCTCAACGCCGCTTCGTACGCGGTGTACATGGTTTTCTCGAAGTCCTCACTTGCTCGACATGGCACGCTTGCGGCGATGGCGTGGATCTTTGGAGCTGCAACGATTTTGTTCGCGCCGATCGGTGGCTTGGTCCTGGTGCACGACGTGCAGCACTGGACGCTGGAAGCGTTTGGTTATGTGGCGTTCGTGGTGCTCGTACCCACGGTGCTCGCGTATGGCGTGAATGCGTGGGCGTTAGCGCGAGCGACCCCGACGCTGGTCACGATCTACATCTACTTTCAGCCGCTGGTCGTCTTGGTTCTCTCGGCAGTTCAGCTTCATCAGACCCCGAAAATCGCTTCCTTGATCGGCGGGCTTTTCATTCTTGCCGGAGTCACTACAGTGGCGATGCGCAAGAGCTCCGAAAGCTCGAAACCAAGCACCAACCAGACCTAATTCACTATACTTCCCTCTATGAGCGCCCAGCCCGAACTTCGCTCCGACGAACTCATCTACGACTGGAACGAGATTGGCCGAAAAGGCCGACTCATCGCAAAAGACGTGACGTTTTTCGACGAAACGTTGCGTGACGGATTGCAGAATCCTTCGGTGAAAGATCCGAACATCGAGCAAAAGCTGAAGCTGATTCACTTGATGTCGAAGATCGGGATTCACACGGCCGATATTGGTTTGCCCGGGAGTTCCGAACGCGCCTTCAACGACGTGCTGCGGATGTGTCGAGAAATCACGGACAATCGATTGCCGCTCGGTGTGGCTTGTGCCGGACGTACCGTCGTTGCCGATATCACGCCGATGATCGAGATTTCGCAACGGGCAGGGATTCCGGTCGAGGTGTATTGCTTCATTGGTTCGAGCCCGATTCGGCAGCTCGCGGAAGCATGGGATGTCGACACGATTGCGAAGCGGAGTGCAGAAGCGATCGATGTGGCGGTGAAGGCGGGTTTGTCCGTTGCCTACGTGACGGAAGACACGACGCGGTCACGGCCGGAAATGCTTGCGACGTTGTTCAAGATGGCGATTGATCATGGCGCGTCGCGGTTGTGTTTGTGCGACACGGTGGGTCACGCGACGCCGGATGGAGTGGCGAATTTGGTGTCGTTCACGAAGTCGATCGTGGCGGGTGCGGGGGCCAAGGTGGGCATTGATTGGCACGGGCACAACGATCGAGGTTTGGCGCTGGAGAACGCTTTGTGGGCGCTCGAGTTTGGCGCGGACAGGGTCCATGGCACGGCGCTCGGGATTGGCGAACGTGTGGGTAATGCGGCGATGGAGCTGATTCTTTTGAACTTGAAGCTTCTCGGCCTCTTGGATCACCAGGACCTGACGCACATGTTGGAATACTGCAACACGGCGGCGGAAGCTGTGGGTTGGGACATTCCGATCAATTATCCGCTCGTGGGTCGCGATGCATTTCGTACGGCGACGGGCGTCCATGCGGCGGCGATCATCAAGGCGCAAAGCAAAGGTGATGCGTGGCTTGCGGATCGCATTTATTCGGGCGTTCCTGCGGGCATGTTTGGGCGCAAGCAAGAGATTTGCGTGGGGTACATGTCGGGAGCTTCGAACGTGAATCAATGGCTGCGGGATCGAAAGATCGAGCCATCGAAGGAGTTGGTCGAGGCGATTTTGCAGCGGGCGAAGACGTCGAGCCACATCTTGCAGGACGAGGAAATCTTCGCCGTGATCGAGCAGGTTCGCGGCAAGGCGTAGGGTCGAACGAGCGTCGCGTCAGGGTTTGGCGAGACGCTCGAAGATGAAACGTTTGCCCAGGTTCCCAAGACAAATCTTTTGTTTGTCTTTGCGTGACAAAAGGTTCGTCCGAGTAGCACGACTGCAACGTCGTTTCAGCAAACACCTAGGATGTCGCGACCGCGTCGCTTTTCGGCGCGCACGTTGCATTTTGACGATTTCCGGGTTGTCGCACCTCGGTCTCGGCGGTACACCCTCGTCTGCACATCGTGACCGCTCCTCGTCCCGATCGCTTTTCACGTTGGGTTGCGCTTTTCGGCGCGATCGTGGCACTTTTTCAAGTCATCGGCCTTTATGACACCCGCCTATCGACGCTCGATGTTCTGACGTCGGCGCCTGTCGTGCCGGCATACTTTGCCGATCGCGATGCCACCGTACGGGCGTTTGTCGTGGACGAACAGGATCGCCCTTTGCCGAATGCGCTCGTTCGGCTGTTTACGATTCGTTCAGGCATTACGTATTTTTCCGGGGAAGCTCGGACGAATGCCGAAGGTGTCGCGGTTTTGGAAAACATGCCGCGGGGCGAAACGTGGATGCTTGGTTATGCCGATGGTCGGGCGCGCGCTTCGACGCGGGTAAACTTGGCCAAGGGCGAACGTGTTTTGCGTTTGGTGCTCAAAACTGCCGAAGCGCTGGACGTTGTCGTTGTCGATGAAACCGATCAACCGTTTGTCGGAGCGGAAATCACGGTGAATGGCGCGGATGCCTTGCCGTTTGTCGCGAAAACCGGTGCCGATGGAAGAACGCGTCTCGATCGTTTGCCGGGAGGTTCGTATTCGGTGCGAATTGCAGCGCGGGGATACGATGACGTCATTCGCACAGGCGTGACCGTTGGTCCCGTGCCATTACGCATCAAATTGGAAAAACTGGGCGCATTTGAAGTGTCTGTCGTCAATGCGAAAGACGACGCGCCCGTGCCGTACGCGCGGGTGTATTGCGGAGGTGCGGGCTTGTGGCCCGCGCGTGAAGTCGTCGCGGATGCCAAAGGCGTCGCCAAGATCGCTGGATTGCGCCCTGGCGCGTATAGCCTCAAAGCGGAAAGCGGCGAACTTGTCAGCGTCACGGAAATTGGTTTTACCGTGGAACGCGCGAAAACCACGAAAGTCACCCTGGTTGTCGATGTTGGTCGGCGACTTGCCATTACCGTGACCGATGGAGATGCCGAAGATGCGCGGCATATTCCCAATGCCAATGTCGTTTTGGTTGAAGATGGCTTGAGCCCTTTTCCGATTTACGGCCGAACCGATGCCCAAGGTGTCGTTGTATTGGGACCCGTGCCAGAAACTGCGCTCATGGTATCGGCATCGGCGGAAGGGTTTGTTCCGACAAGCGCCGTTCTCGTCGATTCCAAAGCCGTCGAAATGCGTGTGCCGCTCGTGCGTGGTGGAGCGTTGATTGGCGAAGTCGTCGACGATCGCGGTTTCCCCGTGGGTGGAGCCTCGGTCGAAGTAATTGGTACGGATACGGATGGCATGCCCATTGCCGTGACGCGCGCCATGACGGCATTTCGCGAAGACCATTTCGAGCATTCCTTGCCCGGTTCGATGCCGCTGATTCCCGTGGGAGAACTTGGCGTGATGCTTGGGCCCATTCCGGATTTACCCCATGAAGAAGGGTCGACGCAGAATTTGGGGACGGATGACGATCCGTGGGTAACGAATGCCGATGGCGTTTTTCGAGTCGAACCTATTCCTCCGGGGCGCGTACAAGTTATTGTGCGCCATCCGGATTATGTGGAAGCCGTCAGCGAATTGGTGACGCTTCGTTCCGGCGGCGAAGCGCACGTGCGTGTCGTGCTGCATTCAGGCGGCTACTTGGAGGGTCGTGTGTTCGATGCGGATCATCGGCCCGTCAGTGGAGCGCGCGTGGAACTTGCGGCCATCGCGGGCACACTGGAACGCGTGACCTACGCCGACGATTCGGGTCTTTTCGTTTTTCCCGCCGTACCTCGGGAAGTGTTGATCAGCGTCGCGCGGCCAGATTCGCCAAGTGATGTCGTGGCGCGGGTCGTCGTCGAAATTCCAGATCGGGAACGCAAAGAAATTGAAATCGTTTTACCCAAAGAACGAGATGCCATTTCCGTGCACGTGACGGATGATCGCGGATATGCCCTCGATCGGGTCGAAGTGCGTGCCGTGTCGCTCGATCCGGCCGTTCCTTTGCGTCGCACGTTGTTTACGGACGACAACGGTGATGTCGAAGTGCCCAATGCTGCCGGTTTGGCGTTGCGATTTACGTTGAGCCGGTCAGGAAAATCGCCGCATGTCGAAGAAGCCGATCCAGCTCCGTCGAAAATGAACTTTGAATTGAAAGAAGGAATTCTTGGCGTTGGCAAAGTGACGGGTCGGGATGGTCGGGATCGTATCGCCGATGCGGAAATCGTGGCCCATACGTCGTACGGGGTTCGTCGCGCTGTGACCAATGCGGATGGTGAGTTCGAGATTCCAGATTTGGCTCCTGGGCGTATACGCGTGGTCGCGTCGCACGCGGCGTGGGCGACGGAAGCGGATGTCGTTGATGTTCAAGCGGATTCACAACATCGCGCGGACCTGGGCGCGATTGACTTGCCTGAAGCGGGAATCGTTGAAGGGACTGTGATCGATCCGCAAGATCAACCCATCGCAGGAGCTCGCGTGGGGTTTGGCGGGGTACCTACGTATTTGCCGCTTGGTCCGCTGCCTCCAGGCGTGACGTCGACCAATAAAGAAGGCAAGTTCGTATTGAAAAACGTTCCTGTGGGCGATGTGGACGTTGAAGCGTATTCGCTCGACATGGGGCGTAATGCTGTGGACGTCAATGTGCGGGCAGGTGAAACCACGTCGCGCGTGGTGATCATGTTGCCTGGGGAAACGTCGGCGAAAAACAATCCGAAAGGGGCGGGGAGTTTGGCGCTGACGCTTGGTGAACGGACGGAAAAAGGAAGTCGATTCGTCGTGGTTGTGATGGTTCCACCGAATGGCGAGGCGGAAATTGCCGGCATCGAACC
>JBGAOI010000710.1:0-4244 GCA_044221885.1 Polyangium sp. (in: bacteria)
GCCGACGCGACGAAGAAATGATTTTCCACGTCGAATTGGAAATCGAATGCGCCGAAGGCATCTTTCCCCGACCCAACGTCGCCGATGAAGGCAGCGACCAGTGGGATGCCAATGTCGCCGATTTGCAATTTCGCGATCGCGTGGAATATGCCGTGGGCCATGGCGTCGCCATTGCTCCGCCCAAACAAACCCCCGGCGAACGCGTAACAGCAGTCAAAACCACGTGGATTCCCGAATACGAAGTGCGCCGCGTGGTTCCTCGAGACGAACCCGGCGTGACCGTGGCCATGGATGAACTGGGCCAATTGGAAACCGCCGAGGACGTACGCGGGAGACTCGAACGTTTGCCCGCCGCGTATGCCGACTGGATCGCGAAACAAAGAGCCACGGACGTCGGTGGCGAAAGTCGCGTGCAAACACGCAATGACTTAATGGACAAAGCCGCCGAAGCGGGCGAACGCATTCACGCCGGCATTGAGCTACTCGCCGAAGATGCCTTGGTTCGCCGCGCGTTCTGTCTGACGAACCAGGCCATGGCCGAATCCGCGCGACGACGCAGTCCATCGCGCTACACGGAAGGAAAACGTCCCGAATGGCGCCTCTTCCAGCTCGCGTTCGTGTTGATGAACCTGGACGGCGTCACGAACGGCGCTCATCCGGATCGCGCTCGGGTCGAGCTCATCTTTTTCCCCACGGGCGGCGGTAAAACCGAAGCGTACCTGGGCGTGATTGGCTATTGCTTGCTCTTGCGTCGCTTGCGGCGTGCCAAATTCCCCGATGGTGGTCTCGGCGTCGCGGTGCTCCTCCGGTATACGTTGCGCTTGCTCACGCTCGATCAACTGGGTCGTGCGGCGACGTTGATTTGCGCGCTGGAATCGTTGCGGCGGAAAATGCCGGCGGTGCTCGGGGATGGGCGTTTTTCGGTGGGGTTGTGGGTCGGCCGCAATGCCACGGCGAATACGATGGCTGAAGTCTCGCGCCTCGTGACGGGCTACAAAACGGGTATCCATGGCAATCCATGCCCGCTTCCGGCGTGTCCCTGGTGTCGCGCACCGATGGGCCCGAACAGCTTGACGCTGTTGCCGACAAAAACTGCGCCGGAAGAAGTGCGCGTCGGGTGCACGAACGATACGTGCGAGTTTTGTTGTTCGAACAACGCCGAAGGGCTGCCGGTCGTTTTCGTTGACGATCAAGTTTATCGCGAACTGCCGAGTTTTCTCATTGCCACGGTGGACAAGTTCGCCATGATGCCGTGGCGCGGCGAAGCAGGCATGTTGTTTGGCAAGGTTGAAGCGCGGGACGGCCGAAGTTTTTATGGGCCGACAGACGGCAAACCTCCACGCACGGCAAAACCTTTGCCAGGAGGATTGCTGCCTCCCGAATTGATCGTTCAGGACGAACTGCATTTGATCTCGGGACCGCTGGGCACCATGGTCGGCTTGTACGAAACGGCCATCGATACCTTGTGCTCGCGACAAACCAGCACGGGCAAGGTTCGGCCGAAGATTTTGGCGGCAACGGCGACGGTGCGCAGCGCGCCGGATCAGATTCAATCGTTGTTTGGCCGTGAAAAAAACCTGGTGAGCATTTTTCCCCCGCCGGGTATCGACGACGGCGAGACGTTTTTCGCTACGGTGGATCGCACGAATCCGGGGCGACAATACGTGGGCGTGGCCGCGCAAGGGCGCAGCATGAAAGCCATTTTGCTGCGCGTGTACCGAACGCTGCTCGCAGCGGCCATGAAAACGTACGACCCCGCATTGCCCGCGGATCAAACGGCCGATGGCTACATGACGCTCGCGGGATATTTCAATAGTTTGCGCGAGCTGGGCGGCATGCGGCGCCTCGTGGAAGACGAGGTCATGAGCCGGACGAAGAAGGCGGAAGAGGCGCGCCCGCTGAGCGCGCGCGGGAAACACTTGTGGCTGAAGAACCGCGACATTGGCGAATTGGTCGAATTGACGAGCCGCGAGAACACCGATGCCGTGAAGGAGACGCGCGAACGGCTGGGTACCCACCATTGCGAAGCCGAACGAATCGATGTGTTATTGGCGAGCAACATGATTTCGGTCGGTGTGGATATCGATCGGTTGGGCCTCATGGTGGTGGCGGGGCAGCCTAAAACGACGGCGGAATACATTCAGGCCTCGAGCCGCGTGGGAAGACAGGAGCAATGGCCGGGGCTCGTGGTGACGGTGTACAACCTGCACAAATCGCGGGATCGTTCCCATTACGAGCATTTCACGGCGTACCACGAAAGTTTTTATCGTTTCGTGGAAGCGACGAGCGTCACGCCTTTCTCGGGTCCGGCGCTGGATCGGGGATTGGTCGGGACTTTGTTTGCAATGACGCGATTTGCGGCGTCCGAACTAAGCCCGCCCAAAGGCGCCATGGCCCTGCCCAAGAATCGGGACGTGGCCAATGCCATGGTGCAGGCCATTGCAGATCGGGCGGCGAACCAGCCGGGGATGAACCCGGAGGGGCAAAAGAAGCTGCGCGAAGAAATCGAGAAACGCGGCCACAACCTGCTCGATATTTGGACGGAATTGGTGCACTCGACGCCGGAGGATCCGAAACAACGGCGATATTCCAAATTCGACCGGGACAAAGTCGGGGGCAAACCGATTCTTTTTACGCCACTCGATGAGGAGCGGCCGCATCCGCACAGCGCCGAGGGGCGTTTTGCGGCCCCGACGTCGATGCGCGACGTGGAATCGACGGCGCATTTGTGGCTCGCGGGCCGGCGCTTGGGGAGGCAAGACTGATGGCGATCACGAAGAAAAGCGGTCCCAAAGGCGGAGGCAAACCGCCGGAGGGCAAAATTCGGCTGAGCCAGGTGGTGTTGACCTTTGGTCCGGGGGCCATGGTCGATTTACGCGATCACGCGGTGCTCGTGGGCGGCACCGACTTTTGGCGATATGACAAATACAAGGACCAAGGATTCATCGACGAACCGCGATTGCGTGATTCGATTGTGGCCAAGGTCGGCTCACGGCTCGGGGTGGAGCTGAACGTGGGCAAAGCGTTTCGATTGCCGCCCGCGGGAGACGACGACGCGCCGACGCCGTACAACGGCATTCAAGTGGCGGAGTTTCCGACGTGGTTCGTGTGCAAGACATGCCGGGCCTTGGTGCAATCGAAGAACCTGGAGCGGGAAAAGCAGCGGTATGTGCACCATTGCTCGAATACGCAGCGTGGTTATTGCGTGCCCGTGCGTTTCGTCGCGGCTTGCCGGCGAGGTCATTTGCAAGAGTTCCCATGGAATTGGTTCGTGCATCCATCGGCCGAGACGCGGTGTCCGGCGCCCGACTTGTATTTGGAAGAAGACGCGACGGGCGATTTTGCAGGCATTCGGGTCGTTTGTCGAAGTTGTGATCAATTCCGTAAGTTGTCCGAAGCGCGGGAGCCGAAGATCTTGCCGACGTGTCACGGTGAGCGGCCGTGGTTGGGTCCGGAGGGAAACGAAGAAAAGGGGTGTGAGGAAAAACTATCGTTGCTCGTGCGCACGGCGAGCAGCGGATATTTCTCGCAATGGATGAGCGCGCTGTCGATCCCGGACAAATCGCGGGACGTGCTGAACAAAGTGTCGCAGGCGGACGTGTGGAGTGTGTTGCAGGAAGTAGAGCGCGGGGATTTGCCGACGTTTCGAAAGATTCCCGCGGTGAAGAATGCGCTGCGCGACTACGACGACGAACAAATCTGGGTGGCGATCGAGACGATTCGCAAAGGCAAAAGCCCGGCGCGGGACGAGCTGCGCACGGCGGAATACAAGGTTTTCCTCGAAGCGAAAGACGAAATCGAAGGGCAGCTTCCCCCGGGAGATGCGCCGTTTTTCGCGTGTCGATTGCCGGAGAAACGGGTTCCCTTGCCGCCGAGGGTGAGCCGCATCGTGCTCGCGAAAAAGGTTCGTCAGGTACGGGCGCAGGTGGGATTGACGCGACTCTCTGCGACCGCGCAAGATTTGCAAGGCACGCCGGGGGACACGTCGAATTTGCAGCCGCTCGGGTTGATGCAACCGTGGCTACCGGCAGCCGAGATGTTCGGCGAAGGGGTATTGGTGTGCCTCGACGAACAAGCGCTGCAAGAATGGGAGTCGCGACAAGCGGTCAAGGATCGCACCGATGAATTGGCGGAGGGGTATGCCCTGGAATTCGGAGGATCGAGCCGTGGGCCCGGGTTTTTGGGCGCGCGGTTTTACCTTTTGCATTCGCTGGCGCATTTGCTGATGTCGAGCATTTCGTTGC
>JBGAOI010000711.1:0-4243 GCA_044221885.1 Polyangium sp. (in: bacteria)
AAAGGCGGCGCTGGAGGTGACGGGGTTGGGGGAGCAGGCGGTTCTGGTGGGACAAACGGCTGTATGCCGGGGACGTCCCGGGTATGTTATACAGGACCAGCCGGAACGCAGGATGTCGGCATTTGCAAAAGCGGAATGCAAATGTGCCTCGCCGACGGTACGAGTTACGGAACGTGTGACGGTGAAGCGCTCCCGGCGGCGGAAGATTGCAAAGTCGCGGGCGATGAAGATTGCAATGGCAGTTCGTGTAGCGAAACCAGTTGGGCGCGAATTTTTGGTGATGCCGCGGCGCAAAAAGGCGTGCTCGTGGCGCCTGATGGTCAAGGCGGCGTATATTACGCCGGATCGATGGACGGTACGGTCAAGTTCGACAACGACACGCTCATCACGGGCGGGGGGCGGGACATTGTCTTGGCGCGCCTCGATGCGGACGGAAAGGTTTTGTGGGCCAAACGATTTGGCAATGCGGGCGATCAAGATCCTTCTGCGATCACCGTTGATTCAGCGGGCAACGTGTATCTTGGAGCCATTGTTGCGGGGACCATCAACTTCGGAGGCGGAGATCTTCCGGCTGGGGGATATACGGATATTGCATTGGCGAGTTTCGATGCGATGGGCAACCATCGGTGGAGCAAGCGTTATGGTGACAGTGCAGCCCAAGAGCCGCACGGAATGGGCATTTCGCCGGCTGGTGAGCTCATTGTCGGCGGCTCGTTTGGCGGCACGTTCAGCACCGGACCGACGACGCTCACATCGAAAGGAAGCTGGGACATTTTCGTCACCAAACTCAATTCGGCAACCGGGGAAGAAATCTGGGCCAAACAAATTGGATCGACGGGGACCGAGGTGAGCGATGGTCTCGCTGTGGATCCCAACGGCGGTATGTGGCTCATTGGTCGTTACGAAGGGTTTGTCAACTTGGGCGGAAATGTGCTTCCGACGTCTTCGCAAAGCGATTACAACGTATTCGTTCTGAAGCTGGACGGCAACGGGCAGCATGTTTTCAGCAATGGTTTTGGCGACGATAATTTGTCGCAAAATGCGCGCGGGTTGGCGGTGGACAAGGACGGGGCGCTGATTTTTGGCGGTGATTTCGAGGGGACGATGAACTTTGGGGGGGCCGCCTTGACGTCGCCGCTCGGATCGCGCGATATCTTCGTGACGAAATTGAGCAGTTCGGGGATGCATGTCTGGAGCAAAAAATTCGGCGGCAATTCGGACGATTATTGGCCGCGAATTGCCGTGGATCCAGCGAACAACGTGTTTATTTCGTGTTACTTCACC
The DNA here is from genome assembly GCA_044221885.1 of Polyangium sp. (in: bacteria). Classification (GTDB taxonomy): domain Bacteria; phylum Myxococcota_A; class Polyangia; order Polyangiales; family Polyangiaceae; genus Polyangium. The sequence goes on from JBGAOI010000711.1 coordinate 1,285, forward strand.
AATTCGATCGATTTTGGTGGAAATACCCTCTTGAGCGACGGATCGTTCGATTTTGCCGTGGCCCGATTGGACGCAGATGGTCAGCATGTTTGGAGTCGGCGTTATGGCGGAAATCCAGGGGAACTCACGCAGCAAACGAGCGCGGACATAACGTGGACACCTCGAGCCATATTCGTTGCAGCGTCGCAAATGGGCAAAGCTGATTATGGTACAGGGGCGCTCACTTCGGCGGGGAGTTTTGACGCCGCGATTCTGGCGATTGGGCCGTAACGACGTTCGAGCGAGGCGGAATTGGAGACAATGGCCGAATTCCGCCTCGTTTTGACGTGGTACTTTAGGTAAAACCCTACTTCCGTTCTGCCGCACACGTCCCGCTTCGACAACGCGCGACGAACGCGCTTGCTGGCTCGACGGGCGGGCACGGTTTTTCTTCGTGGCACGGACAGGCGCCCATGGTTGCGCATTGATTCGCCTGCGCCTGATACGATGCTTTGTTGATTCCGACGGCTTCTCCGAGGCACCGGCAATTGGAGCAGCAGCCACCTTCGGGATCGTTTGTTACGGTGCAATCCGCATCCGTTTTGCAATCCGTATCGTAATGGCCTTCCGCCGTGCGCGCGTTGGGACTACGCTCGCATCCCGCGTAGACGAGCGCGAAAAGCAGTCCCATGCCGGCGACAAATCTGGGGAATTGCGAAAAGCGGCGCATGATTTGCCTGGGGTATCGTAGTCCTTGGCGGATGTCAATGGCGGATGTCAAAAAGCTCTTCCCGCTACCACATTCAGAATTACACTATGGAACAACGCTTCGAGCAATCTGGCGGAATCGCATGAACAGCCCGGGGCACGAGGCCTCGACACAGCGTTCGTTGCCGCGAACCCGCCTCGACTTCGATGCAGTCATTGCACCCTAACAGCCCGTTGATTTATTGAAGAGGCCACTGTAGGGGCGCGATTTAGAGGCTGTCTCATAACCTGGCGCGGCAACGCGCTCACGTGACCCCGCCCACGGTTAAAGAGACTGTCCCACAAGTCGTCGAATGCAACCCAACACACGTTTATGTTCTTGGAAAGACTCGACGTTACCTCTGGACAAACAGAGAGGCGGGCGCTAGGTTTGTCGCCATCATGGGAATGGGTCGATGAGCCAACAAATTCGGGCCAATTATGCCCAAGAGTTTCTTCTGCCGAGGTCGTTGGAAGAGTGGGTGCCTCGGGAGCATCCAGCTCGGTTTGTGCGAGACTTCGTCGGCGAACTCGCATTGGAGACGTTGGGACTGAAGACGTTTCCGGGCAAAGAAGGTCGTCCGCACTATGCGCCCGATATGTTGCTCACGGTTTGGCTCTACGGGTGGATGACGCGAGTGCGCTCGTCCCGCGGGCTCGAAAAAGCGTGCTTCGAGAGCATGCCTTTTATCTGGCTGACCGGAAACAATCACCCCGACCACAACACGCTCTGGAGGTTTTTCCGCGACAATAAGAAGGCTCTGCGCAAGCTCTTCAAGCTCATTGTGGAAGTGGCCGTGAAAAACGACCTCGTGGGATTCGCACTGCATGCCCTCGATGGGTCCAAGATCCTTGCTGCTAGCTCGATGGACACGGCGTTGCATCAAAAAGGACTCCAAGACGAGCTGAAGAAAATCGATGCGACGATCGATGAGCAAATGAAGCAAATCGAGAAGACGGAAGCCGCAGAAACTCCCGGCTTTGCGATGCCGCAGAAACTGAATGATGCCCAGACGCGCAAAGCAGAGATTCGCAAGGCATTGGTTGAACTCGACCTCGCGGACACGAAGCATTTGCATCCCGACGAGCCTGAAGCGCGCGTGATGAAAACGCGCACTCACCAAACGCTGGCGTACAACGCGCAAGTCGTTGTCGATCACGATAGCGATATGATCGTGGCTGCGGATGTGGTCGCGGAAGAGACGGATCACGCGCAATTGGTGCCGATGGTGCAGCAAGTTGTCGATACGTTTGGGCAAGCTGCCGAGCAAACCGTTGCCGATACGGGGTATTACGGCGGCGAGCAAATCGCGGAAGCCGAGCGGCGTTACTTGCCGGTGATCGTAGCGTTTCAAGACGAATCGGGAACGAAGGGCGATTTCAACAAATCACACTTCACTTATGATGCCGAACGCCGCGGTTATGTGTGTCCTCGCGACGAGTTTTTGAAGCTCGAAACCTCGCTCAAGCCGACGATACAAAAACCTTATACCATTGAAGTGTATCGCTGTCGCAATAAGGAATGCCCCGTCCGCGCGCAATGCACGACGGACAAGAAAGGCCGCACGATCAAACGCACGCCTTTTGAAGATGCGCTGAAACGACAGGCGGAAAGGCAAAGCCCTCCGGTCATGAAAACGCTGCTTTCGCTGCGCAAAGATATTGTGGAGCACATCTTCGCGATCATAAAAACGCTCGACGGATTTAGGCGCTTCACCGTGCGCGGCATCGAAAATGTCAACACGCAATGGGCGCTCGCATGCTCGGCGGTCAACGTCCGCAAGCTCCATGCGTTTTGGTTGCAAGGTCGATTTGCCCTGCGATCTTGAGGGGAAATCCCCATGCGAGGGGCCTTTTTAGGCACCGCTAGGGTGCCTCGAGGTCGCCATATACGACCCCAACGATTGCGATGAACGATTTCGCACCGCTCGAACGGCCGAACGTATACGCCTTGTCATGGGCGTTCCTGCGGTGCTTCATGTACAACCACGGGCACTTTCCAGGAACGTTGGCGAGTTCTGGGACGGACTCTAAAACCCGAGGCTACACAAGGCGAAGTCCGCACAGAGTGCGGACTGGGCATCATTCATGAGATTTGACCTCGCCATTCACGACGAACGCAAAATCATGGGACGTGAATGACCGTCGCGGATCTGAAGGTCGATTCGAAGTCCCCCGAATGGGGGACTTCGTCTTGTGTAGCCCCGGGTTTTAACCCGGGGCGTGTGTACGA
>JBGAOI010000712.1:0-4231 GCA_044221885.1 Polyangium sp. (in: bacteria)
GGAGTAACGAGCGTTTTGAGCACATTGATGAGATCGTCGAGCCTGGCCGTCATCGGACCGCGCCTCCGTGGATGGGCGGAGTCAAGCACTGAATGAAGGCACCGTCAATGTCTCTCGCGTGGGTTCGTCGCGGTCAAATTCCTCCTCGGCGTGGCCCACACCAATCACAGCAACCGACACAACCAGCACGGCACAACCAAACTTTGCACAGCCCAGCACCCGCGCGAACCTCGCCGATCCCCTCTTCTCTCATGCCCGCACCGTTCGCCATAACAAACGAAGCACATGATCGTTGCCTCGTAAACCGCAGTTGGTGTATGTTTCAACAACATGCCCCCCATACCTCATTCCCATTGCTCGGCTTGCGGACAAGCCTTCCCTCAAACGAATACCTATCCGCGCATTTGCGCAGCGTGCGGCTTTCACGTTTGGGCCAATCCCATCCCCGTCTCCGTGGTCCTGTTGCCTGTCGTTGCGTCAGGTAAAACAGGATTACTCGTCGCTCGACGCGGGATCGAACCAGGACGCGGAAAATTGGCCCTCGTTGGCGGGTTTCTCGAAGAACACGAAACGTGGCAACAAGGCGGCGCCCGCGAACTCTTCGAAGAAACCGGCATCCACGTCGACCCTGCAACCCTCGAACCTTTTTGGTTCACATCGACGCACCCAAGACCCAATCGCGTGCTTCTGTTCTCCACTGCCAAACCCGTATCATCCGACGAACTCGGTACGTTCTCGCCAAACCACGAAACCCTCGAACGTGGGGTGGTCTTCGGCCCCGATGGCCTCGATGAATTGTTCGCATTTCCCCTGCACGCCGAAGCTGCACGACGATTTTTCCGCAATCATGCGATTTCAGGCAACACCGACTTCACGCGGTGCTGATCTCGCATCTCATCTCGCCTACCTCAATGAAAGACATGCACCAATCTGGTCAATGTTGTGACCAGGAAACTCGCGTTTGGTGATTGTCCACATTCGAAACAAATTTCAATCGACGAAAGAGCGAAAATCGCGTAATGAAGGTATGTGCTCGGAATTCTTTCCCGACACAAGGAGCCTTTCCCATGACCATTGTTCGCTTGATGATGCTCGGCGTATTCGCCACGTCGGTGATGACAGCAGGTTGCGTTGCAGAAAACGTCGATCCAATCGACGACGAAAATGTTGCAACGGCTGGAATGAGCTGGGATGAGTTCATGTCGGTCATTTATCAAGAGCCCGATACTGGCGTGTACATCGTCAATGGCGACGAGATGATCGAAACGCGCGAATTGCTCGAGCAATTCTACATAGATCACGTGCAACAAGGTGGCTTGGCGGTCATGACGTCAGGTGGCAGCGACGTGAAATGGGATGCAACGACGGCAATGAACTTGACGTATTGCGTCAGCACGGGCTTCGGGTCGAATTACAGCAAAGTCGTGAGTGCCATGAATACGGCCACTGGCGCGTGGGAAGGTGCTGCCAAAGTCAATTTCGTCCACGCGAGCACCCTGGATGGCAACTGTGATTCGCGGACGGCCGTCGTGTTCAACGTGAGCCCCGTCAACGCCGGCGGTCAATACTTGGCCCGAGCGTTTTTCCCGAATTCGAGCCGCAGCAACCGCAATGTTCTCATTGACGGTAGCTCGTTTGCCCCCAGCGCTCCGGGACTCGACGGCATTCTGCGCCATGAGCTCGGCCATACACTTGGATTTCGGCATGAACACACGCGTCCCGAAGCCGGCACATGCTTCGAGGACAACAACTGGCGTGGACTCACAACGTATGACTCGGGCTCCGTCATGCATTACCCGCAATGCAACGGGACAAACACCTGGTCGCTCAATCTGACGACCAAAGACAAGTCCGGCGCCGCCGCTTTGTACGGCTCGGCTGGTGGCAAAGGCGGCAAGTAATTCGCTCGCTTCCCATCCGTCATGGAAAGAGGCCCGCGGACGATCATCGTGCGCGGGCCGTTTTTCTTCTTTACAACAAATTCGACGCGTCCACCGAATACGTCGGACCGTCGGCCCCAATCGATCCGCTCTTGCTCAGCAAACCCTTGATGAACAACGTGCCCGTATCCACCGCTGTCGGATTGCGGTACACAACGCTGTTGTCACGAGCGTCCAACAAAAGTGGAATGACCTTTTCGGTATTCAGGTCGTACGCAAAAATCCCATAACTGCCATGGTAGACGATCTTGTTCTTGTATTTGCACCAGCTCCCTTCCCCGTCGGGCTGATGCACCATGGCAAACGTTTTGTTCATCGAATACCCAGTCATGATCTTTTCCGTTAGGTTTTCCCGTGTATCCGTGGCTTTATCGTACCGGTAAAACTCGTTGCCTTGCAAATACACGACACCTCCGGGATAAAAATTCGCGCTACCGACTTCTTTGTCGTTTTGCACCCACTTGGCCTTCGCGTCACCCAAGTCCGCCAGCCAAATTCGGCCGCTTTCGGCAAAAATGAGCGTCGTGCCATCCACGGCGAAATCCAAGAATTCGCCGATCGTATTCGGAGCAATCAGGTCATCGAGGGCCAAGATCGCGGTTGCTTGCGCTTGGCCGGGGCTCCACTTCTGCAATACGTATTTCGCCGTATCGTCCACGACGACGGCATACACGTCTTGACCACTCACGGAATAAGCCCACCAACGTTGCCCCGATGGCGGCGCTGGCAAGGCCCATTTGCCCAGGGACTGTTCTGGTGCACCGACCGCGTAGGTATTGGCCCCATCGAGCACGTTCATCGAAGCAATCAGATTGCTCGACGCGTGAAAATTGATCGTGTCGACGGGATTCGGTGCTCCAACGCCAGAAAGAAAAACCTTGAAGGTATAGTTTGTCCGAGTTTTCGTACCATCGTCGAAGCTGCGCAGCACCGGATTCGCCCCGGCAACTTCCACCCAATAAAGAATATTTCCGGCCGCGTAAAAGTCTTGCGCCGGTGTTTTGATGAATTCTTGGCGCGTCGTTTCGAGTTCCTTTTGCATATTGTCGTATTGCGCAATGTCCTCCTCTTGCGTCTGTTCCTCGGTACCACCTGCTGCGGCTCCACAGGCAAAGAGGGGCAAGGCAAACGTCAAAAGCAAACCGCGTCGAATCATTTCTTTCATGCGACAACTCCTTGAGGGGCGTCATGGACGAACGCACATGCACCATGATGCATACACGCCGAGTTGCCTAGGACAAACAATGTCCGGAGCCGCAAACAACTCAACCGTCGCGTGGTTTGACAGGAAACGCCATTGCGTAAGCGAAGAATGTTGCGTGAGAACGGGACCGCCAACCGTTTGATCACCACCGCTCCTTCGACATCCTGACAATGATGTGGGTTATCCTTTCGGCGCGGTCGATTCGGTAAGCTCCGCATCGTCGCTGATCAAGATCGAGCCCCCGGGTAAAGGCCCCAGAACAAAACGCTGACCAACGCCGCGATAACCGCTGCCGGCGACTGTTGGTTCGGTGGATTGTTCACGCATTGCAGTACCTCTAGCCACGACCTTCTCGCCTAGTTCAAAGACACCTTCGCGATAACGGAGGATGCGGTTCATACCAAGCTCCTTGCTCGATTGTCCGCGCAACCTCAAATATGCTTCGAGGTCAGGGCTAGCATCCTGAAACGCTTGCGAAACAGCTTCGTGATCTCTTTCGGACGCTGCCTTCAGACCCGACTGAAGTTTTCCCTGCTTGATCAAGGCCCGATCGGTGTCGTCGACAACGTAAAAGTCCACCGCTTCCGTTTCATGAAGCAACGGAAACCAGTCACCCAATCGAAGACCTCGATACTGCTCGACAACGACCTCGTAAAACACACATTCCCGCTTCGAGAATGGCGCTCGCAGCGTCTTGCCCACCGGCTCGATATTCCCCGCAATCGTCACGACCTGACCCGTGGGCGCGTCTCGAATGGGCGTAACTTCTGCACACTCGAGAGACCGATTGATTTTTCGGGGCAGGTCGTGAATCTTCTTTTTGCGAGCGTCCAATTCACCAAGGGCAGCTTTCGCCTCACGTATACCACGCTTAAACGTAGTCGTCACCGCCCAGACAAATATGAGCAGTAACGCAATAAACAAAAACCACTGTACAAATTGCTCAGTCATTTCTCAACGGAACACTCTACATCGTCGATAGCTTGCTAAGCAATACCCATAACCGGGCCTCGAAGTAGTTTCGCGTCCAACCCAAGAAAAAGGCGTTTTCTCATTGCCCTCCACGGCTTCTTCGACGAACATGCCG
>JBGAOI010000713.1:0-441 GCA_044221885.1 Polyangium sp. (in: bacteria)
GTAGCTTGAGTGATGCCTTGAGTGATGCCTTGAGTGATGCCTTGAGTGATGCCTTGAGTGATGCCTTGACTGATGCCTTGACTGACGCCCTTCGCGTAGCCGCGGTCTTCGCCGTACTTGCCCCGGGCGTCGCTGATAACGGGGTCGCGTTGTACCTGTTCCATAGCACTCACCATGGCAAGATACCTGTTCTGGGCGAGGGCTGCAACTACCGCAACATGCCTTTCGGGCCACGTGGCGTTGTGCTCGCGCAAAAGCCGAGCCGTGCGTTGACAAAGTTCTTCGTCGGACATCTTTCCACGGTTTGCCCCCGGCGCGAGACAAACGGTTTTCGGGTTGGCAAGAAGTTTGACCGCGGAAACGTTTGGCAAGACCACTGTCTTGACCCGCACACTGATGTCGTCACACCGCATGACGTTCCGCGGTTGATTCTTGGGCGGA
>JBGAOI010000713.1:451-4231 GCA_044221885.1 Polyangium sp. (in: bacteria)
AACTGCGGACACGACGTTTGCCCCGGACCCGCAAGGCCGTTCCCACGTGATACCACACGCAACGCTCGGAAAAACTCGTATCTCGGTACCCCTGAAACTCCACGTGATGCATCTCGTCGTCCCCAACCCGAGCAATGCAATCGGCATCCATCGCTTGCGGCAATGCATCGACTTGCGTGGGCGCCATGTCGTCGATCGTCAGAGTCGCACTCGGCGGTATAGACCCCGGGACCAAGACGCGGAGCATCTCAGCCACGAAATCCGGTTGGTTCCTCGACAAAGCCCGAAATGCACGATCGGTGGCCATGCGCCGACGTTGACGCAAGAAGAATGGTTGCGCCAGGGCCGACCAGCGTTTTTCTGAGTCGACCAGCGTTTTTCCGCGCGATGGTTTGTCAAAGTGGTGCGATGTCGACGAAACCAGGTTGGCACGTACGCGTCGCTCACAGGTGCCGTCGTTCACGTGATTCGTTCAACAGTGACGATACCGCATGTATTCGTTTGCCTCGATGAACATGTTGTCATCCTCGAGCCATAGCGAACCATTCGCCGCGCCCTCGCACATACGCCAGCTCTTCCAAGACCAATTCGGCATTCGCCTTTGCCTGCTCGATGGACCCTGCAAAATCCCGTAACGACTCGGTACGCTGAAAATGTTTCTCGAGCTGCGCGATTGCGGCGTCATCGACATCGCCGCCGATCGCTACACACGGAACGTTCCTCCGAGCAGCCCGAAGGGCAACGCCCAGCGGCGCTTTTCCTTGTAACGTTTGTCCGTCGATACGACCTTCACCTGTTACGACAAACGCAGCATCGTTCAGAAGGTGGTCGAACCCAAGCTTATCGAGCACCACGTCAATTCCAGAAACGAGTTTGGCTTTGCAGAACGCGAGCAGCCCAGCGCCAAGTCCCCCGGCCGCACCGGCACCGGGCACATCCCGCACTTGCACGCCCAGATCTCGCTCCAGCACATCCGCGTAATGAGCCAGCGCGTCATCCAAGAGCCGCACATCCTCGACCGTTGCGCCTTTTTGAGGCCCATACACATAACTCGCGCCGCTGGGTCCACACAACGGATTCGTTACATCACAAGCCACAGTCCATTCGATAGCGTCGAGACGTTTGTCGAGGCCCGAAATGTCCACTTGGTCCAATCGCATCAACGCGGCGCCGCCCGGAGGCAGCACGTGTCCATGTTTGTCCAAAAATATCGCACCCAGGGCTTGGGCCATTCCCGCGCCACCATCGTTTGTCGCGCTTCCACCAATACCCACGAGCATCCGCTTGACACGGACGCCTGGCAATTCGAGCGCTGCGAGGATTTGCTCGCCTACACCCAACGTCGTTGTGCGTTTCGGATCGCGCCGAGCCTCATCGACCAGCGACAAACCGCTACTTGCCGCCATTTCTAGAATCACCGTCGCTTCGTCCCAAGGTGGTGCCACGCCAAACCGCGCGATCACGGGATCCAACAATGGCCCGCGCACCTTGGCGTCGACACAAGTTGCTCCGGGAATTTGCGGAACAAGCGCTTCTACGAGGCCCTCACCACCGTCAGCGAGGGCCACCACGCGACTCGGAATGCCCGCGCGATGGAGCCCTCGCGCTATGGCTTGTCCGGCCGAACGCGACGACATGGTCCCTTTGAACGAAGCGCAGGCAATGAGCACCGGTTTGGATTGCAACGTGGACTCCGTTGACCTTGCCGGCGCATCAGGCGAGATCAATTCTTCTTCGGGCCGGTCACGGGGACGAACGTGCCATGTTTGATGCGATCCATACCCGCTTTGGGAAGATCACCCGGCAAAACCGTCACCTTGGCTTCACCGACAATTTGTCCGCGCGATTCGACCCATTCATTCCGTTCAGCCACCCAGGCCATCACGGCGGCGCGCACTTCCTCGGAAATTTCTCGCGGGTCGTCGCGATCCACGATCGACAATCCCGAATCATATCGATAACGGATTTCCATTTGCCGATTTGGATCCAAATTTTTCTGCGCCTCACGATGAGCCGCTTGTGCGATCGCATCTTCTTTCGCCCGCGCTTCACGTTGCGCTTCAGCTTCTTCGTGCCGTTTGTCCACGAGCGCCTTCTCTGCGGCCTTCTCGTCGTCGTCGTACGGACGCATCGCCGCTTTGAGCCGCGCATTCTGCTCCTTGGTCAGGCCCTCGAAGACCACCCCCAGGACATCCGTGAAACGCGGGCGCGCTTGCAACCACGCGATCGTCGCTTCTTCATCGGGGAACTCTTGCATCGAAGGTTCACCCGTCTGCATGTTTTCGAGCTTCAACATGATCTTCATGGTCGCTCATCATCCTCGACTTGGTGCCTCTTGACAATGGGTTCGATGCGCGCGACGAACGAAAGACAACCTTCGCACAGGGGAGCAGCATGACTTGGAAACGGGGACTCTTCTTTCTACTCGCAGTGTCACTCGCTTCGTGTACCATGCCGCCCGAAACTGTGAAACCCGCGTTACCGAATACTTCATCGATGACTGTACATGTCATCCGCCTTCGTCCCGGTGAAGATCTGAAGGCAGCGTTGGAAGCGTATGTTGCGACAAACCACCTTGAAGCGGCCGTGATTCTCTCCTGTGTTGGAAGTCTCGAAGTTGCTGCCATTCGTTTTGCCGATCGACCTGATGCAACGATCGTTCCGGGAAAACTCGAAATCACGTCGCTCGTTGGAACGCTTGCTAAATCCAGCGGATCGCACATTCACATCACGGTGGCGGACAGCGAAGGACACGCCCGTGGAGGTCACTTGATGGGTGGCTCGCGCGTGTATACGACCGCCGAAATCGCATTGGGCGAATTGCCCAGTGTCGTCTTTGTCCGCGAAAAAGATGAAACCTACGGTTATCAAGAATTGGTCGTTCGTCCTCGCCCATGAATGCATCTATCCTATTTCGCTCTTTGCGCTCTTGGTGGACAGCCCGTACGCCGCGAGAAATCGCGCTGGTCCTCATTCTGCTCCTGTCAGCTCTGATTGGCTTTTTGCCACTGTTTAACGGTCCAGGTTATGAAAGCGCATTGGCGGCGGGGTTGTACGTTCCGGCGATTGTCATTCTTGCCACGGCATTTGAATGTTCGACCAAACGTTTGTCCCCGATTGACGCCTTGAGTCTTGGCGCTGCGTATGGCGCTCAATTCGTTGGTTTGGCGTGGCTTATCACCATGCTCCACGGATTGCGTCAAGGTTTTTGCGATGCCTGGGGCGGCTCGGTCCATTATTTTCTCGGACCAGGGATGGGTTCCATCCTTGCGGGAATGTGGGGAGCGGTTGCTGGTGAATTGGCTGGTCGAGTAAAACGGCGTCGATTGACCGTGGTTCTCGTGGGACTTGCTGCACCGAGTTTGTCCGTGCTTATTTCTGTGGCTCGATTTTATACAAGCCCGATGGTGTACGCCTACGATCCTTTCGTGGGCTTTTTCAGTGGCAGCTTTTATGATACCATCATCGATTTTTCCGGCCTGTATTCGTATCGTCTCGGTTCGGCTGCAACCATGCTTGCAGCTGTCGTTCTAGCCTTGCATCTCGAGCGTCGAGCCGACGGAAAAATCACGCTTCGTTCTTTGGGTCGACCCGGACTCGTGGCACTCGGCGCTTTCGCGGCTCTTGCCAGCATTCTTTTGAACGCCAACGGATACCGCTTTGGGCATTGGAATACTGCGAGCACCATTCAAGAGCAGCTTGCCAATCGAGCGTCCTTTGGGCGATGTGATGTATTTGCCGCCCGAGGTATCCCCAAGGCGGATGCCGAAAGGTTTGCCC
>JBGAOI010000714.1:0-4225 GCA_044221885.1 Polyangium sp. (in: bacteria)
ACTCGGGTAATGACGCTGGTCTGGATGCTGGCACGAATTGGGAATGGGCAAATTGGCCGATGCCCAATCCTGCGGAGGCTGGTTTGCCGAATCCGGCTGGCTACGTCATCGATACGGGACAAGGAATCGTCACGGACACGGTCACCAAATTGACCTGGCAGCTCAGCGTAGAGAATACGCCCGTTTCTTGGACATTTGCCCAAGGATATTGCGAAGTTCTCAAGCTGGCGTCACATGAGGATTGGCGTTTACCGACGGCAATCGAGCTTGTGTCTCTCGTGGACTTTACCCAGACGACCCCGAACCCTACGATTGATACCTACACGTTTCCGAACACGCCGAAGGATTGGTTTTGGACGGCCACTCCGGCGGTGTCTCCGGCATCTCCCGCCAGCGTGTGGGTCGTCAGTTTCAATACGGGCCACTCGAGCACTTCAGCAAAAACAGACATGTATTTTGTGCGTTGTGTGCGTTGATCACAGGCGTTGGCATTTCGACGAAGTGATGTTTTGAAAGCAAAGAAATACGATGAATAATGGCAGCGAATCGCTTTATCGACCAAGGACACCGGAAGGGACGCGGCACGTGAGCCAAGATTATCGTCATTTCGCAAGGTTTTTCGTCATTGCGACCATGGCCATTGCGGCATCTTGGACGGAGCCTGGCCACGCCAATGCTCCGGATGGCCATTACACCTCGACGAACGGAACCATCTATGACACGAAAACAATGCTGACCTGGGAGCGAGCACCAACGTTGGGACCGGTTTCGTGGGATGATGCGAACATGTATTGTGCGAAGTTGGGCATCGATGGCAAAGTTTGGCGTTTGCCCAGCATGAAGGAATTGCAGACGATTGTCGATCGAACGCTGGAAAAACCGGCCATCGACCCGGTTTTCATGAATACGGCTCCCGAACCTTTTATGTCGCCCGCTCCTTTTTGGACGTCTTCGCCATTGGCAGACATGGCTTCGACGGTGGTGTGGACCGTCGATTTCACCGACGGCACCACAGGCTTACAACCTATAGCGAGCCCAGCCCGCGTGCGGTGTGTATACTGAGGAGTCAGGTTCGTTCGGACCAACCAAATCTCTGAATCCGATTCGCAAGTAGTGCGGCCGGACCTCGTCGGCTCGCGGCTTGGCACACAAACGCGACGGTTTGGGTGGTTTTCTTGCTTCATTTGGTCGCGCTCTGGTAGGCTCGCAAGCAGGCGATTCTCGGAGCGCGATTCATGCAAGCAGCACCGGACATTGGCTCGATTCTGCTCGGCAAATACCGTGTCGAACGGGTACTCGGCCAAGGGGGCATGGGGTTCGTCGTTGCCGCACGGCACGAAGAACTTGGTGAACTGTTTGCGATCAAGATGATGTTGCCTCATGCGCTCGCGTTCGAAGGGGCGCTCGAGCGTTTCATGCGTGAGGCGCGTTTGGCCGCGCGCTTGAAGGGCGAACATGTCGCTCGCGTTCACGATGTTGGAAAGTTCGAGAACGGCGCGCCGTACATGGTCATGGAGCACCTCACGGGCGACGACTTGAGCCGTATCCTGGACAAACGCGGCGCGTTGCCTGTTGGAGAAGCGGCTCTTTACGCGTATCAAGCATGCGAAGCGGTTGCCGAAGCGCATGCGCTTGGAATTCTGCATCGCGACCTGAAACCGTCGAATATGTTTCTCACGCGGAGGCCGAACGATACGCTTTGCGTGAAGGTGATCGACTTTGGGATTTCCAAGGATCTCGATCCGAACAAGGTTGGTCCTGCGCTGACGAAAACGGGCATGATGGTGGGAACGCCTTCGTATATGGCGCCGGAGCAGATGGCCAACAACAAATCGATGGATGCTCGTAGTGACATTTGGTCCCTGGGCGTCATCCTTTACGAACTCGTGACGGGCGAGGTGCCATTTCTGGCAGACAGCATGACGGAGCTCGTGTCGGCGGTGCTCACGAAGTCACCTGTTCCGACGAGTCGGGTGCGTCCGGGCATTCCTCCCGCATTCGATGCCATCGTGCTGCGTTGTCTGGAAAAACAACCTGATCGGCGATTCGCGACGGTGCGCGATTTGATGATTGCGCTGCACCCGTTTGTCGGGGCGAATTTGCCGCAAGCAATGACCGGTCCTTCGCCTGTGCGTCCTTCTGCTCCGGCAGGTATTCCCGCGGCGGCAAATTCACCTTATTCGGGGGTTCCGATGGGTTCGCACGGTTTGCCTCGGTTGAATGTCACCGATGCAACGACGGGTGCGCGCCCGCTACCTTTTGGGGCCAATCTGCCCTACGTCGCGACAGTGCAATCATCAACGTTTCCTGAAACCTTGGCTTCTGCGGGAGTTCAGGGCTCTTCCATGCCAGCGCTCGAGCCGAGACAAACCAATGGCGCGTGGAGCGGGACGAGTGGTAGCTCTTCGGGCAAACACGGGAAAACTTGGCTCGTGGCAGGTCTCACCGTTGGCGGTATTATCGTTCTGGGCGCCGTGGGAGTGATTGTCTCGCGTTTCGGTGCGTCGGAGGAAAAGACTGTCGCTGGGGCGGCATCACCTTCCTTTTCGGTGGTTCGTGACGACGCGAGATTGTCCAGCGCGTCTGCTGCACCGCTGGATTCCGCGGTGTCCGTGCATCCGGTCGTGTCGGCTCAGCGAACGGTGGATGAAATCGCGGCCAAACCTGCCGAGACGGTCGCTGGGCCCGCACCGACAACGAGCACGCAAAAAGTTGGGGGGACAAAGCCAATCAAGACGACGAGCAAGGTTCCCGACTTCTGAGTTTCCAGTCCATTTCATCATGTTCGAGCCGCCATGACAATGAGCCGAAGAAATTGCGTTTCGCGAGTTGTGTTTGCGTTTTTCCTGGTCTCCGCTTTGTCGCAGCCGGTGATTGCGAAGGAAGACGAAGCAAGAACGCTGCACATGGCCGGCAAGAGTGCAATGGACGAGGCCGACAAACTCGAACGCAAGGGCCAACATGACGCGGCCCAGAGCTTGTATGCGCAAGCGTGTTTGAAATTTAAACAAGCGCTTGCATTGTCACCCAAACGTCCCACGACGGAAATGGCTTTGGCGTTGTGTCATGTTGCGGTAGGCAAACCCGCGACGGCGCTCGAGCAATTTCGGTTGGCGAAAGAATGGGCCGAGGCGTCATCGAATGCGGATGGTACTGCTGTTGCAGCGAATGCGCAGGTTGTCTCGACGAGCAAAGTGGAAATCGCGAAACTCGAAGCGATTGTTCCGCGCATTCGAATCAACGTTCCAGCGCGTATCAGAAAGCTTGCTGGGTTGACCATTACTGAAAATGGGATCGATGTTCCCGAGAAAAAATGGAACAGCGAGATCGTCGTTGATCCGGGGACGATTACAATTGAGGCTTCGGCGCCTGACAAAAAGACGTGGAGCGCCCAATTTGAGGCATCGATAGGTAAATCGACGGATGTGTCGGTGACGCCCGATTGGAATACCGACGAACGCTCGTCGTCGTCATTGACAGTATCGCCATCGTCCGGACGACGTACGGCAGGTTTTATTGGTATGGGCGTGGGCGGAGCGTTATTGGTTACAGGAACGGTTCTCGGGTCAGTGGCATTGTCGAAAAATGCTGATAGCAAAGAGAACGGGCATTGCGACGAAAACAGTGCTTGTGACCCCATTGGAACGACGCTGCGCCTCGATGCGCAAAAATATGGTAATGCATCTACGGTGATGTTTGCTGTTGGAGGGGCATTTGCATTGGCCGGAGTCATTCTCGTTGCGACGGCGCCCGCCCCAGCGAAGAAATCTGGCAATGGTGTGCAAGCAGGTTTATGGTTGGGGCTCGGTACGATTCAGGTTCGAGGGAATTGGTAATTTCGTAGACGTGAACAACGAAACTGGTTCAGTCGTACATCCAAAGGGCGCAACTTTCGCGTGAATCAGGTTTGGCGTGGTCGCCCATTCCGTCTGACCAAGTCACCACGTCGTTCGCTGCGTAATGTCGCATGTTATCAAATGAAATCGTCCTCACAACGAACGTATGTGACCCCAGAGAGAGCCCGGTGAGGGCCTTGTCTCGCGGAGCCCATCTCGCGTTGGACGGGGCTGGGTGAAACCTAGGGTCGCGTTACGACAAACTCTTACCGTTCACCGCGGACAAACTCTTCGAAGACGCGCACGTCATGAGGTGACCCGAGCACGAGCGGGACGCGTTGGTGCAGTTCGGTAGGTTCGATGTCGAGGATGCGTTCGCGTCCCGTGGT
>JBGAOI010000715.1:0-4224 GCA_044221885.1 Polyangium sp. (in: bacteria)
ATTGATATGCAGCCGCGCGCCGAAGTTCACCACCGCCGCGCCGCCGCTCAGATGGATCACCGCGCCGGGGCCGCCGGGGAATCGGGGCTCGGCAATGATCGGCTGGCCGGGGCCGGTGGAATGGGCGAAGTCTACAAGGCGCTGGATCGAAAAACAGGTGGACTCGTGGCGGTCAAGGTTTTACGGGGCGATGGAGCGGCGGACTTGGCGCGATTCGAGCGGGAAGCGCGCATTCTGCGGGGTATCGATGATCCGCATGTCGTGCGGCACATTGCTCAAGGTTCGGCTCCCTCGGGCGATCCGTATCTTGTGATGGAATGGCTGGACGGCGAGGATTTGAGCCGCCGTTTGCGCCGCGGACCCTTCGAGTTTGTCGAGAGCATCTCGTTATGTGCGGACATTGCCGATGCCTTGGGAATTTTGCACGACCTTGGCATCGTGCATCGGGACCTCAAACCGAGCAACGTTTTTCTCGTGCGTGATGCCGAGCGTAAAATAAAACTGCTGGATTTTGGCATTGCGTGGGCGCGAGCCTCCACGCGGGTGACCGCGACGGGCACAATCATTGGCACACTCGGTTACATGGCTCCGGAATTGGCCAATGGCACGGAAGAAGGCGACGAACGGGCGGACATTTTTGCTTTGGGCTGTTTGTTATTCGAATGTCTCACGGGCGAACAAGCGTATGTCGCGACAAATCCCATGGCCATGTTGTCGAAATTGCTCTTCGAGCAACCTCCACGATTGAAGACCCGGATGCCTGGTATCCCGGACGAACTCGACGCGCTGGTCGGGCGTTTCATGTCGAGTGACCGCGACGAACGGCCGAGTCATGGACATCTGGCGGCGGTGGAATTGCGCGCGATGTTGGCGGGGAGGGGATGACGACATGCTTGGCTATTACCTCTTCTTGGCCTGGAAAAACATTCGGCGCACGCCAAAGCATTCGGCCATCGTCATGGCTGGAGTGACTTCGTCTTCGCGCATGTTGCCGACGAACGGGCCCGCGCCGAAAACCCGCTCGCCGAACACGCGAGTGATGACAAGATTTTCAACCACCAAATCGGCGTCCGCCGCGCCCTCGGCGCCACGCCAAACGATATTCTCCTGCATTTTCTCACCGAAACGGGAATCATTACGCCCATCGGTTTGGCCCTTGGAGCAGGTTTATCCATTCCGCTCAACATGGCCATTCTGCGGTTTTACGACGGAGCCAAGTTGCAACCCGGCATCGTCGCTGGTTGTGCCCTCTTGCTGTTTTTGGTAGCCTTGGCATCGGCCCTTCCACCTGCAAGACGAGCTTCCAAGATTTCCCCCGCGATTGCCACGAGAAACGTATGAGCAAATCTTCCACCCTACAAAACGATGCTTGCGGCTTGCGTGTGCTGATCGTCGAAGACCAACCCGCCGTAGCCAAAGCACTACAACTACTCCTCGACGTCGAAGACATTCCCGTCGTCTTCGCCCACACGGCAGACGATGCACTCGCCCTCATTGATCGTGAAGAAATCGGCGTCGTTTTGCAAGACATGAACTTCACCGAAGGGGCGACATCGGGCGACGAAGGTTTGAATCTTTTTCGCCGCATTCGCGAAATCGACCCCAAATTGCCCGTTCTTGCCGTCACCGCCTGGACCTCGCTCGAAGTTGCCGTGCAAATGGTCAAAGAAGGCGCCGCCGATTACATGGCCAAGCCGTGGAACGACGACAAACTCATCACGACCGTGAAAAACCTTTTGCGTATGCGTTCGCTGGCTCTGGAAAACGAACGATTGCGACGAGAAAAAGAACGCGCGCGCGAAGATATCGCTTCACGTTACGATTTGTGCGGTCTCGTGTACGAAAGCGCCGCCATGCATCGCGTGGTTTCCTTGGCCGGTCAAGTCGCTGCAGCCGACGTTCCCGTGCTCATCACCGGGCCCAATGGTTCGGGCAAAGAAATGATCGCCGAAATCATCCAGAAAAACTCGCGCCGTTCCCAAGGCCCGTTCATCAAGGTGAACGCGGGAGCTCTTCCGGACGAACTCTTGGAAGCCGAACTTTTCGGCGCTGAACAGGGAGCATACACCGGGGCGACGAAACGACGCATTGGTCATTTCGAGGCTGCCGACAAAGGAACCTTGTTTTTGGATGAAATCGGAAACCTCTCGCCGGCCGGCCAAGCCAAACTGCTTCGAGTCTTGCAAAGCGGTGAATTTCAGCGCGTAGGTTCGAGTGACACCAAAAAGGTGGACGTCCGAGTTATTGCCGCAACCAACATCGATTTGCGATCGGCCATTGCAGCGGGACGTTTTCGCGAAGATTTGTTTTTCCGCCTGAACGTCATCGAAATCGAGATTCCTGCTCTCGTCGATCGAAGCGAAGACATTCTGCCCCTCGCTCGCGAGTTCTTGCATCGATTTGCCCCCCAAGCCGCAGAAAAGGACCTTTCTCCGGACGCACGACGCTTACTTCAAGATTACGCTTGGCCCGGCAATGTGCGCGAACTGATGAATTGCATTCGCCGCGCAATGCTCGTCGCTCCCGAAACGGAAATCGCGCCCGAACATTTGGGACTCAAACAAGAAGCGGTCACCGCCGAAGGCCGCGGTATCCCGGGATTCTCTACCGAAATCGGCCCCGAAGCAAAACTGGAAAAACAACGCCTGGAAAAACTCTTGCGCGAATGTGACGGCATGGTTTCTCGGGCGGCGACGAAACTCGGCGTGAGTCGCCAAGCGCTTTACCGGCAAATGCAACGACTGGGTGTCACTTTGGAACGGCGACCAAAATCGTGAAAACGCGACAAACGAGCATCTCGACGAAACTCACCTACCTGGCGATGGCCTGTTCGGCCGTGTCGTCGATTGTCGCGTCCGTCATTGCGGTCTACGATCCCAATCCCCTGCACATCGTCGGTGGTTCATTGATCGTTGGAGGGTTTGTTACGGCAATTGCAATGGGTCACGCCACGGGGTCTCTGGGGCGGGCGCTCGTGGCGCTCGCGGACGGCGTGCGCGGATTTCGCGCGGGCGATTTCAGTCTGCGTTTGTCTTCGGCGGGGCGCAACGACGAAATCGGCGAGCTTCTCAAATTGTACAATGACATCGCCGACGTTTTACGCAACGAACGAAAAGACGTTTATCAGCGTGAACTTTTGCTCGATACGCTTCTCCAAATCGCACCTCTTGCGGCCATTCTCACGACGTCTGGAGATCGCGTCGTCTTTTCCAATCGTACGGCGCGGGAACTGTTTGGCGAAGGCGAGCGATTCGAAGGCCAATCGTTCGCCAATATCCTGGCCACGTGTCCCGCACCCATGCGCGAAGGACTCTCCTCCGGCGAAGATGTCCTCTTCACGGCGGCCGGTCCGTATGGCGAAGAAACGTTTCGCGCCACGCGACGCGAGTTTCAAATCAATGGGCAAGCGCATACTTTGTACACCGTCGAACGGCTCACGCCCGAATTGCGCCGCCGCGAAGTCGAAGTTTGGAAAAACGCGATTCGCGTCATCAACCACGAACTCAACAATTCCCTCGCTCCGATTCGGTCGCTGGTGTACACGGGCCGGCGTGTATTGGAAAAACCCAATCACGCCAAAAAACTCGAAGAAATCTTTCAAACGGTCGAAGAACGCGTCACCCACTTGGCCGCATTTTTGGATCGTTATGCCCAAGTGGCTCGCGTCCCACGGCCTCAAAAGCGCGATGTTCCTTGGGCCGATTTTCTCGAAGAAGTGCGACGCATCAGTTCATTTCGCTTGGTGGGCGACTTGCCGAAGACGCCGGGTCATTTCGATCCTGTATTGCTCCAGCAATTGCTCATCAATGTCTTGAAAAACGCGCATGAATCGGGTGGAGCACCGGAAGACGTGGAGCTTTCTTTGCAATCCATCGCCGATGGTGGGGTCCTGCTAAAAGTATTCGATCGCGGGCGCGGAATGGATGAAGAAGCGCTGAGTCGAGCGATCATGCCGTTTTACACGTCAAAACCTGGAGGCACGGGGCTCGGTGTTCCGCTTTCTTCGGAAATTGCCGAAGCGCATGGCGGACGATTGCAGCTCGAAAATCGATCCGGAGGCGGTTTGGTCGTGACGTGCCGTTTGCCCGGCGCTTGAAAGCGTATAAACTGAGAAATCGTCGCCATTTCGCAGTTCACGCCAACCCCGCAGCAGTGACGCGAGGCAATGTCGATGCGTCATCGGGCAAAGTGGCGGTCTGTTTGCACGAGGCGCCAACATCCAAT
>JBGAOI010000716.1:0-4221 GCA_044221885.1 Polyangium sp. (in: bacteria)
AACCCGTATGTACATGATTGCCCATTGTTCAGACAGGCTGTTCCGGCATTCGGAGCAACTGTGGGGCAATCCGCCATCGGGCTTGCGCAAAAGAAATGCGGCGGAGGAGCACCACAGGGACCAAGGCTGCAACTCGAGCACACGCAAAGGGTGCCATCGGGATAATCGCAGACAGCGCCTTCACCGTCGTTCGGGCATTGCATTCCAGGCGCGGGCATTGCGGTGCATACGCCGTCTGGAGGAACAGCGCATTTGGCAAGCAAAACCTGGAATTTTCCGTCGATACATTCAGCACGCGAGCGACATTCCGTACGCGAAAAATCGCCATACGTGCAAAGCAATCCATTCGGCGAACACGTGTCATCAGCATTCGGTAACATTGCGGGACAAACGACCGCGGCAGCGCCACCAGCCCCCGCCCCCGTTCCGCCGCTGCCACCGCCACTGCCCCCATTTCCACCGGCACCTGTTGTCGCTTCTGTAACGGTTCCTCCGCACCCGATAACAGCAGCGCTCGTGAGGAGACAAACCCCCGCCAAGGGGGCCCATAATGTTCTTTTGTTCATGAAATAAGCTACCTCCAACCCTCAATGGCCACCACACGCCCGAGCGCAATGACGCGCAAGGCTTGGGCGTGGGATTCGTATTGATCTTGTTGCGCGTGGGCTTCCGCCAAAAGCCGCACTTTCATGCGCAGAACCAAGGGCAACTTGGTGGCGAGTGCCGACGGAAGATACGTCGGAATTTGCATGGTTTCTCCGGCCGGGACAAACAACGCACGAATTTGTTCGTCGCCAAATACCGCACGCTTTTGGTATTTCCGTTGTTCGAGCAACACGCGTTCGAGGTGCGTATCGAGCTGAGCGCTCGTAGCGGCTCGTTTGGTTTGTCGCAACGCATCGCGAAGATCGCTCACAACCGATTCAATGCTCGAAGGCGATTGCAGCATCGGCGTTTTTTGCACTTCACGGGCCGCAATCAAGGCATCTTCGAGCTTCTTGTTATCAGGCGTCACGAGCGGCGAAATGCCTGCAACCATTGCGCCCAGAAATTCCACCTCGTCAAACGGAAAACGAAGTTCCCCGGCCATCGCAACGACGGGCGGCGTAAATCGTCCCGTTTCGCTGACGCAATCGAGCATCGACCGCGCCAAACCTCGACCATCCGTGGACGAACCGCGCGTGAGAATTCCGAATACGTCGTGACGATCCCGCGATGCATTGGGATCATCCATCGGCAAATCGTGCTTGGGATCGATCGGCTCGAATTCGAGTTCGTCCACGATGCTCGAAAATGCCGACCTTAGGCGAGGTACACTGGCCGGGTCAAACCATAATAGGTCGACGATATCGACGGTCGCTCGACGCGACATACGCACAGGAGGAACCGGTGCGCGATGTTCTTCGGCGGGTGGAGCCGATGTCATCATGGGCGCGGCGACCGGCGTATGCGTCGGCGCGGCAATGGGTCCTGCGGCTGCGGCGGCAGCCCAGGGACTCACCTCGCGCGGAGCAACAACGGGAGCGGGCGTATCGGCGATCGTCTGGGTTTGTCGCGCAATGTCCGGTGGTACGGTTGTGGACGCGCGAGGCGGCATCGGTGCTGCCGGGCGGGGCACCATCGCGGGTGGCGGCGCGGCAGGAACGGCTGCAACGGGCGTGGGCGCAGCAGGGGCGGGAACGACTGCGGACACTTGCGCAACGGGCGCGGGAATCACGCCGGATGTGGGCGGTGTTGTATTCGTCGGAGCTGTGGGATTTTGCGCCTGTTGCAATCGACTGGCCAGCCAATGGGGCACGTTGGCATGTTCGACTTGCGCCATTTCGTCGAACGAAAGCACAGCGGTTTCGTGAGAATCCTCTTCGAATATGTGCCCGGTCGATTTTTGCGGCGCATTTTGAATGTGCGGAGCGGCGGCTGCGCGCGGCGGCCCACTTCGCGATGCCGACGGCTTTGCCGACGCAGCCTTCGATACTGCATGCGCATGGACCAATCGTTGTACTTCGTTCCAATCCATCTTGCGCCGTGCGGCAGGTAAAACCACGAGCACTCGGCCGGCTTCATCTCGGGCAGCCAAAGGCAGTTGTGCACGCCACGTGACGGTACAAAGAGCGCGATCGGTATCAAACCACACGCCATCCGCCGTGAAGGTCAATTCTTGCGGTCCTGTTCGAGGTCGTTCGACAAACACTTGCGGTTTGACTGGCGGCAATTTCCCGACCAAGCGCACCTGGTCGGGATGCATATTTTCCAAAACGAATTCTTGGTCGGGCGCGATTTCGGCCAGCCGTTGATCCGCGGGCGCATGATTGAAGTATTCGACTTCGATGTCGTCGGGCAATGGTCGCTTGTACCAATCGATATGCGAGAAGTTTCCGCGATGTCGGCGCAAGCGACTTTCTCGTTGTGGCCAACCTGCAGCAATGGGCCCAAAACCAATGGGCGAACCATCATCTTGCAAGGTCCCCGCTTGACGAGCTCGATGCAAATTCGGCAATGGTCCCGGTTGAATGACGAGCCCCACCGGATTGGGCGTACCCGGTCCACCTTGAGCTCGTTCGTAACGCATGGGCATTTGCGTAAATGCGGGCCCATCCGTGATTTGAGCTTCCCCGGTCCAGGCTCGGTCGGCGTGAACTTCGACCCCCTTGTCGATCGTTCCGATCGTGAGTCGCGCCAATACGGATCGACACGGCTGCCGATGCGGCGCATACGCGCTGCCCACAACCGTGATGTCCGCTCCTTTTTTGAACGGAGCCATATCGTTTGGCGCGTACACACTGCGCCGCACGTCGTCGTCCCAGTGATTGTCACTTTCGTTCAGCGGCTCTTGACTCGCCGAAAGACGCAATTCACCTGGAGCAAGATCGAACGTTGCTTTGCAGACGACCGTGAGCACCCAGTCGCCTTTTTGGCGCTGCCAAGGAAGACCTGCCGCATAAAGCGGGGCGAGAGAAAGAACCTCCATCGAGACGCATGCTAGCACCACATCCGCGACCGTGTGTCAAGAGAATCGTACGGCGGGATTTCGGAGCGCGTTATTACTGCGGCAACAGGTTCAAATTGTCGGCACGACCCTCACCTGGACTGGCTTGAGGCACATACGTTCCCCCATCGATCTCCACGTCCAAGAGATTGACGGGTACCGGCAGCGGCGACATTTCGAGCTGCGTCGTCCACGTTTTTCCATCTGGGGCAGTTTCCCAATACACCGCGTTCGACGCTTCTCGCATTCGCCACCACCGATGTTGCTCCGCCGAATAAGGAATTTTTTGAGATTCTGGTCATTGCCAAAGATCTCTATTTTCAAAGTCAGCATACCTTGGTGAACGAACATTTCGACATCATTGTCCCCCGGGCCGTTAAGGTCGACCCCGAAATACCCGTCAATGCTTGCTTCTTGCACGGAAGGTACTTCCAAAACCAAGGAACTATTCGTCATATCGAACGCTCGAGCGGTTCTCAGGCCCGCATAAGCTTCCAGGTTCGGCACATGATGCATAACAAATTGCCCGGCCTCTTCGGCCAGCATTCCGGGCTGCTGCTCCCAAGACCGGCCCCACTCGGGGCTCCGCATTCCATCATTAAAGTCGTCGGTGAATGAATGCATCGGACAATATTTTTGTTTGGGCGTCCCTCCACCGCTCAGTTTGTCGAAGCGACCTTGTTTCGGCCCCATCGCTCCCGCATCACCGACTCCGCCGATGAACGTCCGCACGAGATTCAGTGGAAATAGGACGGCCGCGGGCAATTCGAGTTGGTTTGCCCAAGTCTGACCGTCCGGTGACGTCTCATAAATCACCGTGCCGTCGGATTCACGAAGTTGCCAAAATCGATGCGCTACGGGATCATAAGGAATCGACTTCACCTTGTTGTAGGGATTCTCCCGCTTGTACCCAAAGGAAAGCATATCTTCTTTTTGGAAAATCTCGATATAGTTGTTCTCGTCCAAGCCAATATCGATAAATGCCTCCGCCGCTTTCCCGACCCCCGGCGTCCCGGTGACTTCCACGGAAACGAAATCATTACGAAAGTCATAAAAGTATCGGGATTGGATATACGCACCGGATTGGCTGCCATCCGTCGGCAAGTCATAAACAAGCTCGCCATTGGATACGCCGATGGTCGATCCGCCCCACGTATTGATTTCCCACCTGTCGGTCAAATCGGTCGTGGAAAAATCCGAAACGAGTACACTCGTGCCACCACACTTTTCGGCAA
>JBGAOI010000717.1:0-4214 GCA_044221885.1 Polyangium sp. (in: bacteria)
GAACGTTCGGCACAAATGGACAGGCCGTAGGAAGCATTCTCGACGTTGCACCCGACAAACGTTCGTCCAGACGAAGTAAGAATCGCCGCGCCGACGGAGTAGCCGGAATAGGGAGCGTGGGCGTTGTGTCGGACTTCGCGAGCTGCTTTTTCGAGAGCGCTCCAGTCGATGGCTGGAAGAAGTTGATGGTCGTTCAAGCCGTTCCTCGCGTCCAGGTTCCACCAGCGCCGAGAGATTGGCCAACTTCGATGATCCACCCCGACAACAAAGCTCGCAGTCGTTGCTGAACTTGGCGAGCGACTTCTTCCACTTCGGCGTGGTTGAGCAGCCCTGATCCGAGGCCTGCAGCCAGGTTGGTGACGACGGAGATCGCACCGCATCGAACGCCCGCATGTCGAAGCGCGATGACTTCGTACACGGTGCTCATGCCGACGGTATCGGCGCCGATGGTGCGGAGCATGCGAATTTCGGCGGGGGTTTCGTACGACGGACCGAGCAACCCTGCGTAGACGCCATCGGACAAGGGGACGTTCTGCTTTTCCGCAACCTGATGCGCCATCTTGGCCAGATCGTTGTCGTATGCGTTGGTCATGTCGGGAAATCGCGGTCCCACTTCGGGATCGTTTGGCCCGACGAGCGGGTTTGTCCCCGTCAAATTCAGATGATCACGGATCAGCATCAAGTCGCCTGGTTGAAAGCCAGCGCGGATGCCTCCCGCGGCGTTGGTGAGAAGCGCGGTTTTGCAGCCAAGTCGCCCGAGCAGGCGCACACCGAACACGGATTGATCGGGCGTATTTCCTTCGTACAAATGCGCGCGACCTTGCAGGCAAGCGACAGGGATTCCGCCGGACAAACCCAAGACCAGGTTGCCTTTGTGGCCGGCGACGGTCGAACGCGGCATCGACGGGATATCGCCGTAAGGAATCGAGATGCGTTCGTCGAGCGTGTCGGCCCAGTCGCCGAGCCCGGAGCCAAGGACGATTCCAACGAGTGGCGACAGGGAAGACTTGGTACGGACGAAAGACACGGCTTCATCCAACTGCACACGAAGGTTCATGAGCGCAGCCTAGTACAGCCAAGTGCAGCGGGTAAACGGCTCGACTTGATGATGTGGGGTTTTTCCTTGCCACGATCGTCGCTTGATACGTGCAGTTCCCAAATGATCGTGGTAGCGTCCGCGCCCCCTGCGAGTCTCGAAGGTGAATCTGATGTCCAGCACGTTTCAAGAGTTTCTCAAGACCAAGTCGATCGATCCGCGCAGGATCATTCCCGTGTCGCATGAGATCGAGAGTCTGCGACCGGAAGATCGCGCCATCCGTCTGACCAAGCGTCTTGCGCGCAAGAGTGAAGACGGGGCAAAGAAGAAGGAGGGGCTCAAGAAGCCGCGAAGTGGTCGTCCGATCACGCAGCGCGCTTTGAATGCCGCTCTGGCGGGCAAATCCGTGAGTGGCCCGACCAAGACTCGCTTCGTGCGAGCGGTCAACAAGCTCCTCGAGCTCAAGAAGCAAGAGCCCGTCAATTTGCTCACGCTCTTCCCCGGTCAGAAGAAGAGCGCAGCCTGATCTTCGACTTCTGAGCGGTCCGAACTACAACAGCCGGTTTGGACCGCGAAGAGTTGTTTTGCGCTTGGTCAGATCCAAAAGGTCTGCGCCCACGAGTGCAACCGTCAATCCCACAGCGATGTAGAGCATGTCGGCGACGTTCGCTTTTGCGGCGTCGCTGGGCAAAATTTTTGGCTGCGTATTTTTTTTGCGATCGGCGTGAATGCGGTACGGGTGATCTGCAACAGACGCCTACGTGCACGCAGTTGTGCAAATTGAGGCAGTCGTACCTCGGCTTCGAGTATCGAACGGCATGGATGTCGTAGACGAACTCGTTCGGCGTTCCCGCACGGGCGATCGCGCTGCTTTCGCGCAGCTTTATCGCGAATACCGGCAATCCATCGCACGTTTGGTTTTCCGGATGACTGGGCGTTCGAACGACGTGGAAGACATTGTCCAAGAAGTTTTCCTTCAGGCGTATCGAAGCCTGGGTGACTTCCGCGGACAATCCAAGTTCGCCACGTGGCTCCATCGTGTGGCCGTCAACGTCATCCTCATGGCGCGTCGGAACCACTACAAGCGTCCGGCCGTCATCGACGCACCGTTTGACTCCGAACGATCTCCCGATCGACGCTTGCTTCCAGACGAAGACGTATCGCGTTGGCGTCGGGTCGCTGCATTTCGAGCGTTGCTCGAACAGCTCCCTGAAAAAAAACGCATCGTTTACATCCTGCACGACATCGAAGGTGTGTCGCCCACCGAGATTGCCGCGATCGTGGATGCACCTGTGCTCACTGTGCGTACGCGCCTTTTTTATGCGCGTCGTGAGCTCACGAAGTTGATGCGCAACGATCCCATTCTTGCGCAGTTGGTCGAAGAAATTGCCGTTGAAGAACGACAAACGGACGAACCCCTTACCCCCGCAGGCGAGGAGGAATCATGAGCACGAATCACTCCGAACAACGAGCTGAAGAACGAGCACTCGAGATCATGCGGAAAGAACTGGCTGCCGAACGCATGCCCGATTTGCCGTGGGATTCGATGGAACGCGACTTGATGGCCCGGCTCGATGAAGCTCCGATGACTTCGCATCCAAAATCACTCGATGCGCGTGTCGATGACCTTCCCGTTTCGTCCGTGCGGAACCCTCGTACGCAGTTTGTCCGTATCGGCTTTGTTGTAATGGCAGCAGCTGCTTGCTTCGCTCTCTTCTGGATGTCGCCGTTACACTCGGGCAAACCCGTCGTCATCTCGACGGCTTCGCCTTCGGTCGCAGCCCCAGATCCTTCGAACTTCCCTGATCCGCTGGTTTCTCCACAAAAACCTGTTCCCGCAGTGGAGCCTCCAGCCACGTCCGCGGAAGTTGCTCCGCCAGAACCGCCGCCTCGCGTCATTGGGGCCAAAGACGTCAGAACCGCGTTTTCTTCGTGCGTTGCTCTGGACAAACGTTACGCCGGAGCCGCCGCAAGCAAGCTCAAGGGCGAAAAGTTGATGGTGTTTCTGGAAAAAGACGGGAACATCAAGACGATTCGTTTCGATTCGCCCTTGGAACAACAAGTGATGCATTGCGTTTTTGACAAACTCCGTTCTGGGAAGTTTGTCAAAACGAAGGGGCCAGTCACGATCAAGTTCTGAACGAAAAACTCGTTCGAAGTCGGATTACTTGTCGTCGTGTGGCCAGACCGGTGCGTTGCGCAAGATCTCGGTCAGCGCATGCGTGTCTCGCACGCCCATCAAACCAAACTGCACACCCATTCCGTCTGATTGCGTCCAGCGCACGGTCCCTTTGACACGAATGGGCTGTTTTGCTGCCGGAAGCATCACTTCGACCGGCACGACACTCGAGAACGGGGCGACGACGTCTGTTTCGACAAACATTCCCCCGATGCTCATGTCGCGGGACATGGCTTCGATGCGTCGACCATCGGACAGTTCGAAGGCCACGGGGACTCGAACTTCTTTGCGTGGGTGTCTTCGTTTTTCGGACACTTTCTCTCCTCGTCCAACGTGACCGTTCTACAATACTGTGCAGGAGGCCCAGTTTACGTGGCAAAAAGCATTCGACGCACGACGCATGCTTCGGAGCCTCGGGACCTCAGTCGTCACTTCGAAGGTTGGCAACCTGGACTCGTGGCCGTCGTTCTCGCGGGAATCGTCGCGCTTCTCGCAGTCCCCCGCTCAATTGAACCAACAGAATTGCCCCTACCCGTTGCGGATGTTCAGCAGTTGCGAGGGGTCATGCATGCGGATGACGAAGCCGCGTTGGCGATTGTGAAAAATCCACTCGACACCGATGTTCGGGCGTTGGGATCGATCTTGCGTGCGTTCGGAAAAGCCGATGCGTCGCGGGATGAAGCGATGCTGGCCCAATTGCATTCGCGAATTTTCACGGCGGTTCTTGTGGCCCGCAACCAAGGTGACGCGTCGCTCGTTGCGTTGCGGGCTTTTCAAATGCGCGAGTTTTTACGCGAAGTGCGAAGGTTTGTCGTGACGGGCCAGGCTTCGGACGAACTCGTGGAGCTTGGGGGCTCCTTCCAGGATCTCTTGACGCGCAGCGGTTGGTGCACGGGTGCCGCACCTTGCACGATGCTCATGCCCGAGCAAGTCCAGCGAGCGATGTTCAAGCGCCGCTGGAATGAAATCACTGGTTTGTCAGGGCCCCCATTTGATTTG
>JBGAOI010000718.1:0-4207 GCA_044221885.1 Polyangium sp. (in: bacteria)
TCGTTTCCGACGAACCGTGACTGAATATCTAGCATGGATACCGCCACTGCTTCTGCGAAAGACGCATCGACGATACGTTTTGCAACGCGTAGCCCATTTCTCACCGAATTGCGTGCTCGCGTTGACGAATATTTCGAACATTCCGAAATACCAAAACGAGACCCGGCGCGCATGTATTTCAAGATCTTCGTGATCATGACATGGTTCGTTGCTTCGTGGGTCATGCTGGTGTTTTACGCGTCCACGGCATTGCAGGGAGTGCTTTGCGCGATGTCCTTGGGGTTTGCGATTGGTGGCGTCGGCATGAGCGTAATGCACGATGGCAATCACGGAGCGGTATCCGATAATCCGAAGATCAACCGGCTCATTGGATATGGGCTGGATGTGATGGGCGTGTGTTCGTTCATCTGGCGCCAGCGTCACAACAACATTCACCATAGCCTGACCAACATTCAGGGGTACGACGAGGACCTGGATTTCGGCGCTGTGGCTCGATTGGCGACAACGCAAAAACTGCGACCGTGGCAACGATACCAGCACGTGTATGTGTGGTTTCTGTACATGTTGCTCTTGCCGAAATGGGCCTTCTACGACGACTTCAACAATTACCGCAAGCTGCAACTCGGGCGGCATAAGCTCACGCCTTTCAATCGCAAAGAAAAGATTCTTTTCTGGGGCTGGAAGGCGTTTTTCGTGAGCTGGTCCATCGTCATTCCGGCGTACTTCCACCCGCTTTGGCAGGTCTTCGTTTTCCACATGATCGCCGTCTGCACACTCGGTTTTACCTTGTCGTGCACGTTTCAGTTGGCGCATGTCGTGGAGCAGGCGGCGTTTCCCGTCGCTGGCGTTGACAAGATCGACTCGGACTGGGGCGCGCATCAGCTCGCAACCACCGTCGACTTTGCGCGGACCAACCCGATCCTCACGTGGTACATGGGTGGCTTGAACTTCCAGGTCGAGCATCATCTTTTCCCGAGGATCTGTCACATTCATTACCCGGCGTTGTCAAAAATCGTCGAAGAAGTTGCGGCGAAGCACAACATACCGTATCACTGCAACGACTCGTTTTTTGGCGCGTTGGCATCACATTATCGCGTCTTGAAGCGGTTGCGAAAATTGGAAATCGAGGTTCCGACGTTGGTGACTCAGGAGGCGATAGGTAATGGTTAGTTTAGGTCTCTCAGAAAAGATCGTCCGAGGCATTTTAGACTCCGCAGGTGTAGGCGTAGAAGGCCGCGAGCCGGGCGATATTCACGTAAAAAACCCGGCGTTTTATCGACGGTTCTTGCTTGATGCATCCATTGGCCTCGGTGAATCCTACATGGAAGAATGGTGGGAATGCGAGAAGATGGATCTCTTCATCGAGAAGGTCCTTCGCGCCGGAGTCGAGAAGAAGGTTGTTGGGGTTTTGCCGCAGAAGATCCTCGCTGCGCAGTCATTCTTGACGAACATGCAAAGCCGAGCTCGCGCCAAGCAAGTTGCCGAAGCGCATTACGATATCGGCAATGACCTCTACGAAGTCATGCTGGACAAACGCATGGTGTACACCTGCGGTTATTGGAAAAATGCCAAGACGCTCGAAGCGGCCCAAGAAGCGAAGCTCGATTTGATCTGCCGCAAAGCCGGACTCAAACCCGGCATGCAGGTCCTCGATCTCGGTTGTGGTTTCGGCGGCTTTGCCATGTTTGCGGCCGAAAAATACGGATGCAACGTCCGAGGTGTGACGATTTCCAAAGAACAACAACGCTTTGGATCGGAAAAAGCGAAAAGGCTCGGTTTGAGCGCCGAGCTCGTGCTCGACGACTACCGCAATGCGCAAGGCCAATACGATGCGGTCGTATCGATTGGCATGATGGAGCATGTCGGCTGGAAAAACCACCGCAACTTTTATGAAGTGATCCATCGCTGCCTCAAGCCCGAAGGTATTGCCGTGGTGCACACGATTGCTGCAAACCACGACCAGTTCCACGGAATTCCGTTTTTCGAGAAATACGTATTTCCGAACGCGGCTTCTCCGTCGCTCGCCCAAATGGCCAAAGCGGCCGATGACATCTTGGTCATCGAAGACGTTCACAACATCGGCCCGGATTATCGCCCGACGTTGCTCGCGTGGTGGGATAACTTCGACGCGAACTACCACACGCTCAATCAGCAGAAGTACGACCGCAAGTTTTACCTGATGTGGCGCTTCTATCTGCTGGCTGCTGCCGGAGCCGTTGCGGCACGTGAATCGCAATTGTTCCACATGGTCATGACGCGCATGGGCCGTTCGCAGCCCGATTGCCGCATGGTCTAGCGCCTCATTGCGGCGACGACACTCCGCTGCGTGCGTCGCCGCTGTTTCCCCTCGTTACGTCGATTCGACGCTTCTCCCCATCATTCATGCGACGCTGCCACATTCCGCTTGATCTGCGGCGTACAATGTAGTAAC
Organism: Polyangium sp. (in: bacteria); assembly: GCA_044221885.1. Lineage (GTDB taxonomy): Bacteria > Myxococcota_A > Polyangia > Polyangiales > Polyangiaceae > Polyangium. The sequence continues at coordinate 2,432 of JBGAOI010000718.1, forward strand.
AAACTACGAACGCGGGCCATATCGAGGTTTTGGCGATAAGGTTATGCGGGTTTGACACCTCTGGGGAAGCGGCACAGACCATGACGGCATTGGATTCAGATGGTTGGCATCGAAACGGGGAACACAAGGTACGATTCGAGGCCCCGGATATCATTCATTCGCGCCCAGGTGGCGATATTTCGGTAAGCGACAGCATGGTGCTCGTCAACTTTGCGAAGAGTTTGCCCAAACCTGCCAATGGCTTTTTTTCGCTCGTGGATATGTCGCGTGTGGGTCGGCAAGACCCGGCGATCGCCAAGCGCGTAGAAGCCCAGGAAATGCTCCAAATGCAGCGCGCTCAGGTTTTCTACAATGCGTCGTTTCGTCAGCGCGCGTTGATCGGCATTTTCGTTCGTTTGAGTCGATTGCTCAAACATAGCACGCCCGCGAACGCGAAGATTTTCGCCACGGAAGCGGAAGCTCGAGCTTGGATTGAAGAAGCCCGCAAGAACGACGGTTGAGGTTTGTCGGGTCATATTCCCCAAGAAAGGTGTCCTCCATGGTTATGCCTGTCGCCGCAACCAAGTTTCGTAGAACGCACCATGTTGCCGGCTTTCTCATGGTATTGGCCCTGGCCGGCACGCTTGGCGCCGGTTGTGGCGATACGGGCACTTCGGTTGACGTTTCGTGCAGCGATGGCGTCAAAAATGGCTCCGAATCCGACGTCGATTGCGGCGGCGGTACATGCAAACCGTGTTCGGACGGACAATCTTGCACCGACGGAGCTTCTTGCGCGAGCGGCGTGTGCACGAATGAAACCTGCGCAGCTCCGTCGTGTGCCGATGGTGTGCAAAACGGGGACGAAATCAAAGTCGATTGCGGCGGTCATTGTGCCAAACCTGAAACATGCAATGAAATCGACGACGATTGTAATGGTTTGATCGACGACGGCATACCTTCGCAAACATGCGGCGTGGGCGCTTGTCAGATCACGATCTCCGGATGTTCACCCAATCCGTGTTTGCCCAACAACCCTGGCGTTGAAGTTTGCGACGGCATGCTCGATGAAGATTGCGACGGCATGGTCGATAACGGTTGCGCTTGTACGAACGACGCCGAGCAAAGCTGTTATGGCGGATCGCCCGAAACGAATACCGTTGGGCAATGTCGACCCGGAAAACAATTCTGTGTGAAGGGCGCATGGGGCGATTGCATGGGTGACGTCACTCCGATCGGCGAAATCTGCAATGGCCTGGACGACGATTGCAACGGGATTGTCGACGACAATGTGGCATCTGTCACGTGCGGTACGGGGGCGTGTCAGGTGACGGTTTCCGGATGCAACAATGGCGTTCCGCCGGCGTGTGTACCGGGACAACCTTCGCAAGAAATATGCAACGGTATCGACGATGATTGCAATCAGCTCATTGATGAGACTTTTCCCAACAACGGAATGGCCTGTTCTACTGGGCTTCCCGGTGTTTGTGCTGCCGGCACCATGCAATGCAACCTGGGCGCCGAAGAATGTGTCCAGACGGCCTCGTCGAGCATGGAAACGTGCGACGGTTTGGACAACGATTGCAATGGCTCGGTCGATGACGGCGACCCAGGCGGCGGAGCGACTTGTACGACCGGTCTTCTCGGCGTATGCGCTGCGGGAACGTTGCATTGCTCGAATGGAGTCGTGACGTGTACGCCGAATACATCGGCTTCGGCGGAAACATGCAACGGTTTGGATGACGATTGTAATGGTTCGGTCGACGAGGGCCTTGGCGGAACCATTTCGTGCGGCGTGGG
>JBGAOI010000719.1:0-4205 GCA_044221885.1 Polyangium sp. (in: bacteria)
TTCCTCCTGGGTTATTGCCACCTGGGATAATACCCGCTGAGCCAGACCCAGTTGAGGACGAAATACCCGAGGAACCGCCGGTATGGACGATTCACATCGAATTGGGCCCTCGTTCCGACCGCGCGATCGTTTCGTTGGTTGCCCGTAAAGACGATGGCACGGAAAAGCATTCCTTGATGCTCGTCGATACGAATTCCATGAGAACGTTGGTTTCGGTGGGCAATTCTTGCGAATGGCCGAATGCGACCTGGTCACCCAAAGGAAAATGGATACTTTATCAACGGTGCCACGAGAGCGCGCCTGTGCCCGCCGAAGAAGCACGAGCTGTGGATACGGGCAAACTCGTTCGCCGCGTTCCGTCGAGGAATTTCCATTTTGCAGCCGACGACGAAATCGGCGTTGCTCTTGGTGTGGTGAAGAATCTTGCGAACAATAAGGTGTTGTTCGAAGTGCCGAAACCAGGGCCTTCGTGGATTGACTGAATGCAACATCGTTGCCTGGTTGATGTCGTTGTACCGAGACGAACCATTGACCGAGGCATTGTCTGCGAGCGCTCGTCGATGTTGACGCTCGTGCTCGGCATACCCCGACACGGTTTTTTATGGAGTTTGGGGGAGAGACAAACTCAAGACGACAAAAATCGATGTACCTTTCCCCGGTTCGCTGTCGATGGTCAACGTCCCGCCCATCGCCTCGACCCGCTCTTTGATGCCAATGAGGCCCAAGCCTTCATGTTGCGTTGCCGAATGGAATCCTACTCCATCGTCCCGAAATTCGAAGCGAATCCGTTGCGGCTCGAAGATGAGGTTTGCCGTGAACAAACGCGCCGAAGCGTGTCGTAACGTGTTTGTCAGGACCTCTTGGCCGATGCGGAGAAGATTCTCTTCGCATTCGTTGCTCAGCGTCCAGGGCGTGCCTTTTGTCGTGAACGAACCCGTTACACTCGTGCCGGACGTCATTTTTTGGATCAAATCGTTCAGGGCGTCGCAAAGACTCTTCTCCATCAGCACCGCAGGTCGTAATGCGCGTGTTGAAAGTCGCGCCTCGTGCAGACTTCCGCGGGCGAGTTCCCGCGCGCGCATGACGTGCGCGCCCGCTTCGGGTGACAATCCTTTTGACCACGCATCTTCTGCGGCTTCGAGTTGAACGATGACACCGGTAAAACCCTGGGCCAGCGTATCGTGGAGATCGCGTGCCATGCGTGTACGTTCTGCGGTCACGGCCGCCTCGCGGTCCACCATGGCAAACCGGCGCAATTGCATCGCGAGCATGGCTTGATGCGCCAAGGCTTGCGCCAATTCCAATTCTTCGGTGCGAAATAACCGTTTTTCGGTAAATCGAATGCCAATCACCCCTTCGACTTGGCCCGCAATCAACATGGGGACGACGAGAATCGTGATCACGCCTTTCGCCAGCATATCCTGTCGCCAAGGGAAATCAGGACCTTGCCGGATGTCCTCCAAAACGTAAGGTTTACGTGTTCGGAACACTTCGGGCCAAGGCCAAACATCGACCACTTGAAGCACGGGGCTCAATGCGGCCAGATGCGGATCGGTTTTGGTCTTGAATTGGTGATCCTCGAGTGCGAATTCGAAGATCATATCGCCATGCGTCGATTCTTTCAGCCAAACGCTGCTGCCGCACGCATCCAATTGTGCTGTGATCGTACGCAAAACGTGTTCGACGACGCGCTCCGAAGACGATTCACGGGCGAGTTCGTCGAGCACGCGTCGCAATGCCTCCGCTTGGGCCCGCGCATATTGTTCATTACGCCGCAAAGCTTCTTGCGTTTGCACCCGTTCCGTGACATCCATAACGGTGCCCATGAGTTTGACCTGTCCAGCATCGTCAATCACGGGCTGCGAAATCGTTTCAATGTGTTTTTGCGTTCCATCCGGCAAAATGAATCGATACTCGAGTGGACGAGACTCCAAAACCTCGAAACTTTCGCGCAAACCTCGATCCACGCCATCCCGATCGTCCGGATGAACTCGTTCGCGGAATCTGTTGTAATGCGGGGAAGGTGGCGGATCGGGAAAACCAAAAATGCGGCATGTTTCGACGGACCAATCCGTCGTGCCGGTTTGGAAATCCAAAACCCAGCTTCCTGTCTTGGTGAGTCTTTGGCCTTCGGCGAGGTTCTTTTCGCTTCGACGTAAACGGGATTCCAACGCTCGCTGTTCCGTGATGTCGCGACAGCAAAGGACCATGAGATCTTGTCCGGTGATATCGCAGCGAGTCACGCTTGATTCGAGCAATTTTTTGTCCCCATTTTTTTTGCGATATTCCCGCTGAAACGTGATGCTCGTGCCCAATTCGATCCGTTTGATGAATTCGCGAATATCTTCATGTGGAGCGCCCAGCATGAAATCCCAAGGACACAGTCTGAACAATTCGTCTTTCGAATAATCCAACAACGCACATGCGGCACCATTGGCGTCGATAATGCGTCCATCCGCGCCACAAACGAAAATCGCGTCGGCCACGCCCGCCACGATGGCTTCCGCGTGAGCCACCCGTTTGCGCGTGGTTTCGAGTTCGGTCTGGCAACGCTCGAGCTCCTCTTGCAATTGCTCGATCGACATTGTGAATTCTCGACTTGTCAACATGAAACATCGTCCTTGTCAAAAACAATGAAATCAGAGCTTGATGAGCCCAAGACGGCTGGCCATGCCGATGGCTTCGGTACGGCTGAGAACATTCAATTTGCGGAAAATGCTTCGTGTGTGCGATTTCACGGTCGTCTCGCTGATTCCGAGTAATGCGCCAATTTCTTTGTTGCTTTTGCCCGCAGCCAGGTGCTCGAGGACGTCCAATTCGCGGTTCGTCAGAGCCTCGCGGTTCAGGCTTGCGGCGAGTTTTTGCACGAGTTGCGCGGGTAGACAAGTTTCGCCGCGTTTGACTCGACGAATCGTATCGAGAAGGTCTTCGCGCCGCGCATCTTTCAAGAGATACCCTTTTGCGCCCGCTTTGATGGCGTTGACCAGGTCGCTATCGGTATCGAACGTGGTGAGAACGATGATCCGGGCAGATGCATCGTGGCGCCGAATTTCCTCAATGGCGGCGACGCCATCCATGACGGGCATGCGCAGGTCGATGAGCACGATGTCTGGGCGATGCATTTGCCAAAGTTCCACCGCTTTGCGACCGTCGGAAGCTTCGGCCACGACGACCATATCCGGCTGGCGGCTGATGATTGCCGCCAGGCCTTCGAGCACAATCAGGTGATCGTCAGCAATGAGGACGCGAATTCGTTCGGGATCTGGGTTTGTCCCCGGGGGCGTGGAAGGGCTATTCATGGAGTCTCGGGCTCGTGTGGGTTGGCCCGAGTATTCTAGCGCAACTCGGCTGAGCGCGACATCCTCCGAATGGAGGAGGCGTCTCTCGTGCCTCGGCAGGGCGTATTTCTCGCCCACACGATCAATGGATCTCCCCTCGGCGCAACCTTAAAGTCGATGCGGCATCGAGTTGGAGGAGCGTTCTTTTCGACTCGAACGACCACGCCCCGAAAGGAAAGTCTGATGAACCACTACCACAAGCTTTACACGCCGGAAGACAGCGCCGTCGTATTCATTGATCACCAGCCACAGATGACGTTTGGCGTTGCGAGCATCGAACGCGCGTCGCTCATCAACAACGTCACGTTGCTGGCCAAGGTGGCCAAGACGTACAATGTTCCCGCGGTTCTCACGGCGGTGGAAACGGAATCGTTTAGCGGATACATTTGGCCGCAATTGCTCGATGTATTTCCCGGACAACCGGTCGTCGAACGTAGCTCCATGAATTCGTGGGACGACGCGGGCTTCCGCGCCGCGATCGAAGCAACAGGTCGGAAAAACATCCTGCTCACAGGGTTATGGACCGAGGTCTGCGTAACTTGGCCGGCCATTGAAATGCTCGGCGCCGGGTACAACATTTACGTGGTCGAAGATTGTTGTGGCGCAACGTCGCCCGCGGCGCATGATGCCGCGTTGTCGCGAATGGTGCAGGCAGGCGCCGTCCGTTTGACGACCATTGCCGCATTACTCGAATGGCAACGCGATTGGGCCAAGCGCGAGCATTACAACGAACTCATGGGCATTCTCAAGCAACATGCAGGCGCCTATGGCGTAGGCGTTGAATATGCGTACACGATGGTGCATCACGCACCGCAATCGGCAGCAAAGCCGCAAATCGTTCCCAAGAAGTCCAGCCACTGATCGAGA
>JBGAOI010000071.1:0-8735 GCA_044221885.1 Polyangium sp. (in: bacteria)
GCAGCGGTTTCGCGATCCGGTAGCACGATGGTTTTCACCCGTTGAAAAGGCAACGCATACGTGCGTGCTTCGAGTAGCTCTCGCGGACAAAAATCAATCACCCAACGCGAAGGTATTCCGTGCACATTGGACAACAAGTCATCGCCAACGAGGTAGGGCTGAATGACGTCGCGGTTTTTCTTGGACGCATGAACCATCGCCGCCGCTTCTTGGTGCGACAACAAGAATCCTTCGTGGCCATGGGTTTGCCCTTGAAAACACATTCCAGATTGTGCATTCGTCTGTAATGTCTCCGCACCCGTAACGTCCACGTCTCGCGACAAAGACGCGGGAATCACGGAAAGACGAGTTTCGTGCCACGGACTGTCGAACGCATCGCCTTCTTGCCAAGACAAACGTTTTTGTCCATCGGAAGCGCCTTTGATCCAATTGACAACAGATACGTGCACAATGGCTTCACCGGGCCAAACCATACTCGATACCGCGTCCGTAATGGTTCCGCCATGTTTGACGATATAATCGAGCCCTCCTTTGCGTGAATCATTTTCACGAATCGTATTGGTTCCAACGAGCCCCGCGCGAGCGCCCGGAGCAAGTTCGTCGTGGGTGCGGCGAAACCAATACACGCAATAATCGGCGCGACCGGGAACGTCGGGGTACTTTTGTCGCAATCTTTGTACGTATTCGGGACCGAATTCCTGTTGCATTCGGTTTTTGGATTGAAACGGAGGGTTTCCCAGAATCAGGTCGACTTGGGGCCATTCACAAAAAAGCGCATCCGCGCAACGAATGTTGGCGTCGAGTATCCACACTCGTTTGTCGCTGTGCTTGGTTGCATCACGCACCAGTTTCCAATGCCCAAGCCATAATACGAGTTTGGTGACGCTGACTGCCACGGGGTCGGAGTCAATGCCAAACAATTGCTCCAGGCCGAAACCGGGCGACGCATCGAGTGTATACGGAATCTCAAAGGAAAAACGGTTTTTGGCGCAAGCGACAATTTCGTTTCGAACTCGATGCAATGCAACCAGTGCCTCGTAAAGAAAATTCCCGCTACCGCAGGCGGGATCCAAGATGCGCGTTGTCGCCAGCGCTTTGTACGCTCGTACGAGTTCTTCCAAGGTTGTCGCGCGGTGAAGTCGCGTGCGCCATGGCTCGAGAAACGTGGGATCCAAGATGTGTTCGAGAATCGCGTGGTTCGGTGTGTAATGCGCGCCGGCCCGATGCCTGTCTTTCGCGCGTTGTGTCGATTGAAGAATTGTTCCCAATACGCCCGGATGAACCTGTGTCCAATCCGTAGCAACCAATTCGTTCAGCAAATGCAATTCATCGCGTGTGAACGATATCGGCGGGAGGGACGAAAAGAAGAGGGAAGGGACGTCGAGGGCGCGTCCTGTGTCGACGTGAGGAAAGGTTGGGGAAGTCAAACCATTGGAGGTCAAACCATCTCGAACGAACGAGCGAAGTGACCGTTCGGAGCGTCCTGCGACATCCTCGGCCAACAACAACGCAGCGCTTTGGAGCGCGAATTGCTGCGCGGCAGCGTGCGTTTGGCCATGTGCAACCAACGATCGAACGAGATCCGTCAAGTACGATGCCGCGCGTGTCGTGGCCGTCTCAGCGTTGCGACCCGCGGAGTGATCAACGCGCTTCGGCATGGTTCGTCTGCACGAACCCGCGGATGATCACCGCTGCAATCAGCACCAAAAGCAGCGCGATGCGCAACGGCCACGGGACAAACCGCACCCAACCATCAGGTTCGAGACTCAAAACCGCGACGGACAAACCCACGAGACCCGCGACAATGTCCGTGATGCGATGGCGCAACTCGACCTCGTCCGATCGTTTCGGTGCATGAAAAAGCGCGTGCAGCAGCAATCCAGCCACCGCGGCAACGAGCCACGGTTTGCTCTTCTCGATGGCCGACGCGTCGATCACTTGCACCGACAACGCTCCGACCACAGTCGCGATGGCACACCCCGCCAACGTGAGTGCGGCGCGAAAAACACCACGACGTGTGTCAGTCGTCGTGGTGAGCGCTCGAAGCGCTACGACCATTGCCAGTGGAATCGTGTGGGCAGCGATGGCCACGACAAGCGTCGGACGCAACTCGTTCGTCTGCGCCATCGTCGCGATGGCCGTGCCTTCTCCCGCCTGATGCACGAGCACAGCCACGTAACCCGCGACGAGCGCCACGCTAGGAGAAGCTTGATCTTCGTGCATTCGGCGCTCGAGGACAACGGGGACAAACAGCGTTGCAACGAGGGGAATGAGCGTCCAAACACCACCTTCGACAACAGCTTCAGGCAGCAAGTGCAAGAGCGCAACGCCGGCAGCCGCCACCGTCGCAAATGTTCCAATCCCCGGCACGACGCGTCGCCCGTGATCACGCCAAGCGGCTGCTAAGCCGCCAAGCGCCACGGCGATCGCGAGTACGAGAAGAGCAACGGCGAGGGACACCAGCGCCCTCCTAGCATGAAATTCTTCTCGCCCGGGCATTCGCGGCCGTCTTTTCGTACCCGCAAGCGGCAGACCGGTTGTCACTTCGGAGCACATCGACAAAACGCCGCCCGACAAACAGCCGCATCGAGCATCCAAAGAGACGTGGCCAGCGGCCTCCATCACGCGCCGTCCGCGCAGAGACCCGAACCAGGTTGCGCCGCGCATCACGTGCTTGTTGCGCTCCCCGCCAAAATCGACGCGATCGACAGTTACGAACGACGTGTGCACGCAACGACCGACCCCACGGTGCAGAACGCTACCTGTGACGCCAACGTTCGAGACAAGCGTGCGTCAAAACAAACATCGATCAAGACAAACCAACCAGGTCAAGGCTTCGCGTCTCTAGCTTGAACGACATGCACAACGCTCGAGCCGACGTTTATGGTCTTTTGGCCTCGACCCCTGTGGCGACATCCATCATGACCGAGCGTTCCGTATCGCCATTAAAAATGACGACGATTTTCCCCTGATCCGCAAAAGAAACATCGAATTGGTGCGTATCTCTGAGCTGACGGCCGAGTTCTTTTCGCCAAATGATATCGCCCGTTTTGGCATCGGCGAGGGTCAAGGCGATTTCTTCCTCGTCACCAGGTGGGTTCGTGTCGCGTTTTTCCATGATTGCGACTTTGGATCGATCCGGGCTCAGGTCCTCGACCTTGGTATTGTAATAGAGTCCGCGCAAACCAGTTTGGTGCGACCAACCAGGTGTTAGTGGAATATCGATCACGATAGCTTCGATATCGCTTGTTGAAGCTTCTGCAATCCAACCCTGCCCACGATTGGCGAATAAACAATGTCGCACACGCTCTTTTTTCTTTTCGTGAATGGAAATGGTTCTCGTCACTCCTTGCTGCTTGACGCATACGGAATTCCCGTCTGGCGCGAAATAGGGTGAACTCGGGAAATAGCGTTCATGTTCGGGTACGTCGCCCTTTTCGAGCACCACGACTTTGTTTGTCGTCGAATCCCAAACGCTCACGCCGCCTAGCGCCCAACCGATCTTTTTGCCATCGGGGCTGAAAGAATAAGCTGGCAACGTCACGAAGGCCTCGGTCATCGGGATCGAGCCAATGAGTTTTTCGTTATCGGTATCGTAGACGAAAAGACGCAAGTCGATCTTACCGGCATTGGGCTGCGCGGTATCCACGAGGACGAACGCTCGACGTGCTGTTTGACAGTATTCCGAATGGGCGCCGAGTTTTTCAAACCGTCGGCTCAGGGATGGAACATCGATGATTCGAATACCATCGCCAATTTCAATGATTCGTTTACTATCGGGAAAAAAAGCCGACGGACCGAGCACGCCAAACGGGCGTTCGGAAAGTTTGTTGCCCGATGGTATTTCGTAAAGAGCTGCGGCACTTTCGCTCCAAGCAAAGACGAGTTTGCTGGTCGAATCGAATGTCGCGCGGTCCATACCGCTCATGGAAAAAAGACGCACGCCGTTCTTATCGAAGACATCGAGCGATTTTGAATTCGAACTCGGTTTTGCTTTATGTCCAAGTGGGCTTCGAGGCGCGTTGTCCCATTCTTCATCGCTCGTGGCTGAGCTCGAAGGTGGCGTTTTGGGGGCGCTTGGTGCGGGCTCAGCAGCGGACGTTCTTATCTTGTCGTCAAGGTTCCGCCCATGCGCAATGGGTTTTGTCGGAATGGCCTGTTGCGCATTTCCTCCGCAGCCCAAAAGCGAAGAACTCAGTGCCAAAATGCAGGTCAAAGCACGCATCGACGAACACGATACACCACCATTGGCCGGTGGAGGCAATGAATTCGTGCGAACCAATTCGTATTCGATATGGCTTCATTGCGGCGCCCAATCATGAGGTCAGGTCATGCGTTGGCTTTGATTGAGAGCGCCCACATTGCAATTCGCTGTGGTCCGAGCGGGCGAGTGCGAGCCTTTGGTGGACATTGAATCAAATCGAAAAAACATCGCGCGACAAACTGCCGGCTCGAGCATCCAATGAGGCATGGCTGGCGACACCTATCACGAACCGTGCGCACAACTCTCGGAAGCAAGTCGAGACATGCACCGCGCTCTCGTCTCGCTCGTTGAAGAGATCGAAGCGATCAACTGGTACGCACAACGCGCAGAAGCAACGAGCGATCCCGAGTTGCGGGAGGTGCTGCTGCACAACCGCGGCGAAGAAATCGAACACGCCATGATGAACCTCGAATGGATTCGGCGTCACGATCCAAAGTTCGACGCAACCATCCGCACGTACTTGGGCACCGACGTACCCATCGTGGGCATCGAAAAAAGCGCCCGAGACAAACGTGCGGCCGGACAAACATCGTCCGAGACGAACCCGCCCATTCGAGGGCTTGGCATTGGCAGTTTGAAGGGGAGGTGAAGGCCGTGGTCATGACGCTCGAACGGCGCGAATTGGCGCCCATGTTGCCCGAAGCATTGGCTCTTGTAGACGCGGAGGCCCGACGGGTCTTGGAACAACGACTTGCAGCACGAAAAGTCGTGGACTTTCAAGGGCCTATGGGGTGGCAATGTGCAGCCGTGAATACGGGACGAATACGAGTTCTTCCTTCCGAACCAATGCCCGGAGTTTCCGTCCGGCAACGTATTTCCGTGCCGCTGATCGAACTGCGTGCACCCATTGCACTCGAAATGGATGAACTCGATGCGGCCGGACGAGGTGCCGAGGATTTGGATTTGTCCGCTGTTGTCGTGGCGGCGGAACGCATTGCGCATGTGGAGGACGCAGCGATTTTTCACGGTTATCCCGAAGGTGGATTGGCAGGAATCGTGGAACGGAGTCCGCATGAAATCGTGAAAGTGCCACAAATTGCGGCTTGGCCGATTGCCGTGGTCCAAGCCAAAGAAACATTGCGTTTGGCAGGGGTAACCGGACCGTATCGGCTCGTTGCCGGCCCGAAGGAATTCGATGAATTGGCGGCAGGCGCGGAGGATGGGTATCCGATTCTGAAGCGAATCGAGCGACAAATCATCGAGGGCCCGGTAATCTGGGCGGCGGCATTGCAGGGGGCAGTGCTTTTGTCCGTGCGCGGAGGTGACTACGAGTTGACCGTTGGGCAGGACTTGGCCATTGGCTACGCGTACCACGAAAAACACGCGGTCGAACTGTTCTTAACCGAATCGTTTGCTTTTCGGGTGCTCGAACCCGGCGCTGCCGTGGTGTTGCGGAGAGTCTAGTCCTCCGGCGACAGGTTATGCGTTCGGCGGGGGCAGAATCGAATTCGGCAATCGGTCGCTTTGATGGGTCGACCAGGTTTCTCGAGACGTACCTTCCGTCACAGGTTTGTCTCGACGCGTCCGGCGTCGACCGTGCGGCTCGGAACGGTTGGCTCGGTTCAATCCGACAAACGAGACCAAGAACAGCGCGCCGGCAAGAATCAGGAGTCGCCACGCGACCGAAGGCACGATCACTGCAAGGCCGATCATGCCGGCAATTACCGCACACACGGAAGCCGTTGCTGCACAAACGATCGACACTGCTCCCCACACGATGCGCGGCGTCGTGTCTCGGATCGTTCGCTCCACTTCGAGCCGCGCGAGCGTCACGCCATCACGTACGAGTTCGGTGGCGACATCGAGTGTGTCCCGAGCAACCGCAACGAGCACTTCACTGGTGGACGTTCCATTGGTTTGTCCCTGGAGACCTTTGGAGATCGGTGCCGCGCGAGGGTACGGATCCGTCGAGGTATTGCGCTGATTCATCTCTTGCTCCTCTCACAAAAACCGTGCATGAATGCGACGTCGTCTCCGGACGACAGCCGTCACGATGCCAAGTACCAAAAGGGCGCCCAACGCGAAGCTTGCCAAGACAAACCTCTTGCCTGCCTTCGTCGCGGCGGTGCCCATGAGTGCCGACAATTTTCCAAGGTCGATGACCAAGCGCTCCTTCGCCAATTCGAGGCGGTGAGCGAGCGCTCGTTCACGTTGATCGACACCGGGCACTTCGATCATCGACGTTGACGTGTTGCTTGCTTTTCGACCTTCTCGCGTACGTGCCGCGAGTCCTTGCGTGCTGAGACGATTCATCACGTTCTGCACGTGCAACATGCGTACCCATGCGCCCCAACGTGCGAGCGCGCAGCGACCGAACGGGAAACACCGTTTGCCCTTTCGTTTCTTCGCTCGTCGTGCCAAATCGCTTCCTCAGGACAACGAAAAACCATGAAGATTCCGCGCCACATCTTTCGCGAGTACGACATTCGCGGCGTTGCCGATCGCGATCTCTCCGACGAACTCGCACATGCTCTCGGTCGAGCGTTTGCCCACGTCCTTCGTTTGAGCACCAAAGAACGGGAAACACCTTTGCGCGTAGCTGTTGCGCGCGATGGCCGTTTTTCCAGCTCCCGCCTGTTTACGGCGCTGACGGAAGGTTTACGTGATGGCGGCGTGTCCGTCGTGTCCGTTGGCGTGGGACCAACCCCGATGTTGTATTTCGCCGCGTTTCATCTCGAAACCGACGGCGCGATCATGATCACCGCGAGTCACAATCCGGCGCCAGACAACGGCTTCAAGTTGATGCGCGGAAAAAGCTCGTTCTACGGCGCCGACATTCAACACCTCGCGGATGTCATCGAAAGTGAAGCCGCGCTGAAGGCATCGGCTCCGACACGTGGTGAGTTCGTCGAGAAGAACGTCGAAGCTGAATACATCGAAACCGTGCGCCGTTCGAGCCGTTTGGCGCACACGAACGTGAAGTTCATCGTCGATGGTGGCAATGGTGCAGCGGGGCCTTTGGGCGTCACGACGTTGAATGCGCTTGGTTTGACGCCGGAGGCGCTGTATTGCGATATCGACGGAAGCTTTCCCAACCATCATCCCGATCCGACGGTCCCGAAAAACCTTGTGGCTTTGCGAGATCGCGTCCTTGCCACCGGAGCCACGCTGGGTGTGGCTTGGGACGGTGATGGCGATCGAATTGGCGCCATTGATGAAACGGGGGAAATCGTTTGGGGCGATAAACTCTTGCTGCTTTATGCCCGCGCCGTGTTGAAAGATTTCCCAGGTGCAACCGTGCTGGGCGAAGTCAAGTGTTCCGAGACGCTTTATGCCGATATCGCGAAACATGGCGGTCGGCCGCTCGTGTGGAAAACCGGGCATTCGCTCATCAAAGCCAAAATGAAGGAAGAGCAGGCCAAACTCGCCGGCGAAATGAGCGGGCACATGTTTTTTGCGGATCGATGGCTCGGGTTTGATGACGCCATTTATGCCACGGTTCGTCTCGTTGAAATCATTGCGTCCGAAGGCAAGACCCTGAGCCAGCTTTTGGCTGACGTTCCCAAGACATTTGCTACACCGGAAATTCGTGTGGATTGTCCGGACGATATCAAGTTTCAGGTCGTGGCCAACGTCGTTGCCCATTATCGAAACAGCCATCGCGTGCTCGATATCGATGGCGGGCGAGTCGATTTTGGAGGAGGTGCCTGGGGCCTTTGTCGAGCTTCCAATACGCAACCGGTGCTCGTATTGCGTTTCGAGGCCGCGACACCCGAGCGACTTGAAGAAGTTCGGCTCGAAGTGGAAGGCGTTGTGGCTCGAGCCATAACGCACGTTTCGAATCAGGGCGGGGGAATGTGACGACCGAACGAAATGACGCTCAAAATGCCCCGTGGACAGTTCGTCGTGTCCTCACTTGGGCCGTCGATGATTTGAAAAAGCGCGGTTTTTCCTCGCCGCGCCTCGATGCTGAATTGCTTTTATGCCACGTGCTAAAGCAAGATCGCATCAAACTCATCATGGACGCCGAAAGGCCTCTCGAAAAGACCGAACTTGCTCGATATCGTGAATTGTTTCAACGGCGTCGGGCCGGTGAGCCAGTGGCATATTTGCTTGGCGTGCGTGAATTTTATGGCCGACCATTTCGAGTCGACCGGCGGGTGCTCATTCCTCGGCCCGATACCGAGACGCTGGTTGAAGTCGCGCTCGAACGTACGCGTCACGTCTACTTATGCGCGCGGGTGCTCGATTTGTGTACAGGATCAGGCTGCGTCGCGATTACGTTGGCCAAAGAACGGCCGACGACACGTGTTTTGGGGCTCGATCTGTCCATGGACGCCGTATTGGTTGCACAGGACAATCTCGTTCGCCTTGGCGCCATGAATTGCGCCATTTGGCAATCTGATTTGTACGGCGCATTCGAGCCAGCGCGACCTCGATTCGATTTGATCACGGCCAATCCGCCCTACATTCCACAAGGCGACATTTCTGGTCTCGATGTCGATATTCGCGGATTCGAGCCCCACCTGGC
>JBGAOI010000071.1:8745-19688 GCA_044221885.1 Polyangium sp. (in: bacteria)
ACCTGGCGCTCGATGGTGGCGATGATGGTTTGTCCGTTATGCGTCGTGTTGTGTCCGAGGCGCCAAAACATTTGCTCGAAGGCGGCGTTTTGGCGGTCGAAATGATGACGGGGCAAGGTCCAGACGTCAGGATGATGTTCGAGAAAGCGGGTTTTTCCGACGTGCAGATCAAAAAAGATCTGGGCGGACACGAACGTGTGGTGTCGGGAGTTCGGATATGACGCTCCGATGCACTATTTCGTATTGAGCGGATACAGCGCCGTTCGCCAGCCGAGAACGAATGCGCCACCGCGCAACGATGGGCTCCAGACGTAGTCATAACCCAAATAAGGCCCCATACTCACTTTGGGTCCAATGCGAACGCCTTCATAAAACGCGCTCACACCAATGCTCGACGAATATCCTCCGTCCACGAGCAGATTGCTCGTGTCCGTTCCAGGCGTGACAATTCCTGTTCCAATACCGGTTTCGGCTGCCAAACCAAATTCACGAAATTTTCCGCCGAGCGGGAACAGTGGGAATATTTCAGTATGAAATCCGACAGTGCCGAGAATCGCAGTGTTGTCGCCCGCTTTGAATCCCAAAGCGCCGATGGATGCACCAAAAATTAGAAAATCACGCAGCGCGAAACCGGCCCAGGCCCGAGAACTAAATCCCGCGCCAATTCCGGAATCGGTATAGTTGCTGATCAAACCAATTTTGGTCGGATCATTCGGAAAACCAGCGGCACTTCCAACGGATCCACCGAGGGAAATTCCCATGGCGATAACTGTGCGTCGTTCAGCCGTTACTGGGCGCAAGATCGGGTCATCGGGATTTTCGAGGCCGCTCGTGCCCAGGACACGAACGCCGGCTTCCTCTTTTTTGGCGTCGGCTTGCGCTTCCGTGGTGGCGCGGGTGTCGCGTGAACCATCGGCAAATGCGCCCGTCGTGATGAACAAGCACGCGATGCCTAAGACCATCGCCGCGATCGGCACGGAAAAATTGTTCGAGAAACCGGCTGTGACCATTTCGAGTCTTTCTCTAGTGCATGAATCGGCTCACGTCCAGACGCGATTTTGATCGTCAAAGCGAGCATCGTTGGATTTTCAAGTTGGCGTCGATTGCGTTGCTGGAGAAATGCTCCATTCTCGAATAGCAACCAATTCGCGGACGAGTTGTTCGCGTTGTTTGTCGGCGTCGAGCGCTTGGTTTGGAGTATTCTTCCGATTCTTATTGGCCCGCGATACTCGCTCACCAGCCAGCGAGATCGCTTCATAAAGCAAAGCATCCGCGACCGTAGGGCAGGATCGGACGATCGTCTTGAACGCGTCCTGCGTGATTTCGAGAATCGTGCATTCGGCTGTTGCCACGGCAGATACGGGACGAGGCGCGTCGTCCCACAATGCAGCCAAACCTAGAATGGCCCCAGGCCCGAGACGGGCCATTTCACACGTGTCTGCCCCTTGCGTGCGCTGAATATCCACCTCGCCGGCGATGAGCACGAAACATGATTCTCCGCGGGTGCTTTGCACGAAAATAGACGTTCCCGTCGGTACTGTGGAAAGTTTGCCCAGCGCCACTGCGCGTTCGATATCGCCATCGGAAAGCGCGGCAAACGCCGGCGTCACGCGCAATTGTTCGGCGCGAAAAGGAACGAATTGCATCGTGCTGCGGTTGGCGCCATATTGGGGAAAATCCGCGCTCCACAAGGATCGACCCACGTCACTCGCAAATGGCAAAAGAGCATTTCCCAATGCCCTTACCGAAGGAAACCGATCTTCGGGCGCGAGCGCCATTGCTTTGAGAACCAAGGTGTCGAATGCGGGGGGTAACGAAGGACGATGTGCCGAGGGAGGTTTGGCGCCACCAACGGCAATGGTTCCGAGAAGTGCCGGCACCGTTGCTTCGTCATACGGTAATTCACCCGTGGCCACGAGGTAAAGCGTGACGCCGAGAGCATACTGGTCGCTGCGGGTATCGAACCGAGCCATTCCCCCAGTTGCGACCTCTGGAGCAATGAATGCGGGAGTTCCGACGATTTCGGTCGAAGTCGTCACCGAATGCGCACCGCTACCGCCGTCCAATTTGGAAATTCCAAAATCGAGCAACACGGGGTGTTCGCGGGGCGGTTTTTTGGCGACGAAAATGTTTTCGGGCTTGATGTCGCGATGGAGAATCCCGGCCTCGTGCGCTGTTGCCAGTGCTGAGACAATCGGCAGGAAAATATCAGCAATTCGATCAATGGGCAAATCAGGGTGTTTGTTGCACAGCGTGAATAAATCGTGCCCCTCCAGCAGATCCATCGCCAAAAATGGCATGGATTGCTCGACCCCAATATCGTGAACCGCAACCACATGCGGATGCGCCAACCGGGAAGCTGCACGAGCTTCAATGACGAAACGTTGGACGACATCGTTACGCAATGAATACCAAGGATGAAGAATCTTCATTGCTACGCGTTTTTGAAGATCGGTGTGCATGGCTTCGTAAACGGACGCCATCCCCCCGCTGCCGATCTGTCGTACAATCAAATAACGACCAAATCGTTCGCCCGCATGCAGCGTCTTGATTCCCTGCTCTTGCATATTCATGCATTCACCACAGCATACTCATGCGTTCGAGTTCCGTGTCGAGCTGTTTTTCAACGAGACGAACTCGACGCAATAAACTGCGCAACGAAACCGTGGCCAGCGCATGAGCCGCAGCCGGCACATTCTTTCGCAAAGCAATCAAGGCGTCTTCATGCAGCTCGTGCACAAGCGCCGGCGTCGTCGCCCGAAGCGTCACAGTGCGCGGCGACGGATCGAACAAACTCGCTTCTCCAATGACCTGACCCGGGCCAAACCGCCGCGCCAAAAGCGCTCCGCTCGCTTTCGATGTCGCGCTCAACGTACCGTGCTCGATGAACAGCATGCTCGCGCCCGGGTCGCCTTCATCAAAAACCGTATCGCCTGGAGCGTATCCACGACCCTGAAAATAAAGCGCAAGCGCTTCGCGATCCTCATCGGACAAACTTTCGAGGAACGGCAGGGGTTTGAGCAACTGGGGGTCGAGAAGCATTACGAAGCAACCATGTTACCAGGGAGATGAACGCCTGGGAAGTGCTCAGACCGCAAGAGCCGCCGACAAACCGACCGGTCTATTTGCCGTCGGTGAAGTGGTTCGGAGTCCATCGGTGTTTTTGATGGGTTCACCATTCGATTCAAGACTTTGATCGATAAGATACTCGTGCAACGGAGAGCGAATAATCATTATAAAAATCGACAGGTCGTAAAAATCGTTGCTATCGGCCAAAGTCTCCTGGATTCGAAACACGAAACCCCCAGGCTCGGCGCTCTCCTCATCTCGGAGGTGCGTGCTGCTGAGGGTTGGATGACTCGTCCGTAACCCCCGCGTTCTCTGCTGTCAAGAGGATTCATTCGCCTTTCCAATCAACGGACAAACCCTTCCCATCTCGAAACATTTGCCTTACCCTACGTCACATGTCGTCCCGCATCGCGGTCGTCTTTCCTCCGATTCGCGTCTCGCGCGACTTCATCGACTACCCTTATTTCGCCGATCTTGGCGCCATCCAAGCCGCAGCCGTACTTCGCGAGGCCGGTTTCCACATCGACCTCGTCGATGCCCTTGCTCTCCCAGGTGCGACGCTCACACCCGAAGATGCGACGCAGGTTCGTCTTGGCTTAACCATCGACGAAACGTTTTCGCGCATTCCACTCGACGCAGACGCCGTGCTCGTTGCCCATACACCGTTTCATCGTCCGCCCGCCCGCGATCCACTGCTCGGCGATTTGCTGGATCGTTTGCACAAGGTTCGTCCAGAACGTCCGGTTGTCTTGGCCGATCTCTATCAAAGTGGTCAACACGTCGTCGATGCTTCTTCGGCCAAAATTCTCGAATCGTACCCGGAGATCTCGGCTCTCGTTCGTCATGAAGCGGAACATGAAATCGTTTCGCTGTTCGAGACTTTGCTGCAAGAAGGCGTTCCAAAGCAGCCCAAAATCGTGGATGGTTCGGACCCGAAACATCTCGATGAATTGCCACTTCCCGCTTGGGATCTCGTCGATATGCCGGCCTATTTTTCTTTTCACGCGGCGGTTGTGGAAGGCCTCGGGCGGCCCGCATGGGCGTTTCCCATTGATGGTGCAAGTGCGCCCGTGCTCACGAGCCGTGGTTGCCCGTATCGTTGTGTTCATTGCTCATCGAATCCGACGTCACGGACGAATGGAAACCTCGACAAACCCAAAACGCAACGTCGTTATTCCGCCGCCTATTTGGATCGCTTGTTCGGATTGCTTCGCAATCGAGGTGTCCGGCGGGTCCACCTTTTGGACGAACTCGTGAACGTGAATGAACGTCATTTCGATGCCGTTGTCGATCTTCTGGAAAAACACGATCTCGCATTTGAAATTCCCAATGGAGTGCGAGCAGATTACGTGCTCGAACGGCACATTCGCGCGATGAAGGGTCGCATGACGACGCTCAGCGTGAGCGCCGAAAGTGGCGTGCAACGTGTCGTGAATGAAGTCGTGGACAAACAGCTCGATCTTGGGGCCATTCGCACGGTGGCAGAATTGGCGAAACAAGCAGAACTACCGCTGCTCGTGCACTTCATGATTGGTTTGCCAGGAGAAACGAAACAAGACATCAACGGGACGCTCGAATTTGCGCTCGACCTACACGAGCAAGCGAACATTATTCCAAGTGTCCAATTTGCAACGCCTTTGCCGGGAACGCGACTTTGGGCCATGGCCGCGAAAGAAAAACGATCGCTGCCCATGGTTACCGATTGGGGACCTCGATTTCAACAAATTCCCACCATCGAAACGGAAGCATTTTCCCTCGAAGACCTGAAAAAGTTCAAATGGACCTTCGATCAGCGGATCGAAGTTTCCGCGGGGCCGAAAAAGGTGATCATGAACGTCACCTACAAATGCAACAATCGGTGCACGTTTTGTGCGACGGGGACACGCACGCAATTCGATGGCAATTACGATCGACAACGCGAATTGCTCGTCAAGTATAGAAAAATGGGCGTCACGTTGCTCGATTTCGACGGCGGCGAACCAACGTTGAACCCGAATCTCTTGCGCCTTGTTTCGTTTGCCAAACGCATTGGTTACGAACGCGTCAACGTCACGACCAATGCGCGTATGGCCAGTTATGAAGATTTTGCCGACAAACTCGTGCATTCTGGCATTACTTCGCTTCTGACGAGCATTCATGGACCGGACGCGCAAACGCATGCGCAAAACGTTGGCGTTGCCGAAGCATTCGATCAAACCTGCGCTGGCGTGCGCAATTTCGTCAAATTGGCGCCTCCGGGACTGGAACTCGGCGCCAACATTACGATCACCAAGTCAAATCACAAGAAACTCGAAGCGACTGCCGCTTTGATTTACGACTTGGGCCTGCGTTGGTTCAACATTCAGTTTTTGACGCCATTTGGCCGCGCGACGAATTCCGTTTGTCCTGATACGACGATTGCTGCGGAAGAAGCCATGCGCGTGATCGACCGATGGAAGGATCGCATCAAGTTCCAAGTCATCAATCTGCCGTTTTGCTTCATGCCCGGCTTCGAAGAATACCTCATGGGCGACATGCTGAAACTCGAACGGCACATGCTCTTCGTCAACAACGAAGAAGTGAACCTGTTTCAGTACTTGCGTGAACGGCGCGTCAAAAAAGACGTGTGCGCGTCGTGCCCTCACGCGATCTTTTGTGGCGGCTTCTACGAACTCGACGACGTACCCGAACCAACGTGGCTCGTTCGTCCGGAAGATCTGGTTCGTCCCATCCAAACCGATGTTCCGCGACCGTTTTGATAAATTTCACGGTGAAACGACGAGTTCGCCGAAAAGTGCGGACGCGTAACGATCGGCCATGTCGATGAAGTCGCGGTTCGCGTCGCGATCGACAGGATTGATTCCGCAATACTCGACGCTGGCCAAGTGTCGCCATCGACCGGCTCGTTCGGGTTCGTGAGGAAGAACCGGGCTTGTACAGGTGAAACACCCGATCGTCGGATATCCCATGGAATGAAGCGGATTGACGACGATGTGCGGGTCCGCGGTGATCATGGCGTCGAGTCTGTCTCGCGAAACATGCACGAGCGGATGAACACGCAACGCGTTCATTTCCATGTCGATGTCGAACATGCGTGTGCGGCTGCGCGCACCGCCTTCTTCACGCCGGAGGGCACTCACGAGCGCGTCGTAGCGGCCTTTTTGCGCCAGGAGTGGCTCACGTTTGCGCATCGAACAGCAACGCTCTTGACCTTCGTGCGTCATGTACAAGAGCCCCTCTTCCGCGGTTTGCTGAGCAAACGAGCGGAACGGAAATCGCGTGATGATGCGCAAATTCGTGTGTGTTCGTGCAAGTTCGTCGCGTGTGGCGAGCGTTTCGCGATGCATCACGCCCGAGTCGACGAAGAGCACGTCGAAGTCGAGAGCTTCCTTGTCGGCGAGTCGGCACAAGAGCGATCCGGCGCGTTGCATGCCGGAAAGGATCGCGGCTCGCGGGCCAAATACTTGGTGCACAAAGCGTAGAATTTCGATGGGTTCGGCGTGAAGGAAGCGCTCGTTCAAGGCATCGAGCGCGTCGGACGTGATGCGCATGGCGCACGTGCTAGCACAACTCGAGGCTCGTCGTTGGGGCTTGCCTCTCTCAACGTCGTCGCCTACAAAGTCGGCCCAGACATGTCCACATCTTCCTCGAAGGCCCAGAGTTCGGGGCGCATTGTCGATGACCTTGGGCGGCGGCGTTTTTTGTTCGTCACGGGCAAAGGTGGCGTCGGAAAAACGACGTTTTCGGCGGCTCTTGCCGTCGCGCTCGCTCGGGAAGGCAAGCGTGTCCTCGTAGCCTTGTGCAATACGAAAGAGCGTCTTTCGGCCATCTTGGGCACCAAACCCATTGGCGATGAAATCGTACCCGTCGCGGAACGCGTGTGGGCGGTCAATATTTCGCCCGAAAAGGCATTATTCGAATATGGTGCGCTCGTTCTGAAAGTGCGCACCGTGGCGCACGCCGTCTTTGACAACAAATACACGAGTGCGTTTTTCCGGGCCGTACCGGGTCTTCACGAATGGGCGATGCTCGGCAAAGCCTGGTTTCACACGACAGAACTGCTCGATAACGGAAAACCCCGTTTCGACGTGGTCTTGCTCGATGCGCCCGCGACGGGTCACGGGATTGATATGTTGCGCGTTCCGAAAATCATTCTGGACGTCGTGCCGCCTGGCGTATTGCGCCGTGATGCGGAAGCCGCGTGGGCAATGTTTCGCGATCCCAAACAAAGCGGAGTTGTTGTCGTGACGTTGCCCGAAGAAATGCCCACGCAAGAAACGCTGGATCTCGTGGGTGCAATCGAGCGTGATCTTTCGTTGCCAGTGCTGCGCCTCGTCATCAATGGCGTATTGCCGCCTTTGTTTGTGCCGGACGAACGGGATAGATTGTCGGGACAACCCGATCTTTTGGCGATCGATGCTCCTGAACGGGTCCAGAATACGCCCGAAAGTGCGCTCGTGGCTGGAGCGCGTCGGGCGGTGCGCGAGAAGGTACAAGCGGAGAGTTTGGCGCGGCTCAAGAAAGAATCGAATTTGCCGCGTATCGAATTGCCGTATCTTTTCGACGAAGCGTCGACCGTAGAAGGCACTCGAATGCTGGCGGCGCTTTTGTAATGACCTGCGGCGAACCAACTAGGGTTCGCAAATCCCGCTCACGCAGATATCACTGATACACTGGCCATCCATCATGCATGGTTGTCCATTCTTGAGCAAGCATTGCGCATTATAGCCGGAGCAAGCTGTCGTCCCCTCGCAAACGCCGGGATCTTCCGCTCCTTTGGACAGTGTTGAACACTTGCCCTGCTTTCCATTCAAATTGCATGCTTTGCATTGCTCCGTGCAGGGTGCGTCACAACAAACACCGTCGACGCAATACAGGCCCATTGGGCAATCGTTGCCCGACATGCACGCCATGCCGCTGCAAGGCGCACATTTGGGTCCACCGCAATCGACACCCGTTTCCGCCCCGTTTTTCTCGCCATCACTACACGAGATACATTCGTTGGCCTCGCATGTCGGATTTGTCCCATTGCAATCACTGTCATAGACACATTCCACACAAGAGCCACTACCATCGCAAACTCGGTCCCCATTGCATTGCGTGCCTGGAGGAACCAATCCGGCCTTGCAGGAACCATCGTTGCAACTCATCGTCGTGCACTTCGTTACAGAAGGACAATCTTGCACCGTCGTGCATGGTTGTCCAGACATACCCAATCCCATGCCCGAGGATGTCTCGCCAAACCCGCCCTGGCCACCAGCTCCGCCCGTGTTGTCCGTTGTGCTGAGGGTCAAGCACCCGCCGATCGATAGGAAGCCGACAGCGACTAGGCCCAACGCGAGTCCGTGAAATTCACGCATCTCATCCTCCGTATCCCAAATGATACTGCATGTTGGTACACGGGGATATGAAGCGACGGACAAAAAGAAACGAGCGCCAGGCTCTACGGTGGGGGGGAAACCGGAGCAGGCGCTCGCTTGCCATAGATTGCAAACACTGCGCCAAGGTGGAACCAACGGAATTTCAAGGTGTTGGCAGGGTCTGACACAGGGACGATTGCAAAGGTGAAGTCCTCGTGTGAAAGCCGACTTTCACCTGTGCGCGACATTCGTTAGTCCATTGCGCGTCGAATAAACGTCGCCATCTGTCCACGTGTTACGAAGTTCGACGGGCAATACATTTTTTTGACGGAATCACAGCCGCTCGTGATGCCAGCATTACCCAAGGCATTGATGTTGGCTTCGTGCAAGGTGCCTTCGTCGTCCGTGAACAGATTGCTCATAGAAGCGGCGATTTTGAACGCTTTGACGAGGAACGTCGCCATTTCAGCACGCGTGACTTCTTTCGTGGGGCAGAATTCCGTCCCGGCGACGTTGCAACCACTCGTAATGCCGGCTGCGGCAACGGCATTGATGGCCGCTTCGTACGGCGATCCATTGTCATCTGTGAATCGTTCAGGTCCCGCGGGCAACTTCAAAGCGTTTGTCAAGAAAGCCGCCATTTGTCCGCGGGTGACGACATCATTGGGACAGTATTTGTCATTGCCACATCCATTGACGAGGCCCTGTTTGGCGAGCCAATCGATGTCCGCTTGGAACGGTGAGCTGCAAATATCAGCAAACGATGCCGAACATGCCGGTTCGCCGCCTGAAGGATTGCATGTGGCTCCCGTGGGAAAACCATTGGCTGGAGACTTGCGCATGCGTGATTCCGTTCCCGGTCCCCATGCGCCGTCCTCGCTTATTTTGTCGCCGGGATTGTTGCGATTCCACAATTTTTGGAATGCGAGCACATCTAGTCCGCGGTGGTCTTGTACGCCCGCGCCCACATAATCGAAATGCCACGGATCGCTTGAACCAAGCCATCGGAAGCCATTGCTTTCGAGTGTCGTGCGCCAAGCCGAATATTCCTGAATATCGATCGCCGTACCCGTTTCATGGTTTGACAACCCTGGTTTGGCTGCAAGTGAAATGCCGCAGTTTCCCGTTTGGTACCAATTGTAGAGCAAGTATTGTTGCGCCGCTGTACGCAACATCGAATTGATGCTCATCGAACGATTGGGATTCGCTTTCAACACGCCTTGCAGCTTGTCTCGCGCCGGCTTTTGAATGTTGAGAAAAACGTTCGTTCCTGCCGAGGCATTCGAGCCGAGCGTCAATGGAGCGAAGGCGCCGGGGGCAATGCAATTGCTTTCTTCAATGATTTGTTGCGACAGACCTTTGACGCTTACCGTGCCACACGAAGATGCAGCGGCATCCGCGACGGTACCTCCAGAAAAACCTTCGGCAAATTGCCCGACGTTTTCATCATGGACATCAGCTTCACCTCCGACTGGCTCGATGTTTTCATCGTTCAAGGGATTTTCTGCGCCACAACCCGCCACCATCCAAGTGGAAATGACGAGGGCTACGCAGTGGGGCATGAAAAAGCGGTTGAGCACGTTGATCATGCCTGCGGCCTCAGCAAGGTTCTTGCCAAGGTCAACAGATTGGTTTTTCCGTGCGGTTTCTGGTTCGTCGCTGGAGGATCTGGTGCATGTTGGGTGGTGACTCGTTGATCCAGTTGGTGCTTCCGAAGTCCGGGAGGCGCTTGACAAAAGCGAATCGAAAGGGCCTTATGGGGCGATGTCCTCCACCAATCATTTGTTGCTCGATGGTCGCGCGCTTCTCGATGCCGATCGGCTCGTACAGATGCGGATGAGTGAGCGTCGGGTGAGTTTCGAGATCGCATTTCGTGCGGCGCCGCCGCATACCGCGTTTCTTGTCGTGGCCGGGGTCGAATCAGCTCTCGAAATGCTGGCGAATCCCATGATTGATCCGCAACGAGTCGCAGCGGCACAAGAAATGGTCGGCTTCTCGGACGAACTCGCTCAGCGATTGCGTGACTTTTCGCCCAAAATCGATGTCGATTGTGTTTCGGATGGCACCATCGTTTTTCCCGGTGCCCCAGTTGTCGCCGTTGAGGGGACATTTATTGATGCATTGCTCGCCGCTTCCCTCGTCCGCACCATGTTACGCCGAGCTACGGCCATTGCCACACGTACCTGCCGTTTGCACATGGCCGCCGAAGGCGATCCAATCATTGATGGTTCGAGCGCCCAAGTTGCCAATCCCGAAGCTTCTTTGCTGCTTGCTCGTGCTGCCGTCATTGGCGGCGCAAGTGCCACGACAAACACTTTGGCGGCTCTGAATCTCGGAATTCCATTTCGAGCAACATCAGGCGTGGCGCTGGGCAAGATGGGTTTGTCCGTGGAGATGACCATGGAATCATGGGGCCCTGCCGATGAAGAAGAATTGCTAGACATCGGTGACGGCGACGACGAAGAAGCCGTTCCCAGCATCAACAACCATCACCATGAAAGACACGCTACACCATTGCTTGCTCCTCGCCACCCT
>JBGAOI010000720.1:0-4204 GCA_044221885.1 Polyangium sp. (in: bacteria)
GAAAGCAAAACCTGATGACGATGAAGAGCCGAGTCTTGAAACGTTGACGTCCAAGGTTTTTGATCCGCATTCGCTGGTGCCTGCGGAAACCCGCCGGACGTTGCATTGTCGAGTGGATGGGAAAGACGAACCTTCCAAGCCATCTTCGGACAAACCATTCACCCAGACGCTTGCGTTGCATCGCGGAGCGGATCTTGGTTCCCCGGTCAAACGCAAGTGGACGGCCGTCACGGCGACGCCGTTCCTCGTAAAAGAGCCGTATCGCGTCGACTTCGAAGAGATCGACGCGGACACCATCGAAGGCGAGCGAATTCCGATCCTTCGTTCCAATGCGACAGACCCCGTGGGACTCTTTTTGAGGACCAAGGAATTGCAGTTCGACTTGTCACCCGGTCCCAAACGCAAACCCGTGACGATGGCCCCGACGAACCGCGGTGGAGTGGCCGCGGAAGTCGACAAAGAATCGTTTCTATTTCTCGATGCGGCTGGCGGCGAGTTGCAGCTCGTGCGTGGTAGTACCGGACGAACCATCTTGCGCGTCAGTCTCGTACCTGACGTGACGCAAGGGAGCACTACGTTGGCTCGCCGTGTTGGTTCGGGAAGCGATGTGTTTGCATTGGTGCTGATTCAGGCGGGTTCAGGCGACATCTTGCTGGGCGACATTGATCTTGGGCGGCGGCAAGTGGGTCCACTGCGTCTCGTGGGCAACACCCGCAAACTCGAAACTGGTGCGAGCTGCGTACACGGGCCACGCGAATACAGGTTTGTCATGAGTGAACATCAGATGGTGATGGTCGAGCCTGGGGACGAAGAGCGTGGTGGGCTTTTTGGTTCGAGTCTCGTGTCGGTCGGCGCGGGTCCGGGATGTCTCGAAGCGTCCGAGATGCGCCTCGTGAATGAATCGACGTTGACGGTGCGGTACGCGGGTGCGGAGAGTGTGGGTTATCCGGCGATGGTGCACGAGCGGGGAAAGTCATCACGCGCGAC
Organism: Polyangium sp. (in: bacteria); assembly: GCA_044221885.1. Lineage (GTDB taxonomy): Bacteria > Myxococcota_A > Polyangia > Polyangiales > Polyangiaceae > Polyangium. The sequence goes on from JBGAOI010000720.1 coordinate 988, forward strand.
GTGTCGATTCGACTGATGGGTCAACAAAGAACGCCTGCGTGATACCTTGGCAAACATGCGTAAGGCATCGGAGTGGGCCCAGGTTTGTCTTGGTGCAATGGGGATCGTTTTTGTGGGGGTTGGTTTTTCCGCGTGTGCCGGGGCAAACTACCCGGATCGACCGGATGTAGCGAAGGCGCAGGAGGGTTGGTGTCAGGCGCTGGCCAAATCTGCGGGCTCGGACAGCTCGTGGGAACGCATGAGTGACTGCAAGAAGGCGTCGATGGCGGCGAGCCCTGGGTACATCGCGAGCATGACGAAGTGTTATTCGCGCGCGTACGAAGAGGCGAAAAACGCCAATGATCCTTCCGCGGATGATCGCAGCCTGCTCATGGCGAATTGTCGCGACAACGTGTTGATCGAGCTTCCCGCGTCGAGCCCCGGGATGGACGAACTCGTCGACGAGAAGTGCAAACGGGCCGTGCGGTGCGAGAAAAACGTCACGTTCGAGAACTGCAAGAAGACGATGCTGACGCTCGAGCCGGCGCAGTTGGCGATGTTCACGACGGCGTACAATGGCGCGGCGCTTCATGAAGTTGCGCGGTGTTTGACGGGCGGATGCGAAGACAACGAGGAAGAAGCGCTCAACAAGTGTTACGAAGACGTCAACGAACGACTTCTGTGGACGCCATGAAGCATCTCTTCGCGCAGAGCGAATCCTGATACGTTGTTCGTCATGAACTCCGTTTCCATCTCTCCGGCATCGCGCCGTGCGATGCTCCTCCGATCATTTTTCGCAGCGATCGCTCTAGCGTTCGTCCTGTTCGCACCTTCGCACGCGTTTGCGGCTGGCACGGTTACTTTGGCCACCAAGGAACCGGAAGAGTCAGACGGCAGGTGGAAGCTGGTTTTTACGATCGACTACGGGAGTACGCCGCACATCAAGTACATCCCGATGATCTTCACCTTCACGCCGACGATGCTTTACGAACGGACCCTCACGGATCAATCCCCGGAAAAACCCATCATCAACCGGATTCCTTTACAGAATCAGGTACCGATGAACGAAAGCATGGACGTGGGTTTTTCCAATGCGGATGGCAAAACCTACAAGGTGACGAAGTTCGACTTCGTGATCAAGCGCGTGAAGGGATTCGAGGCTGGTGAGTACGACTTGAAAATCACGCGCGCCGAAGACGGTGCGCAGATGGGTCAAATCATCAAGTTGAAGCTCAAAGGCGACAACGTGATTGTCGATCGTCGGGCGATGGTTTTCGCGGGCGGCAGCAAGAAGAAGAAGCCCGAAGAAAACAAGGACGAGAAAGCCGACGAAAAGAAAGACGGCGAAGGTTCGGGAGATTCGGCGGCCAGTGGTTCGTCGAGTGACTCGAGTTCGTCGAGCGAAACCCCGACGGAAGCTCCGCCCGCGACGCCTCCGAAGCAAGGTGGCTGTGGTTGCCGCATTGCAGAGACCTCGGCAGGTTCGTCGTCAGCGTTCGTGGCGCTGCTGCTCGGCGCAATGGTGACGTGGCGACGACGTGGTCGTCATGGTCGCGCTGCGGGCTGAACACAGGGGGCTTGGGTTTGCCCTCGACGTCTTCTGCCCGAAACCCGCGTGAACTTGGAAAATTCGACTTTCAAGGAAGCGGATAATTCGTTCATCCTTCCGCACTTCCTCCCCTGAACAACGCATTTCCGTGTTATCCTGGTCATTGCTCGCCCGCATGTTTGGGCGGCGGAAACACCATTGGAGATCGGCATGCGTAGACGCTTTGCATTCCTTGGTATTGTCTCCACGCTCGCTGCGGGCTTTTCCGCATACGGTTGCAGTGGGACATCGGATCGTACGGGATTGGCCGGCGGTTCGGGTGGAGAAGCTGGCAGTGGGACTCAATCGACGGGTTCGGCTGGCGGCGGAGGCGACGGCTGTATTTTCGGCTGTGACGACGGAGGGGTTCCGGACAAGCAAGAACTTGTGATTTCACCGACCAACGTCGTCTTGAACGTTGTGGATGCGAACATTCAAACGCAAGCATTTACGGTGAAAACGAAAGCTGGCGCGGATGTCACATCGACCGTGCAATGGATTTACGAGCGTCCGGACATCGGGGATATGGCCGGTTCGAGCTTTACGCCAACGGGCAAAGTCGGTGGTATCGGAACGCTCACGGCCAGATTAGGGATGGCCGAAGCGTCGACGTCGGTGACCGTTTCGGTCAAAACGACGAGCAACGAAGCGGGCATTGGACCTGTTGAAATGGCGGCGTTCGACAATCCGACATTGGGGGCCAATCCGGGACAAATCGTTTATCCGTACGACGAGACGGTTTTCCCGCTGGGCGTACTGGCACCGGAAGTGCAAATCAACAATGTCCAGCCTGGGATTTTCCGATTGAAAATCAGAGAGAAGTATCTCGAGCACGTGAGCTACTTCAATGGCAATACGCCGCTGCGATATTTGATCGACCAAAAGGTCTGGGAAAATATCGGCGCATCCGGGACGGGTTCCATCAGTGATCCGCTGTCGGTCGAGATCTCGCAATTGCAAGGTGGCCAAGCGTATTCGCCCATGACGCATACGTGGCACATCGCGCAAGGCAAGGTCCGAGGTGCGGTGTATTATTGGGAATTGCCTGGCGTTTGTCCGAACGGAAACGGTAGCGGCAAAATTCTGAAGATTCGCCCCGATTCGGCAACACCCGAGGAATTCTTCAATCCGGGCGCTTGCTGGGGTTGTCATACGGTCAGTCGTGACGGAAAAACCATGATGGCCAACCTCGAAACGGGTACGCCATTTCCGCAAATCACCATCGATTTGACGCAAACGCCCGCTACATTCGGGTCGATTACCCAGGCCACGGGGTTGGGTGGAACGTTCGGCGCGTTCAACCACACCAGTGACAAGTTGATACTCAGCAACGATGTGTACAGCCTCAACAATGCGAGCAAGGTCTTGCGCATCGTCGACGCGGCCAATGGCGGCGTATTGAACGGCAATGCCATGGGCAACGGCTGCATCGAGCCGGCGTGGTCGCCCGACGGAACAAAGATCGCGGCAATTTGCGGCGCTGGTGGTGGTAATACGTGGGGCTTCGATTCACCGACCGGCAATCTCGCCATTGGCGATGTCGCGGCCGACGGCTTCTCCGTCAGCGGTGTAAAAGACATCGTGCCGCAAGCTGGTGGACAAGGCCGTCCGGCGTATCCGAGCTTCACCTCGGATAGCGCGTACCTCGCC
>JBGAOI010000721.1:0-4191 GCA_044221885.1 Polyangium sp. (in: bacteria)
GCGTCTTTAACAGAAAGCTGCCGAAGCCGTGCATGTGCAAAATCGCGCGGATCTCGGAGCGCAACGCGAGAAGATTGCAGCGGAACGTGCAGCGATCGAAGAGCTCGAACGGCTCTACGGGTACATGGCCAACGCTGAAGTCGAAGCGCAACGAAATGCCGACCGTTTGTCCCGGGTGATTGACTTGCTCAAGGCGTCGACCGAACGCCAAGCGCAGTTGCAACGTGAGCGACAGGATGCACAGGGCCGCATTTCAGATCGTTTTCGCTCCGTCGTTCGTGCCCTTCTCGGCGAGCACGTCGATGCAAAAACGCTGGTGAAGAATCGTCGTATCGAGCTTTTCGTCGAGGATCGAGGCGAGCGTGATGGTGCAGCGATGGAAACGATCAAGCTCTTGGCGTTTGACCTGGCCGCACTCGAACTGGGCATGGACGGACATGGAGCCGCGCCGGGGATGCTCGTGCACGATGGCCCGCGTGAAGCGGATATGGACGGGCGCATTTACGAACGCCTGTTCCTTTATGCCAAACACCTGGAAGATGTCTCGCCGGCAGGCAAAGGGGCCTCATTTCAGTACATCGTGACGACGACGGCGCCGCCGCCGAAAGAAATGCAAAAAGCGCCGTATTTGCTCGAACCATTGCTCGACGCATCCAAACCCGAAGGTCGATTGCTCGGCATGGATCTCTGATCGTCCTCACGGCGCCTCGTGTACACTTCGTACATGGGGCGCCAGCAAGACTTGGACGAACAGCTCGAGCGTGGGATCCTCGAATCTGAGCTACTTCGACAAACGATTTTTTCGGTCGTGGTCCTGTGCGGATTACCGTTCGTATATTTCACGTTACGGGCTGGAGCCGCGTGGTCGGGGGAAGAAGATTCGCTTATTTTTCAAAAATTGGTGCGAACGACGTTGGCTGGGACCAGCCTTTCTGTGGTCTATGGTTTGTCGACACGGTACATCATCTCGCAAATGCTCGCGAAGGGGCGGCAAATGCCGCGACTTGTACGATTGGGCAATAGTTTGCTCGAGGTCACGCTCGTGACGTGTTTGGTGCAGGTGTTTGCCCGCGTCGTGGATCCGATCTTTGCTTACACGTCACCTCCGTCTTACTTCTATTTGATATTTATTTTTCTCACGATCATGCAACTGGATTTTGCATTATCGGTTTTTACTGGAGTAGCCTCGGGATTGTTGTTCATTGGTACGGGGATTTACGAATTAACGCATACGACGGCTGTGCCGCACATTCGGATTTTGACGTCACCGATCCCCGTTTTGGTCAAAGGAATCGTGTTCATACTCAGCGGCATCATGGCTGGACTGGTCGCGCGTGAAATTCGCAGAAGGATGATCGTTACCATTCAAACGCTGGCCGAGAAAAACCGCGCGATCGAGATGTTTGGTAAACATGTTTCGCCCAAAGTTGCCGATGCTCTTTTGAAAAGCCGTGGCGAATTCACGGGCGAACAAAAATTCATTTGCGTGATGTTTCTCGATATCCGCAATTTTACCAGTTTTTCCGAACGTACCCCGCCCAAAGACGTCGTGGCATTTCTGGATGTCCTTTTCGAGCCTCTCGTCGAAATCGTCAATCAACACGGCGGCATTGTGAACAAATTCCTGGGTGACGGCTTCATGGCCGTCTTTGGGGCGCCCGTTTCCGAAGGACAACATTGTCGCGAGGCGGTTCTGGCCGCGGTCGAAATGGTCGCCGAAGTCGAGAAAATGGTCGCTGATAAAAAGATTCCACCCACGAACATCGGCATTGGATTGCACGCCGGTGACGCGATCACAGGAACCGTCGGAGCGCAATCGCGCAAGGAATACACCGTCATAGGCGATACGGTGAATTTGGCTTCGCGTATCGAACAATTGACGAAAAAGTTTGGCGCGAAGATCCTTGTTTCCGATAGCGTGTGGGAACACGCCGGGAAACTCGACATTCCCGCAGAAGCTCTGGAGAAAGTGGAAGTGAAAGGTCGCGTGGCCGCAGTGCAGGTTTACAAGCTTGCGTAAACCGGCGTGATCATTGCGGAAGCATCACGCGATCCGGCGGGGCCGCAGGCTGAACGGGCCAAGGTTTGACCGGGGGCGGAGGCGGAATTTGATCCACCGGAACGGGAGCAATCGGACCTCGTTTCGGAGGCTCGGCCGCAGGCTCCGCAGGAGGTTTGGGAATCTCCATGCCGCGACGACCGCAACGTCCACCACGGCTCCCGACGGCATCGTTGTAGTAGTTGACTGCATCGACTGCGTGCCCATTCGCGTCGACTTTCGTCGATCGTCCAACAGCCGTGAGGACAAGACCGACGACTTCCGCGCCAAGCCCGGCAAGCAGAAACGTGGCCATGACATCGGGTTTGTCTTGATACGCCAAACCACCAAGCCCTGCCAAACCGCCAATACCAAGTCCCACGCCCGCGATGGTCAAACCGACCGCCGTATTTCCCGAAATTTCGGCCTCGAGCGCATGCTCGCGAGCTTTCGGCACACAGTTCACGTACGCGGTCAAACCGCTGTACCGAAGGCCATGAGCCACCATGCCCTTGGGCGACACGATTTGAAATTCATTGTCGTATTGCAATGCCAACTCGTGAGGTGCGAGAACGCGCGGCTGGACCATGGTTTGTCCCGAACACCCAACCACCAGCGCAGCCGACAAACCCACGATCGCCACATTCATTCGAGCATTCATGGAGCCTCCGCCGCCGAACATGGCGAACCTTCCAAACGTGACAAATCGTTGTACGCGTTGACGGCATCGATTTCTTGCGCAACTTGCTTGGACGGTTCCGGTCGGCCCAACCCAAGCGCCACATTGATGATGGGCAAGGTCATGATGGCCACGACCACCAACACCACGGCGGCTTTGCCCAAATCTCCGCCACCACCGCTGCTGCCTCCCCCACTGCTTCCACTGGAACCGCCACTGCCGAAAGATCCGCCGCTTCCGCTGCCACTACCACCCCCCGGACGAACTGCTGTTGGGTTTGCCGCGGTACGCGGCGCGCTCGACGACGGCCGATACGACGAATTGGAACTTCGAACCACCACCCACGGCTGCCACACGACAATCGTCGGCGATCCACCGTAATATGTGCGATACATCGTCGGATTGTCTTGCACTTGGCCTACAGCCACCGAACAGTCGCCTTGTGCACCCGCCGGCAACGACGCAACAACGCGATCCTCCTGCCACACCGCCCTCGCCCGGCCATCCTGCGGGGGTATGTAGTCGGACCGATAATTTCCGCATCCCGTCGTAAGTATCGCCGCGACAAGTGGAGCACTCCACCCGACAAACAGCTTGAGTGAGCGAAGATCCATTGCATGAATTTCGCACTCCGGCCCGCTGGCGTAAAGGTCTATTTTCAAGTCACGCTGCGGATGAAAACGTGACGATAGGGCACGCAATCTCTGCGCGAGCACAACGAAACGTCCCGCGGTACCGTTGCTCCATGAAGCAATCGCCTCGGTTCATCGCACTTTTTTTCTTGGCGCTTGGAAACTCGGGTTGCGGTGACACCGACGACTCGCAAAGACAACCCGACAATTGGGATGCTGCACTGCGATTGCATTCAGTCGATGACGTCAATTCCGATCCGCACATCGTCGAAACGAATCTGACCGCACGCGTCAACAACATTGAAATCATCCCTGGAAAACCGACCCCTGTGTGGTCGTACGAAGGCGTGCTGCCCGGTCCGTTCATGCGCCTGACCGCAGGCGACAAATTGATCGTTCATTTTCAAAACCAGGTCCCAGAACCCACGACGATCCATTGGCACGGCTTGCGTGTGCCCGTCGAGATGGATGGAACGCCGGAGCATTCGCAGCCCCAAGTCCCCACAGGTGGTTCATTCTCGTACGAGTTTGTCGTGCCCGACCCTGGGTTGTATTGGTATCATCCCCACGTCGATTCCGCGGCTCAAGTTGGTTATGGCCTTTATGGAGCGATCCTGGTGGACGATCCGGACGAACCTCGTGATCTCGGCGACGAACTCGTCCTGGTGCTTTCCGACATGTCCCTGAATCAAGATGGGTCCCTTGCAAGTCCCGATGCGGGAGCTGATTTCGGAACGCTTTTTGGGCGCGAAGGAAACGCGATGTTGGTCAACGGGCGCGTCAATCCGATCCTCGAAGCTCGCGCAGGATTACGCCAACGTTGGCGCATCGTGAACGCCGCC
>JBGAOI010000722.1:0-4188 GCA_044221885.1 Polyangium sp. (in: bacteria)
CTTCAGCGCCGCCGCCTCGACAGGCCTCGGATACGCCGTCGACCATTCCGCCGCGTTCGTCCGCGCCACCCAAGACCGGCATTGACGTTTGGCAAGGCCGACCAGGTGTACCCATGCCTGCGCCTCAGCAGCGTACTGGTGCGCCGCGACGAACCACGTACGATCCTCGGGCCCAAGCGCCACAAGCGCGACCGGGCGCCCCTGGATTTGGACAAACCGCACGTCCTGCACAAGGCGGTGCGCAACGTGGACCTGGCGGTCAACAACGCGGCAACGCCTCAACCCAAAGCGGGCCGAACAACTTCCGTCAGCGACAGGGGGCAGCGCAGTTGCCTCAACGCCGCGGGCCGGCCCAAGTGTCCACGCAAGAGATGGCCTCCCACAAGAAGGTCATCAAGATCGAGGAACAAGTCGGTTTGCAACAGCTCGCTGGAAAGATGAGCGTCAAAGCAACCGACGTGCTGATGAAGCTCCTCAGCATGGGCATGACCGGCGTCAACATCAACTCGACGCTCGATGCCGACACCGCGAAGATCATCGCGAGCGAATTCGGTTGGAGCGTTGAAGACGTTGCCGTCAGCGAAACGCAAACACTCGAAGATGCAACGCGCGTCGAGTCGACGACGGACATGGACTTCATCATTCGTCCGCCGATCGTCACCGTCATGGGTCACGTCGACCACGGTAAAACCTCGCTGCTCGATCGCATCCGCAAAGCAAGCGTTGCCGAAGGTGAAGCGGGCGGCATCACGCAGCACATCGGTGCGTATCGCGTGGAGACGCCACGGGGCACGATCGCGTTCCTCGATACACCGGGTCACGAAGCCTTTACGGCCATGCGTGCACGCGGCGCGTCGCTCACCGACATCGTCGTGCTCGTTGTTGCCGCTGACGACGGCGTCATGCCGCAAACGCGTGAAGCCATTGCCCACGCGCAAGCAGCCAAGGTGCCGATCATCGTTGCTGTCAACAAGATCGACAAACCCGGTGCCGATCCCGACAAGATCAAGCGCGACCTCGCGAACTTGGGTCTCCAGCCCGAAGAATGGGGCGGCGATACGATGTTTGTCCACGTGTCGGCAAAGGCCGGAACGAACATCGATCAACTGCTCGAATCCATCATTCTCCAGGCAGAAATCCTCGAACTCAAGGCGTACCCCAAGCGTCGTGCAAGCGGCACCGTCATCGAAGCGTTGCTCGATCGCGGTCGCGGCCCTGTCGCTCGCGTCATGATCCAAGACGGTCACTTGCGCACAGGCGACATCATCATCGCCGGCGGCGCATGGGGCAAAGTCCGCGCGATGACCGACGAACTCGGTCGTTCGGTCGGACAAGCGGGTCCCGCCACCCCCGTTGAAGTGCTCGGTTTGGCCGAAGTACCCAGTGCGGGTGATCCGGTCCACGCCGTCAAAGACGCGAAAACCGCGGAAGAAATTGCGGAAACGCGACGCAAGAAAGCCTCGAAGTCGCTCATTCCGCAAAGCTCGGCCGTGTCGCTCGAAACCCTCACGTCACGTTTGGCGGAGAGCGATCAGTTTGAACTCAAACTGATTGTCAAAGGCGACGTGCAAGGTTCCGTCGAAGCCATCACGCATGCACTCTCGAAACTTACGACACCGAAAGTCAAAGTTACGATCGTGCATGCAGGCGTCGGTGGCATCACCGAAGGCGACGTCAACTTGGCCGTGGCATCGAAGGCGATCATCGTTGGCTTCAACGTTCGTCCGGCTGGTAAAGCAGCTGGGCTCGCGGAATCCGAAAACATCGAAATTCGCCTCTACAACATCATCTACAACGCCATCGACGACATTCGCTCCGCGATGGAAGGTCTCTTGCCCGCGACGAAGATCGAGAAGCTTCTCGGTCGCGCCGAGGTTCGTCAGGTCTTCCGTATCGCCAAGAGCGGCACGATCGCTGGCTGTATGGTCACGAACGGCATGGTCAAACGCACCGCGGAAGCGCGACTCATTCGCGACAGCGTGGTCGTTTGGACAGGCAAACTCTCTGGCCTACGCCGCTTCAAAGACGACGCGAAGGAAGTCGCCGAAGGGTTCGAGTGCGGTATCTCGCTCGAGAACTTCCAAGACATCAAGGAAAACGACGTCGTCGAATCGTTCGAGATCGAAGAGATCAAGACGAAGCTCTCCTGATAGACACCCTCTACGTCACCATCCACAACCGCGGAGCACTCCGCGCATCCAACCGATGAAAGGACGATCGATTCACCTCGATCGTCCAACTTCGTCCTCGGCACGTATGTTTGTCGGAGTATTGCGATTCAGCCTGGACATCCCCGGAGCGAGGTCCTTGAAGGACAAACGCAGCGTCGTTCGTTCGCTCAAGGAACGCATCCAAGGACGCTTGAAGGTCTCCATTGCCGAGATCGGCGAGCTCGACAATCCGCGACATGCCACGCTTGGTGTCGCCGTTGTTTCCAACGCTTCCACTGTCTGCGATCAAGTCATGGCGAGCGTCATGAGCATTGCGTCGACGGTACACGATGCGGTCCTCACGGACCGCGCCACGGAGATCGTTAGCTTTGGTGATGGCGGACGAGGCATCCAAGGCGGCATCGAACAGATGTTTGATACGACAAACGACACGGATAACGACGACGAGAATGGAGATTGGCGATGACCGGTATGCGAGCAAATCGAGTTGCAGCACGCGTGCAAGAGGAACTCGCCACGCAACTGCGCTCCCTTTCGGACCCACGTTTGCAAGGGATTTTCGTGTCGCGTGTCGAGATGACCGATGACCTTCAGGTGGCCAAGGTGTACGTCCGACACGAACAAGCGGGTGAGCTGTCGCCCGGAGCGCGCAAGAGCTTGTTGCGTGGTTTCGAGGCGGCCAGCGGGCGTTTGCGTAAGGAAATCGCCCGCGCTGTGGCGCTACGTCGCGCGCCCGAATTGCGCTTCATCTACGACGCGGGCCAGGACAGCGCCCACCGTGTTGAAGAGATCCTGCGCGAGATTCGTGCGGACGGTGAAAGTCAAAGCGGCAAATCCGGCGCTTGATGCCGTCTACAAATGAGCCTCATCCAAAGAGTGCGTGATATCGTTTGGCTGTGAGCCTCCAGGCTGGCGCGATCGTCGGCAACAACATTCGACTCGTTCGACCGCTCAAACGTGGCGGCATGGGAAGCGTGTGGGTTGCGGAGCATCAGACGTTACGCATGTCGGTCGCGGTGAAGTTCATGGCCGAACGACTCACCGAGGATCGCGAGTACGTCGAACGTTTCGCGCGTGAAGCCATGTCGAGTGCGCAGATCAAGAGTCCGCACGTCGTGCAGGTCTTCGATCACGGCGTGGCCGACGGCGTTCCGTACATCGTGATGGAGCTTCTCGAAGGGGAAGATCTGCGTACGCGATTGGCGCGAACAGGTCCGATCTCGTTGCGTGAAGCATCGCAGATCATCGTGCAATTGGCGCGGGCTTTGGCGAAGGCGCACGCTGCGGGCATCGTTCATCGCGACATCAAACCCGACAACATTTTCTTGGTGGAGCACGACGGTGAACCGTTCATCAAAGTGCTTGATTTCGGCGTCGCAAAACATGCCGCTCAAGACACCGAGTTTGGCATGACCGGCACCGGGGCCATGGTCGGAACGCCGCATTACATGAGCCCTGAACAGATCTTGAGCGCGCGTCGTGTCGATCATCGTGCCGATTTGTGGTCCGCGGGTGTCGTGATGTATCGAGCGCTCACCGGGAGCGTGCCGTTTCAAGGTGAAACGCTTGGAGCAGTGTGCGTCGCGATCGAACGCGCCACGTTCGTTCCTGTTTCGCAACGTCGCCCAGATATCTCCCCGATGATCGATGCGTGGTTTGGCCGCGCACTCGCACGCGATCCTGCCGACCGTTTCCAATCGTCCAAAGAAATGGCTGAAGCGTTTGTCGCCGTTGCTGACGATGGAGCGTACACCGAGGCTGCGTTTCGACGACCCATGTCGAGTTTGTCGGGGGCGAGTGGCAATTACCAGCCCGTAGCATCGGCGCCGTCGCCATCCAATCCGTGGGGGACCAATCCGACAAACCCGGCGATGCCCATCGCTGACGTACAGCGCGCTTCTTCGACCGCTTTACCTCTCGCGACGATTCCGGTCACCCCGTCAAACCCACCTCCACCGGCGCCGATTCCTGCCTGGCAAGCATCAGGGTTGGCCAATCAACCACCTGCACAACAAAC
>JBGAOI010000723.1:0-4187 GCA_044221885.1 Polyangium sp. (in: bacteria)
GCGGCATGAATGCCTTGGTGCTCGCAAAGAACGCTTTCGATTTCCGCGAGTTCGATGCGGAATCCGCGGATCTTTACTTGCTGATCTGCGCGTCCCAGGTATTCGAGTTCGCCGCGATCATTCCATCGCGCAAGATCACCGGTCCTGTATAACTTCGCATGGGGACGAGAATCGAAGGGATGGGCAAGAAAGCGTTCGGCCGTCAAGTCGTCACGGCCTAGATAACCACGGGAAATGCCCGCACCTCCAACGTACATTTCGCCGGTGACGCCGACGGGTACGAGTTGTCGTCCCGCATCGAGCACGTAGATCTGCAGATCGGAAATGGGGCGACCAATGACGCTTTTCGATGGATCCCGAAGATCGGCGCGGTTCAGCGGTCGATAGGTGACATGCACGGTCGTTTCGGTGATTCCGTACATATTGACCAATTGCGGCACTTCATCCCCATGGCGGTCCCACCAATGCTTCAATTCACCAATATCGAGCGCTTCGCCGCCAAAAATCACCGTTCGTAGTGATAGCGCTTCTTTTCGGGTGGGCCACCGGGTTTCATCCACGCGAGAAAATTCACGAAATGCCGACGGCGTTTGATTCAGAACTGTCACCCGATGGCCGACAACCAGCTCGTAGAACGCCTCGAAGTCACGGACGACGTTTTGCGGCACAATGACCAGCCGTCCTCCAAAAAGAAGTGCACCCCAGATTTCCCACACGGAAAAATCGAATGCGTAAGAATGAAACAGCGTCCAGACGTCGTTTTTGCCGAAATGGAACCAATCCGCAGTCGCTGAAAAAAGGCGTCCGACATTCCGATGTGTTATCGTTGCTCCTTTGGGCTTCCCAGTTGACCCCGACGTGTAAATCACGTACATTGCATTGTCGGGGTTCACGTCAGTTTGTGGTGACGTACCCGGTTGGTCGGTCCATTGAGGGCTGTCTGCGTCGAGACATAGCACCCGACCATTGTGTGCGTGAAGTTTGTCCGTCAAGTGCGATTGCGTAAGCACGATGTTTACTCGTGCATCCGCAATCATGAACGACAACCGATCTGCGGGATATGTGGGGTCGAGCGGCACATACGCGCCGCCCGCTTTCAGAATCGCCAAGAGACCCACAATCATTTCGAGCGAGCGTTCGACGCAAAGGCCAACGAGGACTTCCGGGCCGACGCCGCATGATTGCAGATAACGGGCCAATTGGTTTGTCTGTGTATTCAGGTCGCCATACGTCAATATTTCTTCCTCGAATACGATAGCGACGGCGTCGGGCGTTTTGTCTGCCTGCTCGGCGAACAAGTCGTGAATGCACCTGTTGGCCGGGTGTTCCACGGTGTTGTTCCACTCGACGAGCAATTGATGGCGCTCGGCTTCGGTCAAAATGGGTAGCTCTGCAATGGATGAATCCGGATTGTCGACAATGGCCCGCAGAAGCACGTCGAAATGCTTCGCCAATCGCTGGATGGTGCGAGCCTCGAACAGGTCAGTGCTGTATTCGATGGCCCCGTTAATTCCCGATGGCGACTCATTCAAGAACAGCGTCAGGTCAAATTTTGCCGTCGCCGTTTCAACGGCCTCTGACCGAATCTCCATCTCCGGCAAATTCGCATTACCCATAGGGGGGTTTTGTAAGACGAACATAACTTGAAAGATGGGCGAGCGACCCATGTCACGAACTGGTGACAGTTCTTCGACCAATTTCTCGAACGGAACGTCTTGATGGGCGTAGTCACCGAGTGTTTCTTCACGTACACGAGCGAGCAATGCGCGAAAAGTCGGTTGTCCAGACAATTGAATCCGTACCGCGAGGGTGTTGACGAAAAAGCCAATGAGCCCTTCCAGTTCGGGTCGTGTGCGGTTTGCAATCGGTGAACCAATGACGATGTCGTCCTGACCGCTGATGCGGTACAAGAGAATCGCGAATGCGCCGAGAAGCGTCATGAATAAAGTGACGCCTTCGCGCCGACTCAACCGGATCAATGCTGCCGAGATGTCGTGGGTCAACGTTATGGGAACCGAAGAACCGCTGTGGGATTGAATCGGTGGCCGAGGTTTGTCCGCTGGTAGTTCGAGGGCCGAAGGCGCCCCCGCGAGGCGTTTCCTCCAATATGCAACTTGGCGTTCCAGCGTTTCTCCGGCTAACCATTGACGTTGCCATGCCGCATAATCGACGTATTGAATGGGCAGGTCGGGCAACGGCGATGTTTCGCCGGCATGGTATGCCCGATAAAGCGCGGTGAATTCCCGGATAAACACGGCGACGGACCACCCATCGGAGATGATATGGTGCATCGCGAGCCAAAGCACGTGTTCCATGTCCGACAAACGCAGCAATGCAGTCCGGAGAAGCGGGCCATGCGCCAAATCAAAGGGCTTTCGGGACTCCTCCGTGATCCACGACTGGACGTCGGATGCCGCGATCGACACGATGGTCAGGGAAAACGTCGAAGGTGGTGATATCACTTGAAATGCGCGACCATCAACGGCCGCAAATGTCGTGCGTAACGCGTCGTGCCGATTCAGAATTTCTTGCAAACTCCGTTCAAGGGCGGTTACGTCGAGTTTGCCGTTCATACGGACAGCGCCGGCAATGTTGTAGAAGGCATTGTTCGGCTCGAGCTGATCCAAAAACCACAATCGCTGCTGAGCGAAAGAAAGCGCAATTTCTCTCGCTCGTGACATCGGCTCGAGCGGGGGAGGCGCGCCAACGAGATTGGCATTGCGCGCGTCGTCGATACGTTGGGCAAAGGATGTCAATACTGGCGACTCGAATAGCGTTCGCAATGGCAGATCGACATTGAGCACGACGCGAATGCGAGATGTGACTTGCGTCGCGAGAAGCGAATGCCCACCAAGCTCGAAGAAGTCATCATGAATGCCAACGTCATCCCTACCCAGCACGGTTCTCCATATATCGACCAACAGAGCTTCCGTCGTAGTTCGAGGCGCAATGTATTCATTAAAATGAGCGGCCCTGTCAAACTCCGGCGCCGGAAGTGCTTTGCGATCGAGTTTGCCCGTGGGGGTCAGGGGCAATGATTCAAGAAAGACAAACGCCACAGGAATCATGTATTCCGGCAGTCTTGCGCGAAGATGCACCCTTATTGCTGCGACATCGTATTTGGTCCCGTTTGGAACAACATACGCCACGAGGTGTTTCGTTCCCGGAACGTCCTCGCGAGCTGTCACGACACATTGTTTCACGGCAGTATGCATGGCCAATGCCGATTCGATCTCACCGAGTTCAATGCGGAAGCCACGAACCTTGACTTGGTGGTCGAGGCGGCCGATGAATTCAAGATTGCCGTCTACCTGCCATCGCACCAAATCGCCTGTGCGGTACATGCGGCTTCCTGGTGCGCCAAACGGATTGGGCACGAATCGTTCGGCAGTCAATGCAGGGCGATTGTGGTAGCCACGGGCGACGCCTGCGCCCGCAATGTGTAATTCACCAAGTGCCCGGATCGGTACGGGTCGAAGTCGGCCATCCAAGACGAATGCCTGCATGTTTTGCACGGCGCGCCCTATCGGGACGAAATGCGCGGGCAAAGCATTGGTTCGCGCGGAATAGAGCGTCGCGCAGATCGTTGTTTCCGTGGGACCATAACCATTGATGATTTCGATGGTCGGTATTCTTTCGATAATCCCCTGGACGATCGCTAGGGGAATGGGTTCAACGCCAATGAGCAAGCGTCGAAATTGGGACGGACCATCGTGTGTCGTAAGCGCGTCGAGGAGGTTTTCGAGCATGAATGGTGGCACGTATGCGCTTGCGACGTTGTGCGTTCGGAGCCACTCGACGAACCTCGATGAATCGCTTCGAACCTCATCGGGACAAATGCAAACTTTGCCGCCCACAATGAGTGCGGAGAAAAGCTCGTACACCGAAACATCGAAACTTGGGCTCGTCCACAAGCTGCACGCGGCGCCGGGTTGCAATATGCGTCGTTGCTCAATATCGTTAAGGAGGTTTATAACTCCCACGTGATGACAGCTTGCTCCTTTGGGTTTGCCGGTGCTGCCAGAGGTGTACAGAACGTACATCGTATTGTCGGGACACACTCCACTTGTTGGCGACGAAATTGGTAGATTCGTCCATTGCGCATTATCGGTGTCGAGACAAACCGCACGCGGATTTTGCGTTGAGAATTTGTCTGCGAATTGCGATTGCGTCACGATCACATTCAC
>JBGAOI010000724.1:0-4185 GCA_044221885.1 Polyangium sp. (in: bacteria)
GGATTGTTGTCCGAACAATCGACGCTACTGCCACCACCACATGCGCCGGCTTGACACGATTGCCCAGACAAACACAGGTTCGTCGCGCACGCGGTTCCGTTGGGCAGGGTCACATGATTGCAGACGCCGTTGACGACCGAATCTGTCGTGCATGGATTCATGTCGTCGCAAACGGGCGTGAAACATTGCGCTGTTCCGCCGTTGTTTTGACACGCTTGATTTTGCGCCGCACAAGGATTTGGCAAACAAGGATCGTTCGTGCAATTGCCCAAGCCGTCATCATGATAGCCGCCGTCACACGAGCAAATGGCTTGGGTTCCATTTGGCATACAAACAGACTTGTTCGGTTCGACGCAAGGATTGGGCAAACACGGATTCTGCGTGCAGCCGCCCATGCCGTCGGGGTGGTAACCAGCAACCATGTCGCAATCGGCGCAGTTTGTTCCGGTAAAACCATCGTCACACGTACAAACGACGATGCCACCCGCATCCGAACACATCCCGTGACCATTGCAGCTTCCAGGCATGCACACCTGATCCACGACACATGCACCGTTTTGCTCGTGATACCCCGCATCACAACTGCACACGGGCATTCCATTCGGCGCCGAGCAAACCGTCTTGTTTGGCTCGACGCACGGATTTGGCAAACAGACATCTTGCGTGCAGCCGCCTTTGCCATCAGGATGATAACCGTTTGCGTCGTCGCACATGCCGCAAAAAGGAGGCGCCCAACCAGGTTCGCACGTGCAGCTTAGATTTCCACCCGCATCCATGCACGTTCCATGACCGCCACACGTCGTCGGCATACACGTGATATCGGGCACGCAAAACCCATTTTCTTCGTGCGTTCCCGCGCCACAAGCACAAACAATCATGCCTTTGTCGACCGAACACTGCGGTTTGTCAGAAGGACACGGGTTGGGCACACAAGGCATATTCGTACAACCGCCCATTCCATCGGGAATGTAGCCACCTTGAGTATCGCAATCCTGGCAATTGGCTCCCGCATATCCAGCCGCACACGAACATACGACCATGCCGTTGTTATCGCTGCAATTGCCGTGGCCGCTGCATGTATTGGCCATGCAAGTCTTATCCGCTTCGCACATGCCGGCGTTGTCGTGATATCCCGCGTTGCAGGCGCACGTTGCGGTCATGCCGTCGTTGGTACACACGTTCCGGTTCGGCATGACGCACGGCGAAGGAATGCAAGGATCGGCGGTGCATCCGCCCATACCGTCTTCATGTTGAGACGCGGGACATCCACTGCCGCCACTCGACGTCGGCGGATTTGGATTCCCATTGTCGCTGCAACCCATGCTCCCGATTGTGAAGAGCAATGCGCCAACGGGCCCGATCCACAAGGAATTCCGCTTCATCGATTCGCCTCGCGTCATGAATGCCGACGCACGTTATGCGCAAGCGAAGACAAACGCAACTCCATTTGACAAACACGTTCGGTTCCTTGTCACGGTGGGATTTGTTACGGTCTGCCATTGCAGCTCGCGAACACGGCCAAGGAAGAAACCGAGCCACCTCGGCGTCGTCGCGTCATGCGCAGGCCAATTCGCGCAGCGCCAAAAATCGTTTGGCCTTTTTTCGGATCGGTGTGCTAAGGTCGCGCCGCGCGTAGGCGCACGGTTGTTTATCGGCGGCAAAGAAGTCATCTTTCGGGAATATGTGCCAGCAAGCTCGTGAGCCGAGTCCCAAAGCAAAGGAACGACATGATGTTCGAGCATAATAAAAAACGCGCACGAACGCTTCTTTTCGGCGCAACATTGGCCACGATGTCAGCGTCGGGTTGCGGGGGTGGACCACAAGCCGTACCCGCCATTACCCCAACGCAATCGATGCCGGTTCCCGAAGACCTGCGCAATGTGCGCTATTGCGAGGTCATTCCCGTTTTTCAAGATGGAACGACGCTCAATGTGGAAGTCTACAACACGCTGGGATTAAACGATTGTCCCGACGATGCATGGAGAAAGCTCGACGCCGACAAACTGCAGGCTCTTTACGGAGCAAGAGTCGTCAAACTGAACGGACCGCGGTATTGGGTGATGAACAAGCTCGTCGCGGGCGGAGCCACAACGACCGGCAAAGTGGCCGATTTTGGCGGAATTCAAATGAAACTCCGCGGAACGCTGCAAACCAAGATTTGGCAAGGCTCGGTCGGCGACAAATTTTATACGCCCAACGAAGTGCATCGAACGACATCGTTCACGTATCTCGCGGGCAATCAAGTGTATGAACTCGTTGCCGCGAATGGCGATGTGTACATGATGCAATCGTATGCCCAAATCGCCGATCCCAAACTCACGCTGCCGGACCTCGAACACTTGGCCACACGATTGAAGCTCCCACAAGGATGGACGTTTCGAACCCGCACGTTGGAAGCTGATGTCACGCTGAAAGCCGACGGACTTGCGTATGTCATCAATGATGACTTGTACAATGCCTACCAACGGGTGACGGGAACCGCTGCGAAGTAGCCCCCACAAAAACCAGCCTCGGTCTGTTTTGGACTGGACGAAGGCGCCGCGTGCTCATCCCCCTTGACACACCCACAACGTTTCGGATATCCCGTCTGCGGCGTATTCTTCCATGACCGAGCCTGCTGAATCCTCCGAGTCTACCCGCCCTTCGACAACACCCACGCGGCGGATTCGACTGCGCATCACCATTCCGTTGGCCGTATTTCTGATGATGGGCCTGCTCTCGGGGCTGCTGTTCGGATTACATTACACCGTTACTTCGCGCATCGTTCGCGACTTTGCACACGTTTTGCTCGATCCAGTCGCGTCGGTCGTCACGGAACGAGCGCACGATTTTTTGCATGAAGTCGAACGAGCCGCAGAACTCGGCGCCGATGTCGCATCGGAACAAGGCGGCGAAATGGACGATATGAAGCGTGTCGAAGCGCTGGAAATGTCCATTCTGCGTACGCATCCCGGACTGGCCTACATGCAGCTCGGCGATGTATCCGGCCGATTCTTGCTTGTCGAACGGGCATCCCACGGTGGGCTCGATACGCAAGAAATCACGAATATCGCCGACGATATGTTGCTGTGGCGTCGACGCGATTCGGGACAACCGCGCGATCAATTTCGCGAAGAAAAAAAGCCCAACACCGACCATTACGATCCGCGACAACGTCCGTGGTTTCAAGGTGCCACCAAAAAGGACGCGATCTTCTGGACCGATCCGTATGTACATTTGACGAATCGATTGGCTGTACTGACGGCGTCTCGAGCGTCACGCAATGGCAAAATCGTTTCAGCCGCAACGATCTCGCTCGATGGTTTGTCTTCGTTTCTTCGCACCATTGAACTTCACGGTCGTACGGTCGATACCGTCATTGCCGAAGAGGACGGGACCATCATTGCCACTTCGGAAGGATTGGAGCTCATTTCGCGCCCGGATGGTCGTTTTTTCCTTCCCAAACTCGGATCGAGCAAAGGAAGGCTCTTGCAGGAATTGTCGCACCATCCCGAAATCACCGAAGCTGTCAAGCAATCAAAAGAGTTATCGTTTACACTCAATGGGTCCGATGGCAAATACCTGGGTGTTCTTCGACCTTTACGCGTGACGGCGGGACGCACGTGGATGGTCGTGGCGATGGTGCCTGAAGCTCCGTATCTGGGGCAAATTCAAAGCGGGTTTGTCACGAGCGCCATTGCGGCCCTGATAATCATTGTGGTCTTTATTGGCATCGCCATGTTGCTGAGTCGCACGGTGGTGAATCCATTACACGAAATTGCCGTGGAAACGCAGCATATTCGGAAGTTGTCGTTCGACGATCGTCCCCTGACGCGGTCGCGATTCGAGGAAATTGCGGAAATCACAGATGCGTACAAGAGCCTCAAACGCGGCCTGCGAGCCCTCGAAAAATACGTCCCGTTGAAGCTCGTCCGAACGTTGCTCGAAAACAACGAAGAGCCGGTCTTGGGCGGGCGTACCGAAGAGTTAACGATATTTTTTTCGGATGTGCGCGGATTTTCGACGTTTTCGGAACACATGACCCCCGAAGCATTAGCTGAAATGCTGGGGCAATACCTGCAAACAATGACGAATACCGTTACTGCCGAATCGGGAACGGTCGACAAATTCATTGGCGATGCCGTCATGGCGTTTTGGAATGCGCCTCGACCCGTGGACGATCACGCCTACAAAGCAGCCCTTGCC
>JBGAOI010000725.1:0-4183 GCA_044221885.1 Polyangium sp. (in: bacteria)
GATCAATGTAGCGACGCGATCCAGAACATGGGCCTCGACAACGCGTGCCCAATCGATTCGTCGTTCACGTCGATCACGGGCGTCCTTGGCTACTCGTTCAACAACTTCAAACTCACGCCGCGTTCAGCTACCGACGTGCAGTTTGTCGATTGCGACCCGTTTGTCCCTTGAGGACAGCGCGGTTTTTCTTGTACGTACGACGCTCCAAGTTCCACCACGACCTGTCTTGACCCACGGCAGGTCGTTCATTTTCCGGCGTCGGCACCAGGCCGGTGGTTCTTCGACAACGAGCCAATGAAAATCGGGGCGACGTGTTGAAAGAACCGTGCGCTCCTTGTTTATATTCGCCGCAAGCATTGGCGCGACTTCACTTTTCGTGAATGTCGCATTCGCGGACAATGCCGCCCCGTCTCCCCCGTCACATTCTCGAGGGGACGAAAAATCAGTCCGCCCCGATTTAGACGAGCCAGGCAGCGAATATACCGCATTTGCAGACATATGCTGCGGTGATCTCCGCTCTCCACATGCTTTCGCTCAGGCGGCGATACTCGATTTTCGTCTTGGTCGCTATGAAATGCGCCTTAGCCGTTATGTTGAATATGACATGGAATCGCCGTTGCGAGAATTCGAGAACAAGTTTGGCGCGGCTCATGTCGACGAATGGAGCGAAATCGCTTTTACTATGGCGGACGGTTTAGCCAATCGACAAGATCGAGCCAACGCATTGAGTATCCTGAACCGAGTGTTGACCGTGCAATCGAAGTGGCTTGTGGAAGCGGAAAAGAAAAAAGGCGCAGACACACAACTTCTTCGTGAAATCGAGCTGCGTGCACGCGCGCGGTTAGCGCATGCCTACACGGACGCGGGTGATCATGTGGGAGCGGGCGTTGAATACGCACGAATTATGAAACTAGCGGCGAAATTGGGTGTTTGGCCGGGCAAAAAGCCGGCACGGGCAAAGGCCAAACATTCAGAGACAATGGACTTTATTGCCGAGTCCTATTATTATGCGGCCGAGCAAAAGCGATTCGAAGCCGAGAGAATGACACTGCCGCCTTATCTGGGAAAAGGTGAACGTGAATCAGTTTTGGAGTTCGTAACGAATGCCGGCGCGCGGTGGCAAGAAAACCGGAAATACACCGTTGAAAATGCCGTCTATCATTATGTGTTCGTCCTCGGAGTAGAATGGCCGAAACCCGAACCACCAAAACCACCGCCTCCACGCAATGGAATGATTGGACTCTTGGGCGGCGATCCGAATGCGCCCCAAATATTCGCCTCCCGCGATCCAATTCCATCCGAGCTTCCCTCGGCGAAATGGGCCATTGCGGCAGCGGAACGCCTCGGAAAACTTTGGTCTAGCTTTGCGCAGGAAATCATCAGAATGCCTATTCCTGGGGAATGGAAAGGTTCAGGGCTCGTGCCCGGAACAGATTTGACGTATGAGGACCTCAAGGGTGAGTTCGCCTGTGGGGGGATAGAGTCTCCAACCGAAATTGTAAAACAACAGGCCCGCGCAGCTTATCGGTTTTGCTTGAATCTTTCGATTCAACACCGCATCGTCAATGAACACACCCAGGCGTGTATCCATTGGTTGGCCCGCAACTACGGCGCTGAATATCACGAAGTCGACGAATTCGTACCACCGGGCGAGTTTGTCGCGTTAGGACAATACGCTCGCCCGGCGCCATTACCAAAATTTACACATTGATGTCGTAGCTCAAGGGACGATGACCCCCGTCGGATTCGCTTCGATCGAATCGGCCAAAGGACAGGCCGTGATTCCGACTTCTTTGGCCTTCGTGCGAATGTTGACGGCTTGTTCTTCGGGCCCTTTGACACTTACGAGCGTCCGAAACTCGCTGAAGTCGCCATTGTCTACTTGATCCGAAAGCCACTCTGAACGCTTGCGGCCAATTTCCAGCAAATCTTCATCCGGCGACAAATTCGCCAGTTTGTCCACATCACAAAGCATTTTCATTGCTTCGGGAAAGGAATGCTTCGAAGATGGCCCGGGCGCAACAGGCTGCGGCTTTTCCCCACCACAACCCACGATTCCTATGAACGCGACAAAACCCAATAGAAGTCGATTTCGCATGATGCGATCGACACACCGACAGGCTTTACCTTTGGTGGAATTTTAAATGCGTGTGGATTGAATCAGCCCATCGCTTCGACGGGCGGCGCTTCCGTTGCCACCGCCGTGCGTTCGCCTCGACGAACCCCACGACGCATGGTGGTATTTCCGGCCGCGATATCGATCATTTTCTTGAAGCGCGTAAAAACGCTTTCTTGGACGTACGGCAATCCGTATTTTTCGCAAATCGCGCGCACTTTAGGCTGCACAATTTGGTATTGGCGCATTGGCAAATCGGGCCAAATGTGGTGCTCGATTTGGTAATTGAGCCAGAGATGCAAGAAATCGATCGGATCTGTGCCCGTCGCATAATTGACCGAGCCAATCACTTGCCGCACGGTGTGTTCAGCGCGTGATGCCGGGCGATCGTCGAATCGGTACATATCTTCGCCGGCATGGTTTGGCCCGACGACCACGTACGTATGCAAGTTGCTCAGCGCTTCGGCCGCTACGGAATTGCAGAAAGCGCTGAACACGCCCCACGGGCCAAGCGGCATGTAGAGAAGCGGCATGAGCGCGAAATGCAAAGCGGCATAAGGCAAATAGCAATCGAGGATCAACTCGGCATTGCGATTTTTTTGCTTCTCTTTGTGTTCGCGGTCCATGTGCCGATCGCGATACACATCGAGGGTACTCGGCGCATAATACGAAAATCGCCACGTGACTGAAAGCAATCCAAGCAGCGCGTAACGAACGGGTTTGGGATATTTCTGGACGTATTCGGAGTTTCGTTCGATGAGGTCAGGATCGCGAAGTTCGTTCGTGTATGAATGATGCAAAACGTTATGCTCGTAGATCCACGCTTCGGGAATCATCCAATCGAACCAATCGAGCCAACGTCGATTTCCGCGGGCAAAAAACTTGCTTGTACGTTCGGGCGGCACGCCGGGCACCTTGTCATAACCGCGATGACCGACGTGGTGCATGATGATCCAGCGTGTGGAACGGCCAACAGCAAGCAAAATCGCGCTTGCAGGATTGGGCGCAATGCCTGCACCGAGCAATCCAAGGGCCGTACATGCGCGCCCCCAACGCTCGATTTTGTACAGGTGCGTCAAATCCTCTTCGCACAGCGAATCATCGATATCGCGGCGAAGCGCTTTGATTTCGGCCAAAAATCCTTCGATATCGATGTTACGAAGGTCAAAGGAAGTGGGAGAAGCTTCTTTCATAGGTTTTCATCTACTACCCCCCCGTCAAAGATTCGTTGCCGCCGCCATACCCACAAGCCCCGTCGCTCCGGGAATCATCGTAGGCGTTGTGAAATTCGCTGCGCCTTTGTGCAACCGGGCATGTCGTGCATTACCCGCAGAATCTACAAATAGCAGCTCTGCGACCGCATCGCCAGCCCCAACCGCAACGACTGGTTTCGATTTTGTCGTCATTCCCCCGGGAATTTCCTGCACAACCGACCATGCTGCCCCATCGAATCGTGACCAAAAAATGGCATTCGTGGTGAAATGCCGATACACGAGAATCGCGCCCCCACCCGGCTGCGTCAGCAACGCCGTTTCAATCGACGAACTACCAGCAATCAATGTGGGGGCGCTCCATGTGCCATTGGTCCGCGTGAGCCAATACAAAGGTTTTGCAGTAACCTTCTCTGTCACGACGAGCAGCAATTCGGGGCCAGCTTCCAGCGCCGTTACTGCAGGCGTGACATCGTCCACCAAAAATGGAATTCCCGTGTACTTGTATCCAGTGTCCCATGTTCCAGCGGACCCCTTCGGACGCGTGCGACTGTACAGCGATTCGTCTCCATAACCGGGATTGAGGAAAACGACATCCGTTCCCAACACCGTCAATCCCGGAGCGCAATACCCAAGGCTCGCCGTAGGATTTGAAATGGTTTGGTTTGTCGGGTTAAATGACGTGCCGTCATACTCCATATAATAATATTTGTAATCCGTTCCTAGGCCCAGGAACGACGCATGCACAGCGGTATTCGAGGCAACGGCGACGGGAGAAACGCGCGTTCCGGGATCCGTACCAAATACGTTTGTCGCAGATCCAAATCCGCTCACGGCATTCCAGGCCAAGTATTTT
>JBGAOI010000726.1:0-4175 GCA_044221885.1 Polyangium sp. (in: bacteria)
AGCGCATCAAACCGTGGATGGAAATCCGCATGAACGGGCTTTATCTTTCTCACAGCCAAATCAGCAGGAAGTTTCGCGTTGAGTGCCTGCAACAATCGTTCTGCTGGGTGCGACCATTCGTTGAAATCGAATGCTGCCACCTGCCCCGTTGCATGGACGCCGGTATCGGTCCTGCCCGCCATGATGACGGATGTTCCCATCCAACCGATCTGATGAAGGGCGTTTTCGAGCTCGCCCTGTACCGTCCTGGAATTCGCCTGCCGCTGGCTGCCGGTAAACCGGGCGCCGTCGTAGGCTAGGATCACTTGGTAACGTGCCATTTACACTAACCAGTGACCAGTGGACAGTAAGCAGTGAAAAACTCACCGATTACTGTTTACTGATGACTGTTCTTACTCTTCTACAAGTTCAAGGACAACCATCTCAGCAGCATCGCCGAGGCGTGGTCCGAGTTTGGTCACGCGGGTGTAACCACCGTTGCGTGAAGCAAAGCGCGGGGCAATCTCGTCAAACAAGCGTTTGATAATCTGGTTGTCGCCAAGTTTGGATACAGCAATGCGGCGTGCATGGACTTTCTCGTCCGCGCTGGCATCGGCGCTGTTCTTGGCAAGGGTGATCAGGCGTTCGGCGTCACCACGAATGGCGGCAGCCTTTGCCTTGGTGGTCTGAATACGCTCGTGCGTAAAGAATTGTTTGATCAGGTTGCGGCGCAGAGCGATACGTGAGCTCTTTGTGCGTCCTAATCGGTAACCTGCTACTGAATGTCGCATTTCTTAGTTCTCCGAAGGTTGGTCTTTCAAAAAGCCTTTTTCGCGCATCTTGTCGCGAAGTTCGTCGAGGCTCTTCTCACCGAAATTGCGGATGGACATGACAGCGGACTCGCCTTTTTCAAGGAGTTCGAGCACGTCCCCCACCGTGGTGATACCGGTGCGCTTCAGGGAGTTGAAAACGCGCACTGAGAGGTCGAGGGCTTCCACCGGCGTTTCTGCCAGTTCACTGCTCAGGCGGCTGCCGGAGGTCTCACGCTCGATTGCCACTGTCAGCATCTCTTCATTCACACCCGCAATGTAACGCAGGTGGTCGATGAGAATACGGGCGGAAGAACTCAGAGCGCGTTCCGGGGTCACGGTGCCGTCTGTCCAGATTTCCAAAATCAATTTATCGTAATTCGTGCTCTGCCCAACGCGCGCAGATGCCACTTCCCAATTGACGCGTTTGACCGGGCTGAAGATCGCATCTACTGGCAATTCGCCAATTGGTGTATGCCCGGAGCGGTCATTGGCGGGAGAATAGCCGCGTCCACGTTCGACAACAAACTCAACATCGAGTTTGGTTTTGGGGTTATCCACGGTGAAAAGATACGTGTCAGGGTTGACGATCTCGATCTCAGCGGGAGTAATAACATCCGCTGCGGTGACCGTTCCCTCGCCACGCACTTCGAGGTGCATGCGGGCGCTGTCCACGCCGTCCATCTTGATGCGGATCTGCTTGATCTGCAGCATCACCTGGATGACGTCTTCACGCACACCGGGGATGTCGCTGAATTCATGCAAGACATCTGCGAAACGTACCGATGTGATCGCTGTGCCTTCCAAAGAGGAAAGCAGGATGCGCCTGAGCGCGTTTCCAAGCGTTACACCGTAGCCGCCTTCCAGCGGACCGATAACAAATTTGCCGTAGTTTCGAGCCTCGGCTTCGCGCTCGATCTTGGGCATAACCATGTTCGTAATGATACCCGTCACGGTTCACCTTTCCCTTTTGATCAGGCTCCGGGTACAAGACCAGTTCCTGGTCCAGACCCGAAGCGTGCGAACGATTAGCGTCGGGAATAGTATTCGACGATCAATTGTTCGTCGAGACTTCCGTCAATTTCTGCGCGTTCTGGCATACGAGCCACAGAACCAGCCATTGATGAAACATCGCGGCTGAGCCAACTTGGGGCATTGCGTTTTCAGCGTAGGCGTTCAGTTCTTTGAAGTAGGAAAGTTTGCCGGAGCCACATTATTTGTTGGTGACGCTCGCGCGCGCGTGGCTTGCAGAGGAAAACGTGGTTCCTTCCCTGCGTGGGTGGGTCCATCGGGACGACCTGTGTCGAGGCCTGGACATGGACACGATGAAATTGGGTGTCGAGATCTACCGCGCCCGAAAGCAATTGGCGGCCCTGGGTATCCAAGGCGCCGCAGGAGTCATCGAAAGACGTGTGGGAACGTGCGAAATACGCATTGGCATTCCGAAGGTGACAGTCGTCCGGTTATGAAACACCGGACTCCATTCGATTGACCCAAGACCTCATTTCCGCGGCCATTTGATGCGCACCGCCAATCCGCTTGCTCGGATCGCGCTCCATGGCCGCTCCGCACAACGCCACCAATTGTCGAGGAGGTGCCGCTTCGACACTCAAACCTGCTGATTCAATGGAACACGGTGCTGCACGTCGAATCTGCGCGAGCACGGCAATCCCGGTCCCCTTGTACGGGGGTTTGCCCGTCAACACGTGATACAAAATCGCTCCAAGCGAATATACGTCGCAAGCAGGCGATTGCGCCGAAATGTTCCCAAATGCTTGTTCCGGTGGCATGTACGCGGGAGTTCCGAGCACTTCGCCTTGCTCCGTGAAAGCATTCCGAGCCTCGAGTTCGGCTTTGGATATCGCAGCTTCAGGTGTCGACGTGAGTCGTTTGGCGACGCCCCAGTCAATGACGAATGTCTCGCCATCATCCGCCACCATGATGTTTTTCGGCTTCAAGTCTCGATGCATGAAACCTTGCGCATGAGCAGCAGCGACAATGGAACACGCTTGCGCAAGCGCCTGCAAAACGCGTTGAAATGCGCGAGATCGAAACCGATTGCCAGGATCCGACATGTACAGTTCGTCGAGCACTTGAGCCAAGGTTTGCCCATGAACTTCCGGCATCGTCAGCCACAAGCGTCCATCATCGAATTCCCCGTGATCGAAACTCGGTAAAATGCCCGGATGTTGCAACGATGTCATGATGTCGATTTCGGTCATGAATCGAGTGTACGTCCGGGATGCGCGGTCAATGCATCGCCGCGTGATTTTCATCGCCAGCGCGTGCGAGGATTGTTTGTCGAGAACTCGACGCACATCGCCACACCCGCCTTGGGAAATCGGCCCCATGTCCGTGTATCGCGGATGGTCGAAAAACGCTCGCTGAACCACATGCGGATCGGCGGCTTCGTCCGCATTGCTGCAACCTGAAGTTGATTCTAGCGTACGATTGGTGAAGGATTGGCTCGGCATAAGAATAACGAGGTGGTTGACGATTGGAGCATACCGCATTCGTTCCCGGCGAACAGACGCAAAATGACGAAACTGGCACGAGCTGGCGAAATCACAAAAAGTCCCTCGGTCTGCGTTGCGTACCTTCCGGCCGTTTCACGCCATCGTTCCGGAAGCACCGGGGATATCTGGAAAAACTTTGCGCACTTCGAACGCGTCAAAACCGTCGGCGCGCATTCGGCGGCGTAAACGCGAATATTGGACGTGTCCCACACGCGCTACGACGTCCATCGCTTTTTGGAGCACTTCGAGTTTGGCACGCGAGGCTCGCACAGCTTCATTTAGTTCGCGAAATTCAGGCAAAAGCGTGCGAATTTCCGTGAGTATTGCCGCAATTTCGTCACTCTGCGCCCGAGGTGTATTTTCGCTATCGAATAGCTCCAGCAAGATGTCCAATCGATCAATGGGATGGCCCAAATTCCAGTCAAAAAAGAAGTGCGGCGTTCCTGGCGAGAGTATGGAAATGAAAGGGTCTTGAGGGGATTGTCCACGTTCGATCCAAACCGCATCGGCAAGGCGTTCGAGCAATGCAAGCACATTTTCGTGCATATCGGTCATGGCCCGCGCAGGACCGGCGTGTTTACGCAGCAGATCCAGGCGAATGACTTCGATACGCGTCAAGAGATGCTCGGCAGGACGAAGACATTCTTCAGCGAGCGGCCACCAAGGATCGCCTTTCGCCTGCGCATTTTTCAGCGCAATGGTGATGATACGCGTCACGGATTCTGGCAAAACCGACAATTGTGATTCAATGGATGCGGACATACGGAATCTTGGGCTCCCATATCGAGGGGAAGTCGTGTGCACCGCCAAGTGCACACGATGCATCATCGTATCAACAATGCCCATGACACGGCATGACACGGCATGACGG
>JBGAOI010000727.1:0-4171 GCA_044221885.1 Polyangium sp. (in: bacteria)
ACCTTCGTATCCGGCCCAGCCACCGGCTCAAAAATCGAACAAACCGACGTTGATTCTGGCAATCGTCGCATTGTCGGGAATTCTCGTGCTCATTGTGTTGGTTGCTGTAGCCCTTTTCTTGGTGCGCAGTGAACCCAAATCGTCGGCGAGCAACGCAACCAAACCCAAGCCTGCCGTCGGAGCAATGGCACCGCCCAAGGAAGATGAATTCCTCGAATCTTTTGAAGGTTGCTTGCCCGACGCGAAGTGTCGATTGATGCATCCGAAAGACCGCAAAAAAGTCGACTTCATGGTGACGATTTTACCCGAGGCGAAGGCGCTGGCGGCTGAAATCGGCGACCAGCCGCAACTTCGCCGAATCGTGATCGACGAGTTTGACGGCCCAATTCTGGATTTGTCGAATCAACGAGTCAATGCGAATATCTTTTTTTCCATTCAGACACGCACCAACCGAAAAGAGCTGCGAATTTACAAAATCGTCAACAGCGGTCGTCAACTGTATGCCACCGACGAGACCGCGAGCATGGATCTCGCCGATGCTCCGGTGCTTGCCGAACCCAAGTGCACCTTGGCGAATCTCTGGACGAACGCGACGAGCAATGGCGCAGCCACGGACAAAACCTATACGATTTATTACGGCATTGTGCGGCCGACGGCGCCCAACGTGGTGCCACCGTGGTTCATGCAAAGCAAGGGAGGCGCCAAACGGTATACAGCCACGTTCGATGGGCAAACGTGCAAAGTCATGACCGCGAAGTCGCCAGCCAAAGCTGATTTGTACTTTGACCGATCTTATTGATCTCGCTCGTGCCTCGATTGTTCGCGCCAATTTCCCTGGAAACCTCAGGTCGACCAACGTCCGTGGCGGGCAGGCTGGAGCCGTCTATGGCCCCGATTGCAGGGCCAACGTGCAAACTTCGTTATCGGTATCACGGTCGTTCTGGTGGCGCCAGTGTGAGCACACTTGCTTTGTTTGCATCAACCGATTGCCTTCTATAAAGCAGCGGATAATAGGATCCTTGCAAACTCCGAGACGACAAATCGTCACGGTGCGGGTGATGTAAGTGTTCGGATTGTCCGGGCAAATGAATCCCGATCGAATTCTCCACATTCCCAAGATCGATGATCATGCGAAGTGCCGTGCCATGTACGACATCGAAGGGATCTTTCCAGATAAATGACGCGCCATCGACGGTGTAATTGTTTCCGGGAGCTGGTCGACGCTTGGTATTAAAGATGTCCCTCATCCAATCGGGCCAATTTTGTCCGAAAGGTGTATGCGTAAGTGTGATTTGATGCACGCGACCCCAAGTCCATTGTTGCGTATCCGCACCATAACGTTCCGTGAGCCACGCGACGGCTGATTCGAAGCACTGTTGCACGACGGATTCACGCGTCCATCGCCGACCCGTTTTCGCATCAACGAACCAGTTGCTCTGAGGATCCTGCATGGCTGCGATCACCATGGGCATGTGCAAGCTCCCGTGCCGCTCGTAATCGCTGGCCAGGTACCGTCGAATGGTATCGGCGTCCAACTTGTGGGCCAGCAATTGGCGTAAAAGCGTCACGTACCAGGCCTCGAAAACCGTTGCTCCGATGGAATCGACATCGAATCGCAAATTCCACGACTTCACCGCATGGAATGCCGCGATTCCGCGTTCGCTCGTGGGCACCACGTGCAGGAGGTATGGACGCAAAGCTTCGGCCGGAAGCGAATACGTATCCAATTGGATCATACGCATTTTTTCTGCGGTGTGTGCCGTATCGGATTGCAAAAGGTCCATAATTCGTTTGGCACGATAACCGGGAAACCAATGTCGCGCAATCGAATAGGGATAATCGTCGGCCGTTACCTTGTTGTTGGCCGTAGCGATGAATCCACATTCCGGATTCATTGCCGTGGGCAGTTCGTCGAAAGCAATGAATCCCTGCCATTCGAATGTACCCGTCCAGCCCGGAATCGGTGAAAGACCATCGTGTCCTGGCGCGCGAATGGGAATCTTCCCTGTCGCTTGGTATGCGATGTTGCCCAGAATGTCCGCAAAGACGAAATTCTGTCCGGGTGATTCCCACAACGTCAATGCTGCGCGGAACTCCCGTAGATCCTGTGCCGTATTGAATGCTGCGAGCGATTCGATGAGCGGAATGCAATCCGCATGGGCCCAGCGTAACGCCAGAGGTTCCGCATTGCGCAACAACTGACTCATGGATTCGTTCATGATTGGCCCATGGCACGTCGAACGAACCTCGAATTCAACAGATGGTCCACCGCGTACCGAAATTGTGTTCCGAGTGATTTCCAGCGGTAGCCATTGACCCCGGTATTCGTAGTGGCGCGGATTCTCGAGTGAATCCAGCTTTTCGACATAGAAATCTTGCGTATCGGGATTCAAATTCGACATGCCCCACGCAACTTGGCCATTGTGCCCCAATAAAATGAGCGGCACGCCTGCCAGAGAATATCCAATTTCGTCAAAACGTCCCCCGTGCAAGCCGTTGGCATACCAGGCCGATGGCACGCCAAGCGCTATATGAATGTCGTTCGCCAGCAGCGGTTTTCCGCTTGCCGTTCGACTTCCATGCACCACCCAGTTATTGCTACCCGATACGATATGTGGATCGCCAAGCCACGCATCGATACGATCGAGTTCGTCTAGTTTGGCCAAACCTTTCCAAGGACTTTCGGCGGGCGTTTTTGTAGACACGATTTCAGGTGACTCAGGTGCGTGAGGCGTCAGAAGCTGTGCCGTCAACGCTTCTCCAACTTCGGCAAGCAATCGTGTACGGAGCAATTCGAGACGATGATTTCCGCCGAGGTTCAGCGCGAGTAGGTTACCGCGCAAAAGGATATCGACAGGTGACCAAGGTTCAGGTACGACACCCAGCAACGTGAATTCAAAAGCAAGCATTTTCGCATTCTTGATCCAAGCATTGATTCCTGCGACGTAGGCTTCGACAATGCGTCGAGCGTCTTCGTGCACGTGTGTCCAGGACCGCTCAGCCATCCGTGACAAACCAATCGTGCGCATGAGGCGATCGAGTGCCAAAGCTTCTGCGCCGACGACTTCACTCATGCGCCCTTGACCAATTCGGCGATTCATTTCCATCTGCCACAGACGGTCTTGTGCATGTACGTAGCCTTGAGCAAAAAATAAGTCATTCTCATTTTTGGCATAGATGTGTGGAATGCCGCAATGATCGCGGATGATCTCTACAGATTCGGCGAGCCCGTCGATGGTGAAATGTCCGTCGACGCAAGGCCAACGTTGGATCGCCATTTCCGCGCCGATCTTGGGTATTGAAATGACTTTGGCTCGGGCTAGAATTCGTTGCAACCAATCGGACATCGTCATCCCTTCGGCGCCACGGGAGGGGCGTTTTCGTCAGAAAGCGTCGCGTCGGGTAAATCCGTTTCGACATTCATCAAGAACTTCGACCGGCGGGCCGTCAGAATGGCTGCCAAAAGCAGGCCACCGACGATGACGAACATAAATGCAATGCCTCGACCGGGGCCAGTTCCGATATACCTGCCGACGCTTTTTTCCAAGATTCCGCCGGGCATCAGGCACGGTCCGAGCACGTCGTCCGCCAAGGGACCCGCGATGAGTCCGGCAATGGGCATCGCCGACAATGAAATCACGCGACGCATGGCAAAGACGCGCCCTTGAATGCGCGGGGGAACTTTTAATTGCCAGATTGTTTGCGCGGAACTCGACAGTGGCGGTGCAGAAAAAAGAAAAAGCGTCGAAGCCGCGGCAATCAGCGGTACACTGGCGGGCAATGCGGCGAGGGGCAGCACGAGTGCTGAAAGCAACGCAAAACCCAAGACGCCGTGAATGTGTCGCTTGGGGCCTCCCCACACGCTCATGAAAATGCTGCCGCCGAGCACTCCCAATCCGGAAATCGTTTGGACCCAGCCCAACGCGTTCACATCTGCGAAACTCATGACGAGCGGAGTAACAAGCAAAATACAGAAGCTCCACGCGAGATTCAACACCGCTACGAAACACAACAGATGCCAAAGTCCCTTGCGATCACGAATGAATTCCAACCCCTGCCGCATCTCGTGCCAAATGGCGTAAATGCCTGGTTGTTCGCTCGTGATCTTGGCGGGTTCGTGAAATCGTATCGCCAGAAGCGTCAGGGTTGCAAAGACACACGTCAACAAATC
>JBGAOI010000728.1:0-4160 GCA_044221885.1 Polyangium sp. (in: bacteria)
CTCGAGGCCGCTGTCAGGGTCTGTAATACTCGCGGGAAACGTTTCGAGATTGTCCACACCGCACGTGTGGAGGGCGGCAATGAGATCGATCCTAAACAGTGGGGCGCTCGCGCGCAAATACGATGGCATATGGGGGCCATGGTCAGATGCCAATGGATTTAGCGGCTTGAGCCTAAATTTGATGGGATTCGGAGTGAAAGCAGTTCTGCGAATCCGTGCTCCTTGCCGCCAGTTGTACCATTCCACCCGCGGCAAATCATCCCCGTTCGGATCATTGATCCATCGGCCGGGCTTGCTGTTTCGGTCGAACAAATAATACCTTGCCATGGTACGACTACCTCGTTATGTGCACACCTTGGGTCACTTGGTTCCTATTTTGCAACATGTATTGTTCCGCAAATCGTGACGTGTACACGTTGAGGTGCCACCGCGCGATGGGAAACGTGAGCATTCGCCTCATGCGCGCAGATACCGAATTCAAGCGACCGACGATCGATAACAACGGGCGCGTTGAGTCATTGGGGTTCTTCCTTTGCTCAGGACACCAAAGCTCCTCGTTTTTCTTGATTTTGTCTGCAATTTTATTCAAAACACTCACGACAAATTCGCTGTAGGCTTCATGCGTATCGTGAAACTGGCATTGCCATGCATCCATCGCCGCAAATGCAAATTGTTGGGCTGTTACGCCATTTCCGTTTCTCTCGAACTCCGAGCCGCCAGTACCCCATGGTCGAACACCATAATTGCCAGGTGACCACACGCCATTTGGAGCGGCATTCACATTGTAGCCAATATTGCCACTTGCTTTACCATCGACTCCGAGAAGATTCTCCGTCATCAGTGCACTATGGGCGAGGGCCGCAATGCCCGGAATCAAGTGGTGTGCTGCTACGGCTGCATCGTATGTCTTGCCATTATTCAACGTTACACGTTTTGGGTCTGGTTTCCCTCCCAGTGCTCTTCCCAGTTTGCCTGCGTCGTTCTTGAATTTGTACTCACCGAGCGAGTTCTCCATTTCCGCGGCGTCCTCATCTGGTTCGTCCGACAGGTCGTTTGTTTCGACCGTAGGCCCTGGGCTCGCATGACAAAAATAGCAGCCATCGTCATGCTCCGGACTCGCAATACGATTCGCCAAAGGCGCGAGTACCTGCTCCAATACCTCACTCATATCCCATTCTCCTTTCGCCTCGATTCAGCCAACGCCCTGGTTTGTCCCCCCAGCACCATTTCAATGGCCGCAGCGTCACGTGCCGGTTGCCGGCCTTCATTCCATATAGCCTCGAGCGCTTCGCGCGACAACGGTTTGCCGAGTACGTACCGCGTTCCTCTGTCGAAGCGAGACTTCTCCCGACTCCACCAGCCTTGCAGTACCGGCACATCGGGCCAAGGCAAACTTGCGTCCGGATCCATAGCGACGTTTTCATCGTCCGGATCGT
The DNA here is from genome assembly GCA_044221885.1 of Polyangium sp. (in: bacteria). GTDB lineage: Bacteria > Myxococcota_A > Polyangia > Polyangiales > Polyangiaceae > Polyangium. Next base: position 1,437 of record JBGAOI010000728.1, read on the forward strand.
CATTCGGCCCCACGGCAACGTCATCTGGCGCTTCGGTGACGAACTTCTCGGCTTCCAAATCGAGGCCCGTGATCATCGTAAAGGCCAACCCAGCGGCACGCGTCATTTCGGCTTGGCTCATGCAATCAAAAAGCCACGGCACGAGCGTCGGATCCCCGAGCGCCGCCGCGCCCGCAAGGGCAATGCGCGAACGCCCGTCCTTCGCGAGCGCATAAATGCGCGACAAACTCTCCGCGATCGGCGTAATGCGAGCCGCCATGACGCTCGCGCGCTCTCCATGCGTGCCGTTTTTCTCGGCCAAACCCCATAAGAGAGCTGCCGCCCGTTTGCTGCCCAGAAGTGCCGCGGACCATGCGGCCCAAGCTCGACATGATTCTGCTCCGCGTTCGAGCCAATCTTCCACCGCAATCAACAAATCTTTGCGGCCCAGTTGTCCCGCCGTACGCAATGCGCGACAAACGAGCCGTTCATCCTCCGCGTACAACGCATACGTGAGTGCCGTGGCCGGATCCATGCGATGCGCCGCACATGCGCCTAGGCCAATCCAATGCAGCGCCGGTGGGCATCGCGCCGAAAGGAGGCCCGGTAAAACACCGCGGACGTTTTCCCAAGGCGCCCAGGCCATTGCCGCTACGACCTCCCGCGCCGATTCTCCTTCGCCTGCGACATCGAGCACCTGAGCCATCATCCGCAAATCCGACCGCTCGACCGCCAAGAGCATTGCCACGAATGCGCTGCCCGGCTCGCCCTCGTCGAGTAACTCGAGCGCCTTCGACAAACCCGCATGGCCGGCAATACGCAGCCCGTCCACATGTGCTTCCACCCTCTCGTCGAGCTCCGCCAAACCCGCAACGTCGTAAGCCCAATCCGTGGCTGCCCGATCCCGGTACGTCCACAAAAACGCCGCTTCGTCCGCATGTTCGGCACAGAGAACCTCTGACAAACCCATGGCTCAACTCATTCAATTGATTTCAACCGAACCACCTTGAATTCGATTCACGCCCGTCGAACGGGAAGACACGTACGCGCCGCGAATGATGATTTTGCCGGCCCGGGTCAGCGTGATGCTCGCTTCGCCGCATTGCAAAACGATTTCTTTTTCCGCAGACAAGACAATACGTTCGCCGTCCGCTTTGATGACCGGTCGATCCGCAACTTCGGAGGCTTCTGCGGTTTGTCGCACTTCCCGCGTTTCATGCGCCGCAATCACCAGGTCAATGAGTTCCTCGCCGCGCTCGGTATCTGCGGCAGGTTCGTCTTGACCGTCCATGGATTGTATTGCATTTTGTACCATGTCAATTCACTCCTACCTGGCTGCCCTTGATTTTCACTTTGCCCGAAGCCTCGACGTTGACTGCGCCTTCGCTTTTGACCGATAACTTTTTGCCTTCGACTTGAATGGGCCCGTCGCCTTTGACGATGATCTTTTTGCCTTGCACCGTGATGTTGCCATTCTTTTCGATTTGAATCATCGCGTCGCCGACTTGAACTTTCAGCTTTTTCCCGACAACGAGCGTTTTTTCGTCTTTGACTTCCGTCACGGCGTTTTTCCCGACCTCGACCTTCATGTCTTTGCCGGTCGAAATCATGAAATGCTCGCCCACGGTCGTGGATTTGTTTTTCCCGACGCCTTCGTTGTTATGGCCGCCGACGTTTTCCGTCTTGTCATCGGCCACGGTAATGGCTTGCGCTTCCCCAACCGCGATCGATTGCGCGCCGCCAATCGCCACGGATTGCGCTTCTCCGACCGTTTCACTGTGCGCACCGGAGACCGTCACGGTGCGGTTTTTCCCGACGGACAACGTATCTGCGCCGTCAATGCGTTCGTCTCGGTCTCCGCCGACGTCGAGATGTTCGTTGGCTCCGACGGACGCGCTCCTATCGTTATCGACACGTTCTTTTTGATCGCGCCCCACGTGCAACATCGCATCATTGCCGACATCTTCGTCCTCATCGTGCAGAATGCGAATCGTCCAATCTTTTTGCCCATGCAAAAAAATCTCCTCTTGCCCTTTTTTGTCTTCGAAACGGAGCTCATTAAAGCCGTCGCCGCCTTTCGACGAATTGCTTTTGATGGTGCTTTTCGTTTTTTCTGCGGGCAATGGATAAGGCGGCACATTGGCCCCGTGGTAAACACGCCCGACAATCAGCGGCCGATCCGGGTCGCCTTCGATGAAATCGACAACGACTTCGTGCCCAATGCGGGGAATCCACATCGCGCCCCATCCGGCACCAGCCCAGATTTGACTCACCCGAATCCAGCACGAACTTTTGTCGTCCATTGCGCCCAAGCGATCCCAATGAAAATGCACTTTGACGCGGCCGTGTTCGTCCGTATGAACCTCTTCGCCTTCCGGACCAGTCACAATGGCCGTTTGCACGCCGCGAATCGTGGGCTTGGGCGTACGCCGTTCCGGTCGATACGGCACGTTGCTCGGAATGCAGTGAAACGTATTCAAGTATCCGAATTTGTCGCCCGTTGCGGCTTCGCCCATTTGCGGTTGCGAGCCCCGATGTTGCACCCGCGTGATGAGATATTCGCTATTTTCTTCCTCACGCGCACACTCGGACAAACTAAAAAGATATCCTGGCGTCAAACGAAAACAACCGCTGTCACCATCGGCGACGATGCGTCGTGCTTGCCATTCTTCGAGGCGCACTTTGGCCAGCGTTTTTCCGTCGCCCGGAAGGTCGTATTCGCCAGGGAATTCGTACACCTCGAGG
>JBGAOI010000729.1:0-4155 GCA_044221885.1 Polyangium sp. (in: bacteria)
ACCGACATCGTGAACGTGTTTTCGTCGAGAGCCACCGCGGAAACAGGAGCTCGAAACGGAGCCCATTCGTGCGGTTGTTCATCGAAGGCGGGCGGGACAAACTTATCGTCGAAGTAACTTTGATCAACGAACACAGTGCCCACGCGTTTGACGCCTGCGGTAAGTAGCTCACGGGTCATGGTCCAGAGGTGACCAGCTTCGAGGGACGGATCGCCGTCACTTCGCAGAACGAGGTCGGGAACGCGATCGCCGTCGAGTTTTCCGTAGAGGCCAGTCTTGTAGCGATGCGCGGCTCCGAGCCGTTTCAACGCGGCAAATGCGGTGAAGACTTTTGCATTCGAGGCCGGGTTTTTCGGGGTGTGTTCATGACGAACGGCGATGGTTTTTCCCGAATCGATCTCGATGATCGCGACGCCGATCGAGCCTCCCCAGGTCTTTGCTTCGGATTCGAGCTTGTCGATGGCAGCTTCGACAGCGTCGTTCTTGATGCTGGCGGGTGCTGCTGCAGCACTGGCGCTTGGGGCCGCATCGGGGGCGGACGTTGCGGAAGACGCGACGGAAAAAAGCGTCAGTAGGGCGGCCGCCATGAGGGCGCGGCGGCGCAGTTCAGCGTGGGTGAATACCGAAAACAACGTCGAATGGCGGCGGATCCTCATGATTCGTTCCTACAACGTTCGAGCCTGACGATGACTTCCGCCACTGACGTTACTTGGTCGGGTTCGTCGCGGTCTGCGCATCTTTTGTGCTCTTGGCCAATTGCTTGCTAGGGTCAAAGGTATTCGACCTTCATGGGGAGGATGCATCGTGACTCTCGATTCCTCGACCGCTCGAAATGTTGCGCTCTCGTTGGCCCTTGCTGCTGTGGTTGCGGCATGTGGTGGTGCGCCAAAACAAGTTGGTGATGAAGACAATTGGGACACTCCGCCTCCCAAGCCCAAGTCGGACAGCACCGAGTCCAGCAACGGGTCGTCTTCGACGGACGAGCCGACGAAATGGACGGGCGCTTCGGAGCCCAAGAAGCTCAACGAGGATCAGGAAAAGCAGATCGCGATTGCGTTGAGTCGCGGGGAGAAAAAGGCGGCGAACTGTTCGCAAGTCGTCGACAACGCACCAACGGGCGAAGGCGCGGTGAAGGTCACGTTCGACGGCAAGATTGGCAAAGCAACGGACGCGGAAGTGTTGGCGCCCTTTGCGGGTACGCCGGTTGAAACGTGCATCAAGCGTTCGTTTGTCGGCGAATACTGTTTGCCCTTCGAAGGCGAACCGATTGTCCGGAAGCACACCATCAAGTTGCCTCCGAAGAAGTAGTTGGTGATGAAACGATTTTCTCCGCTCGTTGCAATCGGCTTGTCGCTCGCTTCCATGCCGGCGTTGGCTCAGGACGAAGTGCCTGAACCTACGCAATATCCGCCATCAACGGTACGTCCGAAACTCGTTGTGGGTGGGCTCGGCTTGTTCGCCGTGATGTACGGGACAGGGTTTCTCCTTTCGGAAGTCGCACCGGACCAACCTGGTTTCGCAAGGCTCCAGATTCCCTTTGCCGGACCGTGGATAGGTCTGTCCGAGAACAAGTGCGTCGAATTCAAGTCGACGGACTGCACACCCGAGCTCGTCGGTCGTGGGTTTCTCTACGGGGTGTTGGGCATTGGGCAGATTGGAAGTTTGGCGCTCATTGGGCAGGCGCTCTTCATGAAAACGCAAGCCGTTGCTCCAACACCTCCGCCAGAAACCGCGTTCATTGCACCGGTGCCGATCATCACGCCAACGACGGTTGGGTTTGGCTTCGCCGGTCGGTTCTGACAAACGTTTGTCATCTCTGAATAGGTGGCGGCTCGGGACCACGCACTGGGCGAGAGATGATCTTGCCTAGACGCTCGATCGCTACTTCGATGTTGGTACCAAACGACAAACCGAGATCACGCAAAGCTTCGCGCACGCCCGCGATGGGCACGCCGGCAACGACATCTCCGGGCATGAGCGGCACATGTCGCGAAATGAACGCGATGGCTTCGGACAACGACCAATCCGACGTTCGCGTCATCGTCAGGTCGCGACTGTCTCCCGCAACGCGCACGCGAACACGTAGAGCATCCACGGAACCAGCTTCATCTTTCGTCACGAGAAACGGGCCAAGGGACGTGGCGAAAGCCCGACCATGCAAAGGACAGCTTCGACGTTCGGCCTGAGGTGCGATCCAACGAACGACGATCGAGTAGCCCATGATCGCTTCTTCAACCTCCTTCACCGAGCTCGAACGCAGCTCTTCGCCAATCAGCGCGGCTACGGCAACATCGGCTTCGGGATGAGGTTCGTCTGGAGGGAACGGGATCGTTTCTTGGTGTGCAAACAAAGATCGCGCGTTGCCGATGTGGTACCAGGGAAGTTCGTCTGGACAACCACGACGTGGTAAGGAATCGAGCTGCACGTACATGGCTCGTTCGGCTGAGCATGGGGGAAGCCAGAGCAAGCTACTTTTGAGCAGCCTCGCTTCGGTGGGACGGTCTCCGCCACGTAGGCGATCGTCGAGTTTATCGAGACCAACTGCGCGCAACGCGAACACGCGCAGGTGAAAATCCGACACGTCGAACGGAACACGTTGCGATGCGGGTGTTTCGAATTGACGGTCGAGCGCGGCCACGTCGTAAAGATTTCCGTCGCGCTCGAGAGCGACGAGCGGACTAGCGAACGACGGATGAAGAACGCGGGCGACTCGCATCGGCGCAATCGTCTGAGCACCGGGACGTCGAGTCTAGCAACAGTCGAAATTTTTTGAGCAACGGGTCGTGCCAAACGCATAGATGACGTGCCAAACATCTCACGCGTTGACTCGGCTCTCTGGACGCCTAGACTGCGCCCAAATTAGGTCGGGCGGGGCGCAACTCCGCGGAGTGCGCGATATCGTCCGATATGCACCAAGAGACGAGCGCGGCTCCTAGAGCGCGCCACACGCAACGGGAGCGGTGGTCATGAGCAAGCGGACCAAATTCGTCTTTGTTACAGGTGGAGTTGTTTCCTCAATTGGCAATGGGCTTGGTGCCGCATCCATCGGGGCATTGATGGAGGCGCGTGGTTTACGCGTCACGCACATCAAGCTCGACCCGTACATCAACGTCGATCCAGGGACGATGTCGCCTTATCAGCATGGCGAGGTGTACGTCACGGATGATGGTGCCGAGACAGACCTTGATCTCGGTCATTACGAGCGTTTTACGCATGCGCGCATGACGCGGCAAAACAACTTCACCACGGGCCGGGTGTACGAATCGGTCATCTCGAAAGAGCGTCGTGGTGAGTATCTCGGGGCAACGGTGCAGGTGATTCCGCACGTGACCGACGAGATCAAGCAACGTGTGCGATCCGCTGCCGAAGGCGTGGACATCGCGATCGTGGAGATCGGTGGAACGGTTGGTGACATTGAGTCTTTGCCGTTTCTCGAAGCGATTCGTCAGCTCAAGGTCGAGTGTGGCAGTCAAAACGCGATCAGCGTTCACGTGACGCTCGTGCCGTTCATTCCGACCGCTGGTGAGCTCAAGACGAAGCCGACGCAGCACTCCGTGAAGGAGATGCGAGAGATCGGCATTCAGCCGGACATCTTGTTGTGTCGTTGCGACAGACCGCTTTCACGCGGGATGAAAGAGAAGATTTCGCTCTTTTCGAACGTGGAAGTCGACTGTGTCATTTCGGCGGTGGATGTCGGATGCATCTACGAATTGCCGATTGCGCTGCATGCCGAAGGCATCGACGAGAAGGTGACCGAGAAGCTGAACATTTGGGCGCGTCAGCCGGATTTGTCGCAGTGGCACTGGGTGGTCGAGCGTTTCAAGAGACCAACCAAAGGTTCTGTGAAGATTGGCGTCGTCGGCAAGTACGTGCATTTGCGTGATGCGTACAAGTCGCTGCACGAGGCGCTCGTGCATGGCGGATTGCACAACGATGTGCGTGTGGATCTCGAGTACATCGATTCGGAGCAGATCGAGAAGAAGGGTCCGGCGGAGACGCTTGCGGGTCTCGATGCGATTTTGGTTCCGGGTGGATTTGGGGATCGAGGGACCGAAGGAAAGATCGACGCGATTCGTTACGCGCGTGAACAAAAGGTTCCGTTCTTTGGGATCTGTCTCGGTATGCAGCTCGCGGTCGTGGAATTCGCGCGGCACA
>JBGAOI010000072.1:0-6104 GCA_044221885.1 Polyangium sp. (in: bacteria)
GGGAGATGCCCCAGGCGATGAAGTCGGTCGAGCCGTGCAGCGTCGTCCAGATTTGTGGAATGGTGCGCGGTGGCTCATTCCACGGCATCGAGAAACTGGATCCACCATTGAAGTGATGCGTCGACGTGGCGGCGTTGAAGAACGAAGAACGACGCGCTTGAGCTTCAAAGAGGCGATTGACCTCGATCTTGCGCACGACCTGATGGAGCAACGTCCTGGGGTTCCAGCAAGTGGCAGCATCACGGTCGATGTGGATTGTCCTGGGGGAAGTCATGCCGCGCTTGCGGGATTTCTCGCCGACAATTCGTATCAATGCAAGTATTCGGAACAGCAAATTCCGCCGTGGAATACGAAACTCGTGGATATTCCTCATGGAAGCAATCAGCCGCTCGATGCATTGTTCATCACGGCCACCGAACGAGGGCGACTCGATCAAGCCGTCAAGATATTGCAATCACTTTACGGCGAGCGAATTCGTGACATCACGGTTTTGACGGACAAAGCTGCGCCGGTCATTTATGTCGTAACCGACCGCGGAAACATTCCGATGATGGCGTTGGGCGATGGCATTGCATGTCTCGTTCGTATTGCCCTCGAATTGGCCATTGCGCCGCATGGAATGGTTCTGCTCGAAGAACCCGAAATTCATCAAAGCCCGCGCATGATCTTGCGCCTTGCGGAACTCATTTGGGCGGCTGTCGACCGTGGAGTGCAGGTCATTGCGAGCACGCATAACCTCGCTTTTATCGATGCGCTCTTGAAGTACGCTCCTGCTTGGGCTCGCGGTGATTTGAACATTCTCGGCCTCTCGCTCCACAAGGGCTTACTCACGTCACAACGTCTGGCCACGTACGACGTCGAAGCCTTGCGCCAAGAACTCGAAGCCGCGTTGGGCTGATGCACACAAGCGTTTGATTACGACGGCAGTGCGTTACGAATCGCCGTCGCAACGGATGCCATTTCCTCGTCCGATGCATATTTGACCCGCGGCCAGAAAAAGCCACGCAATCCATCTTTCTTGCGCCGGGGGACGACGTGCACATGCAAATGCGGCACGCTTTGACTGATCTTGTTGTTCATTGCGACAAACGAGCCTTCCGCACCGAGGCCTGCTTCGACTGCCGTTGCGATGCGTTGTGCCGCTGAAAAAAGCGGCGTGAGCAGGTCTCGGGGAACTTCGGGCAACGTTTGAACATGGCGGCGAGGAACCACCAAGCAATGGCCATGAAAAATGGGGCTGCGATCGAGAAACGCTAGGACGTGTGGTTCATCGAGAACAACGTGCGCGGCGACTTCACCTTGAAGGATGTGGCAAAACACGCACGTCGTATTCGATTCGCCACGCATGCGTTTGGACCTCAACTACGGCGATATTCGACTTTGCGTGAAGCCATGCCCGATTTCATGAACATGTCGAAAGCCTCTTTCTCGAGCAACGGGTGCACGCCTTTGGGCGACACACCGGCCGGATTCTTTTTCTTCGTAATGAACGAAGCGAGGTATTGCATGTTCAAACCCGACAACGTGCGCAACGTGGCCTTCATCTTCTTCGAATCGTTTGTCCAGGCATAAGCAAACGCACGCGAACGCAAAAGCTGCGGTTTGATTTCGGCAAACGTTTCGTCGTTGACGTCGAGCGTTTCGAGCAACTCGACGGCTTTTTTCGCCTGACCGCCGCGTGCCCACGCTTCACCCACGATCGCTGCAATCAGCGCTCGGCCTTTCGCTTCCTTGTGACGACTCAAATCCACCCTGTCCACGAGCTCTTTGGCGGCTTCTGTTTCCCCAAAGATCAAGTGAATCATCGCCCTCTGCGCTCGCGCTTCATCCGCAACCGGGGGCATTACCTTCTCGAGCTTGATGGTTTCGAGCGTCGCCAAGGCTTTACGCGGGTCTTCCTGCATTTCGAGTTGCGCCCGGGCAAACACGGCAGCGGGATCGTCCTTGCCAAACTCGCTTTCGAGCTTCTGCAAAGCGTCTTTGCGCGCTTCCGGCGTGTCCGCGGTCTTGACGAGGTTCGCGACGGTCCGCGACTTGTGCGCATACCGCAGAACCCACATCACGAGCGCCGCGACACCGATCGTCACGACCAACGCGACGACCTTCGGGATCCACCCGTTGAGAATCAGCGCGATGATCCAAACGACGGCCAACGGAATGCCTACGCGTACGGCCAGCTTCTTCGGCTCGAGCATCGCGAGCGGATCCGGCGCAGCAGCTTGCTTCTCGCGTGCGGAAGCAATGAGCGCTTCGCGGGTGTCCTTGGCACTCGCGTTACTCGAGGCCGGTTTGTCCGCTGCCGCCTTCGGTTTGTCTGAACCGGCTTTGGGCTTCGCTGCCGAGGACCCGGGTTTGTCGGCGGCCGTTCCCGCTTTGGGTTTGTCGGCGGCTGTTCCCGCTTTGGGCTTGTCGGCAGAACTGTTTTTCGGTTTGTCGCTCGTCTTCAAAGCGACGGCTTCATATCACGCGCCGGGGCGAAAGACCCGAATCTAACCAGTCGCATTTGCTTCCTCGCCACCCGGCCCGGGCGTGCCGTCTTTGGGCTTCGACGTCTTTGGCGGAATGGTCGTCGTCGGATCCGACAAGCCAAGCGTCGATTGGCGGAAGTGCAGGAAGATCGTTTGGATGATCGACATGCAGGGGACCGCAAAAAGCGCCCCAGTGATCTGGAAGAAGTGTTCTCCCACGAGCAGCGAAAACACCACGAGCACCGGGTGAATCTTCGCCGAATCCCCAATGATCTTCGGGTTGAGGAAGTTCGCTTCGAGCTGATGGATGCCCACGATCCAGGCGAGTACGCCAAGTGCCACCGCTGGCGATTGCGTGAGACCAATCGCGACCGCGGGAACCGAACTCAGGATCGAGCCAAAGATCGGAATCAGGGACATCACCGCCGCCAAGATCGACAGGATGGGCCAGTACTTGAGGTCGAAGAGCCAAAAGCCGATCGCCGAAAGCACGCCGTTGACAGCGCAAATGAGCAACTGGCCCCGGACGACCCCGGACAAACCACGATCCAAACGGCGCAAGAATCCATCGAACGAGCTGCGATCCTCGGGACGCCAAAGCTGACGGAAAAAATCGAGGATGCGTTCGTGCGTCAGCATGATGTAGCCCGCGAGCATCAACGTCATGAAGAGGTTGAAGATCCCGCGCGAGATCGCATTGGCAACGGCCTGACCAATCTTCAAAAAGAGACCCGCGTTTTCCCGCAAGTACGTCACGGTCTTGTCGAATCCCTGACGAAGCACCTTGGCTGAAGATAACGGTTGCCGCTCTTCATTCACGATGCGCCACGTGCCCGCATCAAGCTCGCGAACGCGCAAGTCGTCACTGACGTGAACATCGAACGAGCCGTCGTCGCGCTTGACGATCCGTACCGGCGGTCGAGCTTCTTTCTTCGTCTCGGGACCGTCGTTGGCGGCGTCGGATGTGTCTTCGGAGGCTGTTTGTCCGGTCCATCGATTGATGCGTTGGTCGATGGCGGGAAGCCATTCGTTGCGGACCTTGCGGTTGAAGTTCGGCCATTCCGCAGCCGCCGCTTTACCTTCGGTGATAAGCCGAGGAACAATCGTTCCGACAAACCCACCGATGACACCTAACGTGATGGCATAAACGAGCAGGATGGCTGCCCATCGTGGTACGCGTTGGCGTTCCACACGCAGAACCGCAGGCGTGAGCACGTACGCTACGACGAGCGCCAAGACAAACGGCAGCATCACGGCTTGCGCGGCGATGCAAATCGAGATCGCACCAATGGCACTCACCGTGAGAAACACGCGTCTTGCCACCGGGCGATTCACCGCAACGGTTTGCGTTTCAACTGGCTCGCTGGTCGTCGTTTTCTCTTCCAAACTCTAGCCCTCGCGTTCCGAAGAAGTGTTGTTGCCACGTGGCAAGCGTACGTCGGGAAGATCCGCAAAAAACGAACGCAAAAAATCGCATGTGGCGTCGAGTGCTTGCGGTACCACGCGCGTGTCCGCAAGCACCGGCATGAAGTTCGTATCACCGTTCCAACGCGGAACGACGTGCACATGCATGTGCTCCGCAATGCCCGCCCCAGCCGCAGCTCCAAGATTCAATCCAACGTTGAGTCCGTCTGGACGAACAGCCTTTCGAAGCCGTACGGTTGTCTCTCGGACGAGATCAAAAAGCGCGTGGTGAGCTTCCGGCGCAAGTTCTTCGAGCGAACTGACGTGCGCGTGCGGCACGACCAGCAGATGACCAGCCGTGAACGGGTAACGGTTCATGATGACAAACGCGTGAGGGGTATCGGCTACGACAAACCGTGTTCGTAACTCGTCGGCATCAGCAGCTTCGACGTGACAGAAGACGCACGGACCGCCCTTCTTTGCGAGGAGGTATTCCATGCGCCACGGCGCCCACAACGGATGTCCCATTGAGTCGGCCACGCTATCATCGCTCCGCCGAAGAATCGATCAGCGCGGCGCGGGAGCAGTGTTGCGCGGTGCGGTAACAGGAGCAAACGCCGCATCGAACGCCATGGCGAGGCCAACGCCGACGCCTGTGCCAAACACATCCCAAACGAAGTCTTTCCAGGATGGCGTGCCAAACCCGACCGCGTCGAACACTTCCTTCGAGTATCCCGCGCCAAGCGCCACGGTGGCTCCAAGAACCGCGCGGTGCTTGTAACCGTCGAAAACAATCGCGGACAAACCATATCCCGACGCCGCGAGGGCTGCCGACACGGTGAAGTGCTTGGCCTTGTCGGCGCCGAAAAATGGATCGACGGGAGGTTCGGCACGAGCGGGTAGGGCGGTTGTGACGGCAAGGGTGGCGAGAGCAATGGCGAGGGCGCGTTTCACCAGGCCAGTGTATCCCGTCTGGACGCGACAAACGAGAAAGGGACGCTTTTCAGCGTCCCTTTCTTACCAACAGGTCACATCGACGGCGACGAACCGTCGATGCACTCCATCAGCTTTCTTCTTTTTGCTTGCCCTTGAGGTCGAGCTTGCCGGCGAGCTTCTCGCGGATGAGATCGCCGACCGTTCCCGGTGCGGCCTTGTCCTCTTCCGGAGCTGCGGCGGCAGTGCTTCCGCCCTTCTGCTTCTTCGGGCGTTCGGCCGGTTGCGGCTTCTCCACGCCCACGTTCTTCATCGTGGCGAAGAGACGACGCTCGACCGTGTCGATCGACGAGATCTCAACCTTGATCAAGTCGCCAACTTTGATCTTCGTGCCTTCGGCTTCGACGATGTCGGCCGTGTTCACGAGAGCTTCGACGCCCTCGCGCAAACGCACGAAGTCACCGTATTCGACGATGCTGATGACTGCGGCTTCGTCGATCACGCGGCCCGGGGCAAACTCGTTGAGGATCGTCGGCCACGGATCATCCCAGAGCTGCTTGATGCCGAGCGAAACCTTCTTCTCGTCGTGGTTGATCGAGAGGATGATCGCTTCGACATCGTCGCCCTTGTGGTAGAGATCGCTCGGGTTGTTGACCCGCGCCGTCCACGACAAGTCGCTCTTGTGCACCATGCCGTCGACGCCCTCTTCGATACCGACGAAGACGCCGTAATCCGTGAGCGATCGGACCTTGCCCGCGATCTTGTCGCCCGGGTGGTACTTGTCCGTGAAGAGCATCCACGGATCGGGCTCGAGTTGCTTGAGACCGAGGCTGATGCGCTTGGCACGAGCGTCGACTTCGAGCACCTGACACTCGATGTCTTGGGCCACGTCGAGAAGCTTCGAGGGATGCTTGACCTTCTTGGTCCAGCTCATCTCGCTGACGTGAATGAGACCCTCGACACCGGGTTCCAATTCGACAAACGCGCCGTAGTCGGTGATCGACATGACCTTGCCGCGGACTTTCTTGCCAGCGGGGTAGGCTTCTTCGGCGTGGTTCCACGGATCTTCTTGGGTTTGTTTGAGGCCCAAGGAAACGCGTTCGGTCTCGGGGTTGTACTTGAGAACCTTGACCGTGACTTCGTCGCCGACGTTGAAGACTTCGTTGGGGTGATTGACGCGACCCCAGCTCATGTCCGTGATGTGGAGCAAACCATCGATACCGCCGAGATCGACGAATGCGCCGTATTCGGTGATGTTCTTGATGGTGCCCTTGACGGTCATGCCCTCCGTGAGGGTTT
>JBGAOI010000072.1:6114-19400 GCA_044221885.1 Polyangium sp. (in: bacteria)
TCGAGCGTCTTCTGCTTCATCTCGTCGCGTTCGCGTTCGAGGAGCACGCGGCGGGAAAGGACGATATTTCCGCGCTTCTTATTGAACTTGATGACCTTGAACTTGTAGGTTTGTCCGATCAGTTTGTCCAAATTGCGGATCGGACGGAGGTCAACTTGTGAGCCTGGCAAGAAAGCTTTGACGCCGCCGCGGATCGTCACGGACAAACCGCCCTTGACGCGCTGGCTGATCGTTCCTTCGATGAGTTCGTCCGCTTCACAAGCGTTCGAGATCTCATCCCAAACCTTCATTTTGTCGGCTTTTTCTTTGGACAAGGTGACGAGGCCGTCGTCGTTTTCGCGGCTCTCGATGTAGACGTCTACCTTGTCGCCGGCCTTGACCGTGGTCTGGCCCGTGGCATCCGCGAACTCTCGGAGCGGGATGACTCCTTCGCTCTTACCGCCAATGTCGACCACCACGGAGTCACGGCCGACCTGTACGACCGTTCCCGCGATGATCTCGCCTTCGCGCGCGAAATCCGATTCAACACGCTGCTCGAAAAGCGCAGCAAAGCTCTCTCCGAAGTCTGATCCTGCCATCTCCACGTTCGCGTTACTTCCCATGTAATTTGTTCAAACCTGCCTTCCATTGGATTTCCCGATGCAGAACAAGCGTGTTCGCGGGTGCGTGCAGCTCACCTCGAGCCGACCTTGGGCACACGTCGAGCCTGATCCCGGCACTGGGAGAGCGGTCCCTCTAGTCTGATGCGCGGTAGTTGTCAACACAGTCGACAATCCCTTCGATCGCGCGTCTTTTGAGTGACATAGGGTGGATCGACCATGATCCATCTGGTCCGCTCAGGGACGAACCGCGGGGACGACCCCATCCATGCCGCCAATCGCTCGCAATTGACCGGCAATTGCAGCAGCCCCTCGATCCAGTCCCTCGTAGGGCCAAGGCGCTCGCACCACCACCTGCGCCCCGTCCCGACCCACGACGGCTTGCTGAAGCGCACCCTTCTCACCGAAGCGGTCCGGCGCAAGCAGAGTGAGGAGGCGCAAACTGCTCAGAAGCGACGTGACGGCTTTTTCGATCGCCGCTGTATCACCACCTTTGGCCATTTCGAGACGCACCACGACTTCCGGAGATGCTCCGAGCGTAAACGTTCCCGTGCCTCGATAAACCCCTGAAAACGCCCCGGCTTCTGGCAACATCGAGGCCCCTTGGGCCAGGCTTTCCCATGCTGGTTTTGCTACGACAAACCGCACCGCACCTTGATCCGGCAAACCTAGTCTCGCGCCTTCTTCCGACACGGGTAGGGCCGTCATCACGATCGCCGGATCCGTTCCAACGACAATCGTCCCGTCTTCTGCCTGGCCAATCGCCACCTTGGGGCCGATCAACAAGTCATTCTCCAGGTGAAATCCCAGCCAATTTTCCTCTTTTGCCACCTCGGCCAATCCCGAAACGAACTTGCCCGACGAGATCTTCCCTCCAAACATCGCCACGACGCTCTTGCCGTCCATCGTCGCGATGAGCATCTCGCGGACATCCACAGGCAATCGGACACCTGTGCGATCGTGAATGCGTTCAGCCAACGGCACTTTGGTGATCGAAGGTTCTTTGGGTTTGTCTTCCAGGACCAGCGGCAAAAGATGATTTCGTACGGGGCCGAATAAAACGATGTCCGTGGGTTCGATGCGAACGACCACATTGCTACCCGCAGGAACATGCGCAACGGCCGTTGGTTTGTAACGAAAAACCAGAAGCCACAAGACGACGGCCGTCGTGGCTCCCAAGACAAACATCGCGATAAATGCGGCAACCAGGCCGCGTACGGGTGAACGCTTTGGAGGTTCGACCGCCGGCGGGGCAGGTTCAGGATCGCGCTGGGTGGGAGGAACGGGTTCTACCGCGTCGACAAGCGTGTCGGCCATCGAGTCGGAGGGTATGCAATCACTGCACGGAGTGCACGCTCATCCCGCCATCACGGTTTCTTCGGCAAAGGTTCACTCGCGGTTGCCGGTGCAGGAGAACCGCTCTCACCACCGTTGTCCCCGCCGGGTTTCTTCGACGCCAGCACACCAATCCCGCCCGAGGGGCGCTCGGCACGTCGAGCTTCAATCGCCGCCGCCAAACCCGCCTTCGAACGACGCATCGTTTGCTGGGGGACCTTCACATCTTTGGCCGTGTTCGCGTCCGGAGGGAACCAAGGATCTTCAGGCGATGGCGGAACGTCGACATCGATTTTGAACTCGCCCTGCTCGACTTCGAAAGCGACCCTTAATTCGCCCTCCCACGGAGGTCCGTACTCAATCGCGTCCGAGAGTTCTTCGATCATCAGAACGTTCGCCTTCGAACTTGTTTGTCGAGGCAAGCCGACGACACGAACGAGATCAAACACGAGATTTCCGAAAAGACCTGGAAGATCTCCGTCGACTTGCGCGGTCGGATGTTTCCCATCTCTGGCCCGCGTGATGGTGACGGATACCCGAATATGAGTCTGCGAGTGATCTGCAACGTCTCCGTCGTTACTCATGGGGCGACGTCCAATCATAGGGGCGACATGTCACGCTTCAACGAGCTTCTGAATCATTTCGATCGGAACGATCCATTTCACGCGGACAGCTTGCTCGATCCGTTCGACAGACATGCCTTCGAACAACGTTGCGTACCGGCTCCCTTGACCACCTTCACGCAGGGCACTCAAAAAACCTTCGAGCTTTCTACTTGCCGGTGTCGACACGTTCGTCACTTCGATGTCGAGTTTCACGCCTTCGTCGACCATCGTCACGCTCGCTCGGGCACGGTTGATCCCCCGCACGATGGAGGCGATCGATGGGAATCGCCGCTCGAGTTGCGGTGGCAAACGGCGTCCACGAACATCCGCGCTGAGAAGACCATCCGCTGGCGGATCCCGTCGATCTGGATCCGCCCCGTGCCGCAAGAGTCGCTCGACGCCATCGGCTTCGACACTCGAGGCGAAAACGATCGTTCGTGCTCCAAGCAAATGAATACGCGCGGTTACGTTACGTGACAGCGGTCCCTTGCGTTCGAATGTCTTCACGCCATCCGAAAGCGGTGGATCGACGACACGAAACACGACGGGATCAGGCCGTAGATCTTCGACGTCGCCTTCGATGATCAGAACGCGATCACCTGTATCCATGTCCGTCAAACGTGTTCCAATCCAAACGACACGCGCTCGCTCGATGGCCTTGGTCGCAAGTTCGTCGTGAACATCGACTTCGGAACCAACGCGCGTGGACAAACTCTGCGTTATCGGTCCGAGGGCAGCCCGCATGCGCGCGAGGTCGATTCGCAATACCGCATCGAGATCCCCCGGAAGCAGGTCGACCGCGTCCACGTGGCGTCGTTTGGCCTTCGCGGTCCCTCGATGGGGCGCAGTCGATGCACACGCAAGGTTCGATGCCGCCAAGCCTATGAGGCTCAGCAGCGCGCGCCGACCCATCTTGTTGATGGTCCGAGCTTCAGGTTCGATCGCGTTCACGCGTTTCGACGACACGAGCCATCTCCTCGACGACATCATTCACGTCACGGTGGCTCGAGTCGACCAAGATGGCGTCGTCCGCTTGCTTCAACGGGGCGACTGCACGTTCCGTGTCGGCCTTGTCGCGTTGTTCGACATCGGCAAGCGTGGATTCGAATGATTCGGCTTTGCCCCGATCCACAAGTTCGTCGTAACGACGACGGGCGCGAATCTCCGCGGATGCGGTCAGGAAAAACTTCGCTTCCGCGTCCGGAAAAACAACCGTCCCGATGTCTCGCCCTTCGAGCACCACGCCGCCTTCGATGCCTTCACGACGTTGCATGTCCAGAAGCGCTGCACGCACGGACGGATACGACGAGACGCGACTCGCACCGAGACTTACGTCTGGCGCACGAATGGCCAGGGACACATCGTCGCCGTCGAGATGAATCTGCATGCCAGCATTTCCGATTCGTTTGATCACCAAACGATGCCGGGCCACGATGTCCTCGGCAATCAGACCCACGTTGGTTGCATCATCCCAAGCAACCGCCGCTCGTTGGGCGGCAAGTGCGACAGTTCGATACAACGCGCCTGTGTCGAGCAAGATGTAACCAAGGCGTTCCGCTAGCGCGCGCGCCACGGTGCTTTTGCCAGCTCCCGCTGGACCATCGATTGCGACTCGCACCTTTCGACGAACCATCCCACTCACGCAGCACCTCGCGATTGCTCCACATCCACACGCGCACCCAACGCGCGGAGCGTACCGACAAACCTGGGGAAACTCGTGCCGATATTGTCCACATCGCGAACTCGACATGGGCCATCTGCGCACAGACTCAAGACTGCCGAGGCCATGGCGATGCGATGATCCCCTTCGCTCGACACGTCGGCTTTTTGCAAAGGTTTGTCTGGGATACCTTCGACGATCATCCCATCAGGACGCTCTTCGCAGTTGACTCCAAACGCACGGAGCACCCGGGCCATCGCTGCAATGCGATCGCTTTCCTTCACGCGCAGCTCGGTCGCATCTTCAATCGTCGTGGTTCCTTTGGCTCGGGCGGCCAAGGCACAAAGGATCGGCACTTCATCAATCGCTCGAGCAACGAGTTCTCCGCCGAGCCGTCCGGCGGAAATGTTTGAGCCCCAAGCATGCAGGTGACCCACAGGTTCACCGAGTTCTTCGCCTTGAGGCTCGATGGCGATCGATGCGCCCATGTCGCGCAGCACTTCGTACAAGCCCGTACGCGTGGGGTTTGTCCCGACTCGACGCACCGTGACTCGACTGTTCGGGATCATGATCGCCGCGGCTACAAGAAACGCGGCCGAAGAAGGATCGCCTGGAACCGTGATCGAAAAAGCAGGCAGTTTGCCCGAGAACGTCGAACCGTCGAGTTCGATCATGGGACCTATCGTTTGCAACGGAACACCAAGGGCGATGAGAAAACGCTCGGTATGATCGCGTGAAACTTGCGGCTCACGCACATAGGTCGAGCCATCCGACCACAAGCCCGACAAAAGGATCGCGCTCTTTACTTGCGCACTTGCGATGGGCATCTCGTATTCGAGCGTCGAGAGCACGTGGGGCTTGGGCAGTGGACCAATCTCGAGTGGCGCGGTGATTTCACCCACGCGACGCGGATCGAGTTTTCCTTCGATGTGGGCTCCACGTTGACGCAGTGGTTTGGCGACGCGCTCCATCGGACGTCGCGACAACGACGCGTCGCCAACGAGTGTCGTGCGGAAACGTTGTGCTGCAAGCACGCCGCACAAGAGACGCATCGTCGTGCCCGAGTTCCCACAATCGATCGGTTGCGTCGGGGCTTTCAAGCCATCGAGTCCTACGCCGGAGATGATCAGTACATCCGATGAATCGTTGGGTTTGTCGACTTGAACTCCCATCGCTTGAAGCGCGGCGAGCGTCGACAGATTGTCGGCGCCGAGCGTTCCTCCACGCACTTCACAACGACCTTCGGTCAACCCTGCGAAGAGAATGGCGCGATGCGCGATGCTCTTGTCACCAGGTACGGGAACGCTGCCCGTCAGTGGGCGTTCGGAAGGAAAGACGACGAGATCAGTCACGCCTAGGGCTCTAGCAGAATGGGACCGAGATTCGAAACGAGGAAGCTCAAGTCCATGCGCCTTGGGCATTCGGATCGGGACGGACATCACTCACCACGGACCGTGCGCGTGCCGAGTCTTCGATGATTTGTGCCCGAAGCGCATCGAAACTGGCGAAACGTTTTTCAGGTCGGAGGTGTTGAACGAGGTGCACTCGGATGCGTGCACCGTAGAGATCTCCATCGAAGTCGAACAAGTGCACTTCGAGACGCGGGCGTGTTGCGGAAGCGTCGACGGTTGGGCGCAGGCCCAGGTTTGCGACGCCTCGTCCGAGTTGGACGTTGTTCGTTTCGTGTTCGTCTCCGAGTTTGTCCACGACGACAGCCATCACGCCGAACGGAGGTAACGCTTCGGGCATGTCGAGGACGTTGGCTGTGGGAAAACCGATGGTTCGACCGCGTTTGTCTCCGTGTACCACGGTGCCCGACAACGCGTGCCAGCGACCGAGAAGTGTTCGAGCCGCGTCCAAGCGTCCATCGGCGATCTCGCAACGCACGCGTGAAGATGACCAGGTGCCATGTTCGTCTCCAACGAGAGCGTGGGATCGCGTTTCGAATCCGAACGCGTGACCGAGCCGCGAAAGTTCGTCGAAGTCTCCGGCCCGCTTGGCTCCGAAGCGAAAGTTTTTCCCGACCATCACGACCCGCGCACCGAGCGGAACGAGCACGTTTTCAGCGAACTCACGCGGGTTTTGCGCGGCAAACCGTTCGTCGAACGGAACGACTTGCACGTGACCACCTTGCATCGCGCGTTCGCAGAGTCGCTTCTTTCGTTCGAGAGGTGTGAGCAGCGGAGGGGCGTTACGTCCGAGCACTTTGGCGGGGTGGGGATCGAAGGTGAGCACGATCGGCTCGAGGCCTTGCGAGCGGGCGAGAGCTGCCGCTTCGGCGAGTACGGCCTGATGTCCTCGATGAACTCCGTCGAAGTTGCCGATGGCCACGAGGCGGGCTGGTTTTTCTTGTTCGTCCACGAAGCGATCCTCAGGGGGTACGTAATCAACACGGCCGCGAAGCGCAAAGCTTGAACCGCGCCAAACACGATCTGTGCGAATGTGCCTTGACGGTTCCAGGGATGACTGGTAGTTCCGCGCCGCCGTTCACACCCCGCTCTAAGGAGGCTGCGCCGGTGAAGAGGGTGAGCATCTTTTCGGGGAACGCGAGTTCCGCACTAACGCAGGAGATCTGCCAGGTGCTGGAGCTGCCGCAGGGCAAATCTCGTGTCTCCCGTTTTTCCGATGGTGAGACGTTTTGTGTCATTCAGGAGAACGTTCGCGGCGTGGATACCTACGTCGTGCAATCCACGTGTTCTCCGGTGAATGACAACGTCATGGAGCTGTTGATCATGGTGGATGCGCTCCGCCGTGCTTCAGCAGGATCGATCACGGCTGTGATTCCGTATTACGGATACGCACGGCAGGATCGGAAGGTCGCTCCACGTACTCCCATCACTGCCAAACTCGTTGCGGATCTCCTGCAAGCTGCCGGGGTTGATCGCGTTGTCGCGATTGACCTCCACGCCGGACAAATCCAAGGGTTTTTCAACATTCCCTTTGATCACTTGTTCGCCATGCCCGCGTTGCTCGAACAGCACCTGCGAGAGCACTACGGAAATGACGTCGTCATCGTTTCTCCTGATGCAGGCGGCGTCGAACGTGCGCGGGCTTTTTCCAAGCGTCTTGGAGGAACGCTCGCGATCATCGACAAACGTCGCGAACGGGCCAACGAGAGCGAGGTCATGAACATCATCGGTGAAGTCGAAGATCGAAAGTGTTTGCTTCTCGACGACATCATCGACACGGCCGGTACGCTCGTGAATGCGGCCAATGCGCTCGTGAAAGCGGGTGCGAAGAGCGTTGCGGCCTGTGCAACGCATCCGGTGCTTTCCGGGCCTGCGGTGACGAGGATCAAAGAGTCCGCAATCACCGAGGTTGTCGTTTCAAACTCCATCCCGTTGTCCGAAGAGGCGAAGGCATCGGGTAAGTTCAAGGTCATCAGCGTGGCTCGTCTGCTTGCCGAGGCGATCCGCAGAATTCACCACTCGGACTCGGTAAGTTCGCTGTTCGTTTAACCTTCTAACCCCAGCGGCTGGACGGATGTCCAGACGCCCGAATGCAGTGCTCGCACGGAAAAGCGCACCGCTTGCTCCAAACTCTGCTATAGCGCCGCGTCTCGGATTTCGGAGAGTCGTCCCATGATGGAAATCATCAAGCTCAGCGCCACCACTCGTCCTGACTGCGGAAAGAGCCCCTCGAGTCGTCTTCGCCGCACTGGTCAGATCCCCGCCATTTGTTACGGCAAAGGCCTCGCAGCGTTCTCGGTCGCGGTTGCTCCCAAAGAACTGCTTCAAATTCTCAAGTCACCGCACGGGAAAAACTCCGTCATCGAGTTGAACGTCAAGGACGTGCAGGACTTCACCGTCATGGTGCGTGACTACGGGTATCACCCGATCTCGCGTGAATTGCTCCATGCAGATTTCTTGCAGGTCAAACTTGATCAACCGGTTGATGTCGAGATTCCGGTCCATTGCACGGGCAAGTCGAAAGGCTCCGTCGCAGGTGGCATTTTGCAGCAGATCTTCCGCGCACTGCCGATTCGTTGTTTGCCCGAGAAGATCCCCGTCATGGTCGAGATCGACATCACGGAACTCGATCTCGGTGACACCATCAAAGCTGGTCAAGTCAAACTCCCCGAAGGCGTGAAGGTGCGTTTGCCCGAGGAGCAGACGGTCGTCGTCATCGCGGTGCCCGAGAAGGGCGAGGACGCTCCCGCGGCTGGTGCTCCTGGAGCTCCCGCAGCGGCAGCTCCCGCAGCTGGTGGCAAGGCGGCAGCTCCTGCGGCAGCCGGCAAAGCGGCCGCTCCTGCGGCAGCCGGCAAAGCGGCTCCGGCTGCGGCTGGCAAAGCAGCGGCTCCCGCGGCCAAACCCGCAGCGAAGAAGTAGTTCGACCTCAAAGGAAAAACGCTCACGCAGCGTTTTTCCTTTCCTGCATCCCCTCCCATGGTTCTCGTCGTCGGCCTCGGCAATCCGGGGAAAAACTACGCATCGCATCGACACAACGTCGGCTTCATGGTCGTCGAAGACTTGGCTTCGCGCGTGCGTGCCGATGCGTTTCGCGAGAAGTTTTCTGGTCTCGTTGCTCGAGCGTCCTTCGGCGACGAGCAAGCGTATTTGCTCGAGCCACAGACCTACATGAACGAATCGGGCCGGTCGGTGCAGCCGGCCATGGCGTTCTACAAGATTGGCCCGCCAAACCTCATCGTCGTGCACGATGAACTCGACCTGCCGTTTGGAGAAGTTCGACTCAAGGTCGGCGGAGGGCATGCCGGGCACAACGGTCTGCGCTCGATCATGGCTCACGTCGGTACGGGAGACTTCATTCGCTTGCGAGTGGGTATCGGTCGACCGCCGGCGGGGTTCGGAGGGGACGTGGCGGACTTCGTTTTGTCGTCGTTCGACATGGTCGAACGAGCGAAGTTGCCAGACATCTTGAAGCAAGCGACGGAAACTGTGCTAGAAGTCGCGGCTCGCGGCGTTGCTGCCGCGATGAACGTTCGAAATGCCCGGCCCAAAGCCGGGAAAAAACAAGCGAAAGACAAAGGTGCCGAAGCTTCTTCTGCACCCGCTCCGCCGCCGGGACAAACTGTTTCGGTGGTGAACGAATCCAAAAAAACTGAAGGGGAAACCTGAAAGTTCGAACGGCTTCGAGGTTCTTTCGCACGAACGGTTGGGTGGTTTGTCATGAGGCACTCCCTCCAAGCCGTTCGTCCTCGCTCCGAGGCTCACGCACTCGGGGCCACAGTCCAAGAGGAGCAGCATGAGTCGATTGGTTACGGCGCCGAATCGCGCCAGAGAATACGAAACGATTTACATCATGAAACCGGACGTCGATGCCGACACAGCCGAGCGTGTCGGATCGCGTTAGTCCGAAGTCATTGGTCGTGAGAACGGCCGATTGACGAAGGTCGAGACCTGGGGACGTCGCCGTTTGTCTTACGACATTCGCAAGCAACGTCGCGGCGTCTACGTCTACTTGAAGTACCTCGGCACCGGTCGCGTCGTCTCCGAAGTCGAACGCAACCTGCGCTTGCTCGATGGCGTCATCAAATACCAAACCGTTCTCGTTCGTAACGACGTTGAACTCGGTGCGGTGGAAGTGGCAGCCGACGACGTGAAGTTCGAACGTGTCGAGCTTCCGCCGCTCGAGGAAGAGCGTGACGATTCGCGTGAGCGCCAATTGGGCCTCATCGAGCCCGAGCGTCGTCAGGAGCGCACTTCTGAAGTGCCGATGTCCGACGAACTCGACGATCTCGATGGCGACGGTGACATGGGTGGCGACGAGGACGAGGGAGCCTGATCATGAATTCGCGAGGAATGGATTCCGGACGCAACATCGATATGGACGATCGCGATTTTGCGCGAACGCCCGACCTCAATGCCGACGCTCCCGGACGTCGCCGCACGGGTCGCAAGCGGGTTTGTCGCTACTGCGCCGATAAGGCGCTCGTGATCGACTACAAGGATCCCCAAGCCTTGAAGTACTTCATCTCCGAGCGTGGCAAAGTGGTTCCGCGCCGCATCAGCGGCAACTGCGCTCTTCACCAGCGCAAAGTCACGCTCGCCATCAAGCGCGCGCGCAACATTGCGTTGCTCCCGTTCACCGTCACCGCATAAGGAGTGCGACGTCATGGCTAACTACATCCGCGTCGTCCTCACTGAGGAACTTCCCAACGTCGGCAAGAGCGGCGAACTCGTTCGCGTTCGTCCCGGCTATGCTCGTAACTTTCTGATCCCGCGCGGACTTGCTGTCGGTGCAACGGAGCAGAACGTTGCGCGCATCGAACATGAAAAGCGCGTCGCTGAAGTTCGTGCTGCCAAGACCAAGAAGGCCGCAGAAGAACTCTCGCAGAAGCTCGCCGGCGTCAAAGTCACGGTCCACAAGCCCGTTGGCGAAGGCGACCGTCTCTACGGATCGGTTACGGCGCGCGACGTCGAAGAAGCTCTTGCCGCGCAAGGCTTCGCAGTTGATCGCCGTCGCATCTCCGTCGAAACGATCAAGTCGCTTGGCACCTACCAAGTACCCATTCGCCTCGCCACGAGCGTTACGGCGAATGTCGAACTGACGGTTGCGGCGAAGGCCTGAGCCCAAAGCGCAACGTCACCTGCTACGCGCGGTCTTCCAAGGAAGGCCGCGCGTTTGCTTTTGTATCTGCGTCAATTGTCAAGACAATCCACACCAAGACAAACCTACCACCTCGATGCCAACGGCACTCGCGTTGGCATGCACAAGTGTATCGACGTGACCAGGGTGTTCGTCATTCTTGAACCTTTTGGTGGGCATCGATAGGGTGCGAACCTCGTTCCGGGTTGTTGGGTTGCAACGACGTCACTGGTCTTGTTAGGCTCGCCAAGGGTCTGCCGCTTGGCTCGATCCAAAGCACATCTCCATGACGACGCCGGTGCAAGAAGGCACGCTCCTGTTGGGCAAATACCGAGTCGAGAAGGAACTCGGTCGTGGCGCCATGGGTTACGTCGTTGCCGCGCGCCACGAGCATCTTGGTGAGCTTTTCGCTGTCAAGTTGATGCTTCCCGATGCGCTTGCGCGTTCCGACGCGGCGGAACGGTTTCTGCGCGAGGCGCGGGCATGTGCGCGGCTCAAGAGCGAACACGTCGTTCGCGTCACGGACTCCGGGACAAACGACGATGGCGTGCCCGTCATGGTCATGGAGTACCTGATCGGCGAGGACTTGCAGAGTATCCTGGACAAACGACGCGTTTTTCCGATGCACGAAGCGGTGACGTATTTGCTTCAGGTCTGTGATGCCGTTGCCGAAGCCCACGAAATCGGAATCGTGCATCGCGATTTGAAACCATCGAATTTGTTTTTGACACGTCGTCCGAATGGCAAACCTTGCGTCAAAGTGCTCGATTTTGGCATTTCCAAGGACATGAATCCGAGTGGAGAGAAGGTCTCCAAATTGACCGCGACCGGCAGCATCATTGGCACGCCGTATTATATGTCGCCGGAACAAATGCAGGCCAAGCCCATGGATGGCCGGGCCGATATCTGGTCGCTCGGCGTCATTTTTTACGAACTCGTGACGGGGCGATTGGCATTTCCTGGCGAAAATTACGCTGAAGTTGCCGGGCGGGTTCTTTACGAAAAACCTGTACCTCCCTCCCGATTCCTCAAGAATTTGCCCCCACAAGTCGATCAGATCGCTTTGCGTTGTCTTGAAAAACAACCCGACAATCGATTTCCGACCGTACGTGAATTCGCGGCCGCGTTGGAATCGCTGATGTCGTTGCCGCCGCCCGAGCAATTTCAGACCGACTCCGAATCCGCCGTACTTGTCGATACGGAAAAAGAAACGGTCATCCAGCCAAGCGATGCGAAATCGGACGGTGAGGCAAGTACCTTGGCCGACGGTGACGAAAAACCCACGATTCAGCGACCGGGCAATGGCCAGACGAAGGCCAAATCTGCTGTCTTGGGCAATTCCGCGACGCTCGAGTCCGCTACGCCCGTACCGCCAGAAGCCGCGGCGGCGAGCAAGCCATCCAGCACATCAGCCGAGGAAGCACCTGTTTTTTACGCCAAACGCGTTTTTGGCCATCAGACGAAAAAAACCTGGGCGTCGAACAGTCGTGCGGGGCGCCGCAGTAGCATTGGCTTGATTCTTTTTGGCCTTCTGATTTTCGGTTTGGCTGCGGCTGGGTGGTATTACAAGGAAACGATTGCTTCGACCATCAAAGCATTTATTTCCAAAGACAATCCAGAAGCTGCCCCGTCGGCCACGACTGCGCCTTCCAATGCTGCTTCCGTTGCTCCTGAAACAAGCGCGTCGATCTTGCCATCTGCATCGACGGCCCCACGCGTCGCGCCGAAAACTGGTTTGTCGAATACGAAAACCAAGGCGACATCATCGGCATCCGCGACACGCAGCGCGAGTGCTCCTCCCTCCGCCCCGCCGCCAGCTCCGCCAGCTCCTCAAACGTCGTCTGCGCCCGCGCCGCCACCACCGCCGCCTCCTCCGCCGCCAACGCCAAGCGGGGCTTCTGCGCCGAAGAAGTGATGTTGCGATAGGCGTCGCCTCATTACAGTCTCAACTCCGCGTTCGCTGTTGCTCCAAGTATGCCCGGGCAAACGCATTTCCTCGCGCGACAATTCCTTCCAATTCTTCCTTTGCCGACCACAACCGCGAATGCACGTCGAGCATCGTGGACAAACACCCCGCGACAAACGCATCTCCCGCCCCCACCGCCATGGGTTGGTCCATCGGAACCACCGGAACCTCGACCCTCCCCCGCGGTCCCCAAGCAAGCGTCGGTTGAGACCCTTGCGTCACAATCAAGAGCACCTCGTCGGGAAGTTTGTCTCGGAAGATCTCCGGATCCTCGATCCCGAGCACGCGTAAGTCGTCCGAACTCACCTTCACCACGTCCGCTGCGTCGATCATTTCCCATGGGTTTGTCTTGGCGACCGCATCGTTTTTCCACAATCCCGGGCGCATGTTCACGTCCAGCGTCACGACACTGCCCGCCTTGCGCGCTCGTTGCGCCGCTTTCGCAAGCGCGTGAAGTGCAGTTCGATCGGGCAACAAGCTCGAGAAATGCACGATGCGCGCCGGGTACTCGCCGTTCAGAGCTTGGCGAAACGTGTGCGCTTCTTCCGTCGCTGCCCGATACGCAATCGCTACGG
>JBGAOI010000730.1:0-4148 GCA_044221885.1 Polyangium sp. (in: bacteria)
AATGAAGAGACAGCTGAAGCGAGGAGTGAAGTTCGTGGAGATCGCGTTGATCGTCACAATCGTCAATGGCGGCTGGCGAAACAACGTTCGCGTTTTGCTGGACGTCGCGGCAATCCGAATGAGGTATTGAAGCAACTCAAGCGGGATCTGAAGAGCCGGGATATCGTGGTCACGGTGTGCATCATCAATGTCATTGCCAAGGCGGAGAAGCTCGTTGCGGCAGGTGGCGAAGCCAGTCAAGTCGTTCGGCTCATCAACCGCGCGAATTGTGAGATTCAGTGATCGGTCACGTGTCGCGAATTTGTGGCGGACGCTTCGGCGCATTCGGAATGTTCGAGTTTCCCGCGGGGCGGTACGTGACGATGCCCGATTTGGGCCTAATGTCAGTAAGTTGGGAGCAATCGTCGCTGGAAGTTTGACAAATTCGAACGAGTCTGCTCGACTTCGCCCGCGCTATGGATCGACGCCATTTTCTTCACGCTGCGGGGAGCCTGCTTTTGGGCTGCAGCACGCGTGGGCGAGATGGATCGCCGACCGATGGCGGTGTTGACGCGGCAATGGACGGCCCTGTCGATGCATCTTCGGACGTGACAGACCCACCCCCTGTGGATGCTGGTTTGGACGCGTCCAGCGACGCCGAAACTCCGGATGCAGGTTTGTCTCTGGAAGATGAACGCAAGGCGCAACGCGAAGTATTTCCGAAATGGGATGGCCGGCGAGATTCGACGTCTGCCGTGACGATGCTCATGTTTCGCGGCAATTTGCGGCGTAATTTTCACGGTACCGGACCACTTTCCAAAGAACCGGAACTCAAGTGGAAAGCTCGCCTGGGGCAATTGGACATCGAAAAGGCCGGGGAAGGCATGCGCCATTGGACCGGCACGGGTTGGACGGGCCAAGCTGTCAAATGGGGCCAACGAATCTTTGTCGGCGGTCTGGATGGCAAGTTTTATTGCTGGGATGCATTTACGGGAAAAACGATCTGGACGTTGAAAACGGAGCGCATGTTCAAGAGCTCTCCGTGTTTTTATGATGAACGTCTTTATGTAGGGAACGTCGATAACAAGTTTCGATGCATCGACGCGCGTACGGGCAAGGTCCTTTGGACGTTCGATATGCGCAGTGATTGCGACAGTTCGCCCGTGGTCGCGGATGGAATTCTGTATGCGGCCAGCGAAAGCGGATTTCTGCAGGCGCTTGATCCGCGAACGGGAGGGCGCCATTTCAAGTTGGATTTGGGCGGGCACAAGGGTCCCGGAGGATCGCAAGGTGTCGAAAGTTCACCCGCAATTGACGGCGATGACTTATGGCTCGGTACCTACGATGGCAATTTGTATCGAATTGATCGTATCCAAGGTAAGGTTCTGGCGAAAATGGCGACCGGCGATGATACGGATGCGACGCCGGTTGTCACGGACGATTACGTATTTGCCGCTGCCGAGCAGAAAAACCCGGTCTTGTCTTGTTTTGATCGTAAAACTGGGACGCTCAAGTGGAGTTTCCAAGATCGGGGTGGATTTTGGTCCACGCCAGCGGTGGTGGGCGGACGCGTGTACATCGGTGGCGACGATGCGAAAATGTATTGCCTTGACGAACACACCGGAAAACAGATTTGGTCGTTTGCTGCGCGAAGAGCGATCTGGTCGTCGCCGTCGGTTGTTGACGGGAAAGTTGTTTTTGGGAGTTATGATGGCTTTTTGTATATGCTCGATGCCGTTACGGGCCATTTGATTTGGCAGGTGGATCTTGGGGGACCCGTGTTGTCGACGGCATGTATCGTCGACGGATATATTTGGATTGGCAGTGGCGACGGTCAGTTCTATTGTTTTGGTCCGAAAAACAGTTGAATCACAATGCTTCCAAGAACTGACGCGCATGTTCCAGAACCATTTTGATTTTGGGCACGTCCGAGAGGGCTTTGGGTACGCTGAGGCGCAATACGCGTTCGCATCCGACGATGTCCGGTAAAACCGGAACAAGGGTATCACGTACCATTTCGGGATCGGGAAGCATTGCATCCGGAAGAAGACCGATTCCCAGGCTTTGCATACAACAGCGGCGTAAGAAGTGCACATCGGTGGCGACAAAAATGGGAGCTACGCGAAATGTCGCGCCTTGCAGCGTGGGCCAAATGCAGGGATCTTCATTGGGAGCTTGCCACGACAAAAGATCGTGACGGTGTAATGCTTCAATGGAAGTCGGCGTTCCACGTTTGTCCAGGTATTCTTGGCTGGCTACGAGCCATTGGCGAGGTCTAAAAAGTACGTACGAGAGATACGGGCCCGAAGGCGGATGCGTGCCATAATGCACGAAGCAATCGACATCGACGATCGATTCTGACAAGGGGTCATCGCTAAAGCAGAAATGCAGCGTGAGCCGAGGCAATCGTTCGCGCAACAGGCCGAGGAATGGAGACATCAAATGCGGAGGTAATCCGACGGGCAACATCACACGTAATGTTCCAGCCGGCTCCTTTCCAATTTCGCGGACCGAGGCAATCAATGCACTTGCTTCTTCGATCATGGTTTTGCCGCGGTTTTGTAATGCTCGACCGGCTTCGGTCAGAATGACGCCGCTCGACGTACTTTCCAGCAATGCCACTCCCGCACGCGCTTCGAGTGCCCCGACGCGTCGACGTAATGTACTTCGTGAAACCCCGAGCGAATCTGCAGCGGCGAGAAATGAACCGGCATCGACGACTTTGAGAAATGCCGACAATTCTTCGAGATCCATGGGTTACTCCACGAGGTGTCCAGATTTCGAGCAAGGGCTGGCCATCTATGGCCAACACAGGCGCAAAAAGAAGAGTACACGAGAGCGCGGGCTTGGGGGAAGCCAAAACGACAATTACGTAGCGTAGGAGATGCAACATGAAAACAGGGTGGAAATGGAGTCGAGGACTCAATGTTCATGCGCGGACTTCATTGGTTGGGGCATCTGCGTTGATTCTTGCTGCATCGGGGTGTACCAAAGAAACTCCGGCACCGGCGACAAACGAACCGGTCATTTTCGAGAATCCAGCGGAACTCGCACCGAATGCAAAGGGTATCTACGAATTGAACTTTGCCCCGAGCGAGGTTCAATTCCAAGGAAAGCGTTATTGCCTCCGCACATACAACGGGGCCATTCCTGGACCGACCATTCGAGTGCCCGCGGGGAACGATCGGAAGGTCCATGTCGACTTGCACAACAAATTCATGAAAGCGGATTATCGTCTCGTGGGCGGCGCATTCAATACGTCGAAGCTCTCGTGCCACGATTTCAACATGACGAACCTTCACGCGCATGGTGCACACGTGCAACCGAATCTTGCATCGGCCGATGCTGCTGATCCGTGTATGGGGGACGGGTGCGCGGCAGATTCTCGTTATTATGCGGATGACGTTTTGCACGAAGTGGCCGTTGGGGAATCTGCGCGTTATCGGTGGGACTTCGACGAAGATGGTCCGCACCATGCCGGTTTGCAATGGTACCATCCGCACATTCACGGCTCGACCGCGATTCAAGTGACCAATGGGGCCGCTGGCGCGCTCATCATTGAAGGTGACATCGACGCGGTGCCCGGGATTGCAAATGCGAAAGAACGGATCATGATTTTGAGTCAAGTACCGTTTTTCTCGGAAGCCGTGCACCCGCTGGCGGACGGGGAGGCATGTAACGAAAGCACGCTTTCCGTCAATGGTTTTGAGGAAACGGAGGAAGAAGCAAAACCGACGTTGATTAATGGCAAGTTTCAGCCGCACGTTAAAACATCGCCTAACCAAATCGAGCGTTTGCGTTTGATTTATGCTGGAACGCCTGACGAAATTGGCATGAAGCTCCATGTTGGCAAAGACGCCAATTGCAGCGAATTCGACCTCACGCCGATCGAAATCACGCAAGTTGCTCGGGATGGCCTGACGCTTCCACAGTTTTACAAGAGCGATACGATGTGGATTTCTCCGGGATATCGCATCGAAGCCGTTGTAAAAATGCCCGCGGAAAAACAGACCTTGTGTCTCGTCGGCCGAAGAGTCAAAGATCCATTGGGATCCGTTTTCGCCATTTTCGACGTGGATCCAGCCAATGGGGCAGCCACGGAAACCAATATGCCGCAAGAATCGGCATTGGCGTCCATTGCGAAACCGACGAGCTGGATGGGATTGGTC
>JBGAOI010000731.1:0-4147 GCA_044221885.1 Polyangium sp. (in: bacteria)
TTCGGTTTTGCTCGTGGGATCCGTCGGATACTTTGGCCCGCCAAACTCGGATGGGGTCGTTGAAATTGGGTATTCGGTCATTCCCGAAGAATGCGGGAAAGGTTATGCGACGGAAATGGTCCGAGCCATCATGGATCGCGCGTGGCAAGACAAACGCGTGCGTCTCGTGGTTGCAGAGGCGCACGAAACCAATTTCGCGTCGTTGAAGGTCCTCGAGCATTGCGGATTTGTCGCACTGGGTGCAGGTCGCGAGGCTGGGTATTTGCGCTTGGGCGTGCAGCGAATGGCTTGACTCTCGCTTGCATTCGTATAGAAGGTGGACCTATGGTCAAAATGCTTCGATTTTCATATCCCGTGATCGGGATGGGTGTTTTCATTCTTGGAATGGCTCCGCTTGCGTGTTCGTCGCCGGATCCTGCAACGACGAGCTCGAGCTCCAGCAGCAGTTCGAGCGGCTCTGCCGGGGCTGGAGGAATGGCTGGAATGGGCGGCGCTGGCGGAATGGGCGGCAATGGCGGAATGGCCGGTGGTCCTTCAGCATTGGCGTGTCAAATGGCTGGAGGCATTTGTCTTCCGCAAGGGGCGTGTGCGCCTGCGGGCGGGACAGTGGCAGCGGGAAGTCCCGCAGGATGCTTTTTCGACGACGGCGCTGCGGAATGCTGCGTTCCGACTGATCCCAAAATGAATCCCACGACGTGTGCCGAAGCTGGCGGCCTTTGCGCTCCCATTGGCGGATGTTTGGATGCCGGTGGGTATTTTACGAGCACCACGACTGGATGCGATATGGGGGCAAGTTACTCGTGTTGCGTGCCGCATAAACAATGTGGTGATCAAACCATCGATTGTTGTGAACCGCAGACCGTGTACAATCCTTCCTGCGACAATGGGAAGTTCGTTTGTCAGGTCGGAATGCCCGTACCTAAAGGCACGTGCAAGGTGCCCTGACGAATCCGAACGCTGCGGTTATTCGCCTCTCCCGTCTATTCGCGAAGTAAAACTTCTACCGCTTCGCCGCCCGTTCGCGTAAACTCGCGCGCCATCATGCCCTCCATCGATCTCGTTGACGGCGAATACTTCATTTGGTCCAGCCCTCGGAGCGTGAAAACCGAAATTGTTCCCCAGCAAGCCGTGGGAATTTTCATCATTGGCTTCCATGTCTGTATCGGCATGATCGTCCTCGTCGCGTTTACGGGCTGGCCCGGGTTTGCGGCGACAATCGCCACTGCTGTTGGCTTGGTGCTCGTTGTCCGTTGGTTTCGAAATCGACCGGCGTTTTTTATGACGAACAAGCATTTGTTCGATGCCGGAATTCTTTTCAAGCAAAAGATACCCTTGCAGTCCATCCAAGGTTGCGAACGATATGTCGCAGAAATCCGCACGCGATATGGTATGCAACGTATCGCGACGGACAAACTCGTTCTGCTTTCGGCCGGACAATCGGTCATGTTTGGCCCTGTTCGGGACTTTGAGGGCATTTGGGAATTGATTCATCACGGCGTGCTTACGTCGACGATTCAAATCAAGGCCTTGCCGTCGCTGGACGGAAGCCCCGCGTCCGGAGAAAAACGCACCGATATTTTATTTTTGCTTTCGACGAAAACCGATGGCGATGAATATGGTCCGCTTTTTATCGGACCGACAAAAATCATTCGCTTTACGGAAAAGCTCCCGTCGCTTCTCGAACGTATCCTATTGACCGTTGCTGCCGCTGAAAACACGCCCGAGGAAATGGAGCACCATCTCCAACAACTCGTGCGGCACCCGCTGGCCGGTCATTCCCATACGTGGGAGCGCGATTTGTGCAATGCGGCGATTCAAGGCAATACGTTGACGCTGACAACGCCGGAACGAACCATGACGATGGACCTACGTCCGGGAGATGTCACGCGTGCAGCCGCATTCGTGCGGTTATGGCGCCCGGTTCATCCAATGCGGTAGCTGCCTCTACTTTTGGCCGCGAGCTTTGCTGAGCGGAATCGGGATGTAGAAGAGGTGCATTTTGGACTTTGCACCTTCTTGCTCGTACCCCGCCAAACCGTAGAGAATTTTCCACCAATGGCCAACAGGCGATTGGCCGAATGCAACCACCGGGAAGAAGTGGAATTCCCAGTCGGAGCCACCGGGGACCTTGCGCTCCCTGTAAAACGTATTCAGCGCGTTATGTGACTGACCCGCGTGGAAGAACGGAAAAAGATTGGTTTGCCAGCCCGTGGTGTCCTTGTGATAACGGAACAGCGGCGTGATCCACGTATCGTCGCTCAAACCATTGCGATGGAAATGCCCATAGAACGGAAACACCACGAGGTCGTTTCCGCGCGGTGACTCTTCCTTGTAGAAGAACGGGAAGAACATCTTCCGGTCGAGGTTGATGTCGGGATCCTTGTAATGCCAATACAAGGGCGAAATCATTTCGAGTTCGGTGCGCCCTTTGTGATGGGCATAGACCCACGACGCGAACGTGCGATGCCCTTCGTCATTCTTCGTCCAGAAGAAGAGCGGCGTAATGAGGCGCGAGCTGTGTTCGTCGTATTTGTATTGAAAAAACGGGGCGACCGTCAGGCTCTCGCGATTCTTGCCCCACCAATGCCAATAAAATGGAGCAATGTGCCGACTGTCGCCTTCTTTGTCATGCGTGCGAATGTATGGTCCCCACACATTCGTGTAGCTTTCGCCCGCGTCGTAGTAGCGATAATAATGAAGCAATGGGGGAATGACTTCGTATTCGGTCGAATCATTGCGCCCATAGAAATAAAACGGCGCCATACCCATGTCGATATCGTCGGCGGTGCGCGCATCGCAGGATGGTCCACCTTTCCAACGGCAAAACATGGGCCCGACGATATTCAATCCATTGTGGTCCGTATGCTTCGTAAACGTGAGCAGCGGAGGAATGTGCAAATATCCGCTATTGCCCTTGCGCCCCTCGAAAAATAGAGGCGGAAGCCAATTCATGTGCGACGCCGGGGACTTCGCCGTCGCTTCCTTTTCCTGATGAATGAAAGGCCCGACGGCCGTCGTTCGCGTTTCATGATCCCGAAAACGCCAATAAAACGGGAACAACACGTCCGTTTCGTAATTCGGCGCGCGCCTTCGGTAATAAAGAGGTGTGTATAAATTCGATTGATCGTCCTTCTTTTTCCATTCCGCCCACAATGGGAAAAGCGTCCGGAACTGGCTGTCCTTCGTGCGCTCGGAATACCACAAACCGTAATAGTTGCGCTCGATGACTTCAGCAGTGGCCTTGGGAATCGCTGCCGCGCTCGAACCAATTTGAGCTGCAACGGCTTGGGGAATCTCGAGCGGATCTTGCGGAAGCGTCGGCTCTTGCGTCTGAATCGGCGACGCCTCGTCCGCGCCCGACGCTGCATGCGTTTCAGGTTGGTCCGGCTGCGCCTTCGGCTTGCTCGCGCTGCTCGGTGGAGGACCGCCCATGCCGCCCGGCATCATGCCAGTTTGTCCA
The DNA here is from genome assembly GCA_044221885.1 of Polyangium sp. (in: bacteria). Classification (GTDB taxonomy): domain Bacteria; phylum Myxococcota_A; class Polyangia; order Polyangiales; family Polyangiaceae; genus Polyangium. The sequence goes on from JBGAOI010000731.1 coordinate 3,461, forward strand.
AACGCACATGGCGCAACCACGAAGCTTGCGAGTGCAAGCCCCCAGCGCAGTACATCGAGACGAAGGGGTTTGCCCGTCACGCTTTGTCCTGTCGCTGATCGATGGATGCCCCAGCTCGGACCTGTTCCGCCAAACTCGTTGCGGCCGTTTCGAGCTGTACTTCGGTTTGTGTGTGACCGGCGAGATCCTTGACAGTCGCGACACCGCGTTGGAGTTCGCCGTCACCGATGATCACACACAGCCTCGTGCCGAGTGAGTCTGCGCGGCGCAACATTCCTTTGATCTTCCCACCACGTCCGTCGACTTCCGTCCGGATGCCAAGGCGACGCAAATCACGGCCCAGCAAGGCCGCTTTGCTTGCACAGGCAGCTGAAAGCGGAGCGATGTACACGGCAGGTTTGTCTCGCAAAACATCTGCAGGAAGAAGCGTGAGCAACCGTTCGATGCCCATGGCGAACCCTATCGCAGGAACGTTCGGACCACCGAGTTCCGAGATCATGTTGTCGTAACGACCTCCGCCCACGAGGGTGCTTTGAGCACCAAGGTCCCCGGTTGTCGTGACAAGCTCGAAGAGAGTTCGGGTGTAGTAGTCGAGTCCACGGACGAGTTTTGCGTCGACGACGTACGGCACGCCCATGTCATCGAGAAACTTTTTGACGCTTGCGAAGTGAGCAACATCCGTTTCGT
>JBGAOI010000732.1:0-4143 GCA_044221885.1 Polyangium sp. (in: bacteria)
CGTTCTGGCATAACCAAGCCGCGTGTCGCGCTCGTCGTTGCATTCGCCGTCTTTATCGCCGCCGCCATCTTCCTTCGCGTTTCCGGCAAAGACAAACCCATTACGTATGCCGTGGGTCCAGGCGATTCTCCGAGTGCCCTCGGCGTATGGATTGCCGCAGGATCCAACGCTGTGCCTTTACGTTTTTCGGAAGGAACGCAAGTGACGCTCGAACCGGGCGCTCGTGCTCGAGTCACGGACACGAATGCTCATGGCGCGACCATGCTCGTGGAACGAGGTCACGCGCATGCCAAAGTGGTTCATGTTGAACAAACTACGTCGTGGCTTTTGCATGCCGGTCCTTTTGACGTGAATGTCGTCGGAACCGAATTCGATGTTTCGTGGGATCCAACGCACGAAGTATTCGATCTCCGTGTAAGTGAAGGAAAAGTCATCGTTCGTGGACCTCTTTTGCACGATGGTCGTGCCGTTTCGGCCAGTGAATCGTTGCGCGTGGACGTACACCACCAATCGAGCGAAACGCGAACAGAATCCGCGACAAACCCGACCCCGGTCAAAGGTACGCCCGACGTTCATGTTCCGACCACCGAAGACGGACAAACCAAAGCGGAAAACGCGCCTCCGTTGCCAGTTGTTTCGTCAGAAAAACCATTGACGATTCCATTGTGGCAAAAGCTCGCCGCGGCAGGAAAACACAAAGAAGCCCTCGACGCTGCCGAGCAGGCGGGATTCGATCATATCCTGGACACCGCGTCCATCCCCGTATTGCTCGAATTGGCAGATGAAGCACGTTATGCCGGCTCGGTTACGCGAGCGCGTGAAGCTTTGATTCGGGCGCGCGTGATGGGTGCGAAAGGACGAACGGCGTTCATGCTGGGCAAACTGGCTGCGGATCACGAGCACGCGCCAGCGGTAGCCTTGAGTTGGTTTCTGCGATATTTGGACGAGTCTCCCTCGGGAGGTTTGGCCGAACAGGCGCTTGGCCGCATTGTGGAATTACACCATCATCTGGGGCATCGCGACGATGCTGCCAAAGCCGCGCAGTCGTACCTGCAACGTTATCCCGGAGGTGCGTATGAAACGCTCGCCCGGCGTGTCGTGGACCCTTGAAGACGCGTTTTGTTCTCCAAACTTTCTTCATTTTTGCGATATTCGTGTGGGTAACGGCTGCTCGAGCCGAAAGTCAACGCGTTCTTCTCGTGCACGCTGGGGCCAGCGATCCCATCACAACACAGCTCGTGGACGAACTCGTTGCGGCAGGTTTCAGCGTCGAAATCATTCCCGCCGGCAATTACGACTTGGCAACACTGGCCGCGGAACGTCATGCTCGCGCCGTCTTGCGTATCGAAGCTTCGCGGCGCAGCATCGAATTGTGGACGGATGCGAAAAGCGGTGTGATTCATATCGACGAAAAGCCTCAAGAAAAAGGCGACTTGGCGACTCTTTCACTGCGAGCGGTCGAAGAGCTCCGCGGCAAACTTTTGTCAGCGCCTCCGCAAGCCAAAGACACCATTGCCAAGGATCCCCTGCCCGCCCCCAACATCGACCCGACGCGGCAAATTCCAACGGACAATGGTTCGTCCCGAACGGCTCCGATTCGCCCCGACGAACCTCAACGACCCAAGTGGAACATCACGTCGAACAAAGCGGCTGGGGCCTTGCATTTGCACGTGTCGCCAGTCGCCATGGTGCATCCAGGAAGCGGTGGAATGGGCGCGGGGATGGGCATCACGGCGGGGATCAAGTGGATGTTTTTGCGTCGTTTTGGAGCCGATTTCATAGGCTTGGCGCCCATTCTGCCCGCAACGATTACCTCGGATGTGGGCAATGTAAACATTGCCGCCTCGGCGCTTCTGGTTGGAGGCTGGGCGGACGTGGCTCATTTTTCTCCAACGCTCACCCTGGGCCTTGGAGCTGGCGCGGGCGGCGGCGTTTTTCATCATTATGGCCAACCAACTTCCGACGGAATCGCTGCGCGCGACGGCAATGTCGCGTATGCCCTGCCTTACGTAAAGTCGGCGCTGGCTTGGTCGTTCGCATCCAACGTAGCACTGCGCGTGGATTTTCTGGCCGCCATTGCTACGCCTCGCCCGGTGTTACGTCTGCCGGGTAGAACATCGGATACCTATTTTGGTCAGCCTTTGCTGACGATTGGATTGGGACTCGATCTAAAACTCAAATGAGGGTGGTCATGCCAAACTCGATTCGACGAAACGCTGTACCTATTTTTTCTCGACGTCGAGACGCCCATCGACGTTCATTATGGAAGAATCGTCTTCGACGCGGCTCTTGGTCGACCTTTTTTTTCTGCGTGTGGACGTTGTGGATGTGGACGGGGTGCACGGATACGCTCGTTGAACCGTTGGTCAGGACAACGCCTCCCGACGATACACCTTGTGCTCCTCCGGCAACGGCGTGCGGTTCGGAATGCCATGATCTCACCTCCAGCAACCTTCATTGTGGGGGGTGTGGTTTGGCCTGTACAGGTGGGGCGCATTGTGAATCCGGAAGCTGCATTTGTGAAGACGGACAAACCATGTGCGACGGCGTTTGTACGTCGCTCGATTCCGACCCACACAATTGCGGAGCGTGCAATCGATCGTGTGGTCACGACGATGTGTGTATCAAAGGTGATTGCAAGGGTGGTTGTGAATCCCCGACCAAGTTGTGCAACAACGTGTGTGTCGATGTGAAATCGAGCAATGACAATTGTGGTGATTGTTCCATCGAATGTAGCGATGGAGAATCGTGCCACGACGGAAAATGTGACTGCGACTTTCCTTGGGTGACGTGCAACAACGTTTGCGTCGACACCGACAAAGATGCCAAGAACTGCGGCGGCTGCGGCAAAGCATGTAACGTCGGACAGACCTGCGTCGACGGCAAGTGTTTCTAGACAAGACCGTTGCACCACAAAATATCTGAGCCATTTCGACGCGCCCGCGGCACTCAGGCGATGGCACGGTAACTTGGAACGAGGTGGAACGATGCAACGACATTGGCTTATCGGCGGAATCCTTTTGACTTCGTGGGCAATGTTCATGTCGTCCGTGGGCGGATGCGGCGGAGGTCCCACGGACATTGGCAACAGCGGTTCGGGCAACAGCGGCAACGGTGGTTCTGGAGCCGCGCCGCCTTGTGGCAATACGACATGCGGCCCAGGGTCGCTTTGCGTTCAAGAGGTTTGTGTTTGTGGAACTGGTCTGGTCTCGTGCGCCAACGACGGGTGTTTTGACTTGGCCAGTGACCCAACGCATTGTGGATCGTGCGGAGAAGCCTGCAAAACGGGGCAACAATGCGTGTCTGGTCAATGCGGTGCTTGTCCGGCAGGAACGGTCGAATGCAACAGTGGTTGCTTCGATTTGTCGAAGGATCCTGCGCATTGCGGCACGTGCGGCACCAATTGCGGTACGGGCACGTGCGTTTCGGGTATGTGCCAATGCGCGCAAGGGGAAGTCATCTGCGGCAATCAGCTTGGATGTCGGGATCTTTCGAAGGATCCGGAAGCTTGTGGCACGTGCAACGTGACGTGTGGCATGGGCACGTGCGTATCTGGCCAATGCGTCTGCGCGGCAGGACAAACCCAATGCGGTGCGGACATCGGCTGCCGCGATCTCTCGACGGACATCGACAACTGCGGCCAATGCGACCGACGTTGTGGTCCCGCCGGCGAATGCGTATCCGGCCAATGTAATTGCCCGGCCCCAGGCCAACAATGCCAAGGTTCCGGTTGCGTGGATGTAAACACAGATCGTCGCAATTGCGGCCAATGCGGCAACGATTGCAACAACAACGAAGTGTGCGTCAACGGGCAGTGCCAAGGCTGAAATACGCGGACGAACGCCCTTGCGCGTCGTCGGCTCGTCCCGCGGTGCCATCACATTTCTCACAACCCTACTGCCCATCGATCACGCGGTTGTTGCGCAACGACTAAAAAAGATGACGCCCAACAACGTCACTTGACGCCGCAACAGCAACCAAACATTCATAGACGGTTGTGCCCGATGCCAAGATGCATGTACATGCAACCCGCTGCGGCGGGATTGAATATGCGTGCGACTTTGGCAACTCATGCCGCAACGAGTTGCCCGGTCCCATTGGACCTTGGCTCTTCGTCACTACGAAAGGAATCGCTCTATGAAA
>JBGAOI010000733.1:0-1641 GCA_044221885.1 Polyangium sp. (in: bacteria)
AAATTGCTCGGGCAACTCGCCGGCGGATCACAGGTTTCACCCATTTCCACCATGTTGTTGCCACACACCGGCATACTGCCACTGGACGAGCTCGATGACGTGGACGACGTCGACGAACTGCTCGATGCTGAACTCGACGCACTGGTCGACGACGAGGTGCTCGAAGATGACGTCGAGGAGGCACTCGTGGAGGAACTCGTCGACGAACTCGTGGCGCCGCTCGAGGAAGACGTGGACGAGCTGCTCGAGGAAACGTCGCCAGAGGAGGACGAAGACGTCACATCGCCCGAGCTGCTCATGCCGCCCTGCCCTGTGGTCCCTCCGGCACCGCCGTTCCCATCGGGCGTCTCGCCAATGGTGCCGATGCATCCGGCAGGCAGCATGACGAGAGCGCCGAAAGCCAGCGTGCCGAGAGCCAAGTTGTGGACGCGAATTCTCTCTTTGAAAGCCGATTTCATAAAGAACACTCCTCTGACGTGTGCCGTGGCAAGTCCCCTGGGCGCGTTGATCATCGGTATCGATGTCGCCACCCGTGGGGGGATGATACACGCTTCGAAGCGGAGACTTCCATCAAAGGACGCGTGGGCGCGAAAGAATTCCGGCGGCTCCGGTGGAGCTTGTCAGGTCACGTACGCACGGAGAATCTCCGGTGGGTCGCCACGACGGTAACCTGTGGTCTTGTCAGCGATAGGCCGATTCGGGAATTCGACATGCTTTGAGCGGTCCTGCGTGAATGGTTCAATTACGCCAAACTCATTGCGACGGTACATCTGGTGGACCCCGAATGCGATGCGCACAAAGAGCGCCTGGAGCAGGAACACGGGAGATGTTTGCTTTGGGCATACGTTTTGCTTTGAACAACGGGTTGGTCCAAACAACCATCGTCGACAAACTCGCAATCCCTCGACGTAACGTAAGATTCGATAAAGAAATATCCCGTTTGCAGTGCCGTAACGTCATGTAGAAAGTTTGAAAGCTGGTTCGAGATGGTTTTACCGACGATAACAATGCGCTGTGCAGTTGATTCCCGCGGGGATTTGTTTGTCGATTGTTTTGCTTTTGGTGTGAATTCAATGGGTCGTTCGACGAACGAGGAACTCGATTGGAGCGGCCGGACATGAGTGCTGGTCGTGGTCGTGCAGGTGCCATGAAGAAACGACAACCTTTGTACATCTTGCTTCCCATCTTCCTTCTTGCGTGGATCGCAGGTTGTGATGTGGGACAAGGCGAAGCGCGTGGGCGCGCGCGGTTCAACAACTGTTCGCCCTGTCATGGGAGTGACGGAGCGGGCAATCGCGATTTGGGAGCGCCGGCGATTGCCGGACTTCCTGCGTGGTATGTCGAAGCGCAATTGCGCAGCTTCCAGGACGGCGTACGAGGAGCCCATCCTTCGGACGACGCGGGACTGCGCATGCGGCCCATGTCGCGCACGCTGCGCGGCAATGAAGACATCGCGACAGTCGCCGCGTATGTCGAGCATTTGCAGGCGCCAAAACCGGAAAGTCGTGTCGTCGGTGATGCGGCCAAAGGAAAAAGCCTTTATCAAACGTGCGCCGCTTGTCATGGCGAACGCGCAGAAGGAAAAAAAGATCAAGCTGCTCCCGATCTCGTGAAAACCAGCGATTGGTATTTGCTCGGGCA
>JBGAOI010000733.1:1651-4135 GCA_044221885.1 Polyangium sp. (in: bacteria)
GTACGGTTCCCGGCGACGCCAAAGGCGCGCAAATGCGGGCCGCCGTCGCGACATTGGCGGATGAAGCGGCAATGAAAGACGTCATTGCCTACATCCAAACCCTCCACTGATTCGGAGACGCATCATGGAATCGTCCGAGAAAAAAGAAGAAGCTGGTGGGGATGGTCATGCACAAGCAGGTTCGTCCGGACCAAGTCCCGCCGAAAAGCTTGCGCAACAATGTTTCATTCTGACCATGATCGGCGTAGTGCTTTACGTCGGCGCGGTCTTCCTCTTTGGGCAATGAGCGAGAACTGCCATGATTGAACGCTTGATCCCACAAGTGAGTAGTTACGCCCGATCCATCGATGGGCAGATCATGCTCATTACGTTGTTCGTCGGGTTTTGGTTTATCCTGGCCGAGGTGGCGTTCTTCTACTTGATCTTCAAGTTCCGCCATCGCGAAGGCCAAAAAGGCCAATACATCACGGGTGAACCAAAGAGCGAAAAACGCTGGGTCACCATCCCGCACGCTCTCGTGTTGATCTGCGACGTTTTCATTATCGTGGGCGCAGTACGCGTGTGGATGGAGGTCAAACAAACCATGCCTCCTGCCGACCATACGGTGCGCATCATGAGCCAACAATGGGCGTGGGTGTTTACCGATCCCGGCCCGGACAACCTCATCGATACGCCCGATGACGTCATGACCACGGATGAAATGCACGTCGAAGTCAACAAGGTTTATCACTTCAAACTCGCGGCTCGCGACGTCGTGCACAGCTTTTCGGTGCCGGCATTTCGTTTGAAGCAAGATGCCGTTCCCGGTCGCGAAATCACCGGCTGGTTCAAAGCCGAACAAACCGGCACGTTCGATATCCAGTGCGCCGAAATCTGCGGCATCGGGCACGGTATCATGGGAGCCAAGCTCGTCATCGAAACACCCGAGCAGCACGCCGCATGGCTCCGCGGGTTCACCAATGTCCAGGCCAGTCGCTAGATAGGGAGGAGCTGAGTTCCCATGGCCGATCACGGAAACGATCACGCCCAAGAGGGGTTCGTAAAGAAGTACCTCTGGTCCACGGATCATAAAATCATTGCCATGCAATACCTCTTTACGGGGATGTTCATGGCGCTTTTCGGCGGGTTTTTCGCGTATGCATTTCGCATGCAACTTGCCTTCCCCGGTTCGTCCATTCCGGGGTATGGCACGATGTCGCCCGGCCAATACAACGTTCTCGTGACCAATCACGGAACGATCATGATTTTCTGGGTCGCGATGCCCGTTCTCATCGCCGCTTTTGGAAATTACCTCATCCCGCTGATGATCGGCTGTGATGATATGGTGTTTCCAAGGCTGAACCGGTTGTCGTTCCAAATCTTCTTCATCAGCGCCATCATCCTGCTTGCGTCGTTCCTCGTTCCAGGAGGTGCATTCGGTGGTGCATGGACGGCCTATCCGCCGCTTTCGTCGAAAGCTGCCTACAATATGGCGCCCATCGGCGCCACGTTATGGCTTCTCGCCGTGGCGCTCGAATTCGTCGCGTTCCTTTTGGGCGGGATCAACTTCGTCACCACCGTGATGAATGCTCGAGCCCCAGGAATGACCGCTTATCGCATTCCGATGGTCATCTGGATGATCGTCATTGCGAGCGTTCTTTTCATGGGTTCGGTTGGACCGCTGGTCGCCGGCGCTGTTCTCTTGCTCTTCGATCAAGTCCTTGGAACAGGCTTCTACGACCCGGCTCGTGGCGGCGATCCTGTCCTCTGGCAGCACTTGTTCTGGTTCTTCGGGCATCCCGAAGTATACGTCGTGCTGTTGCCGGCGATGGGCATCGTTGCGGAAGTCATGACGGTTTTCTCGCGCAAGAAGCTCTTTGCCTACAAGACGGTGCTTTACACGGCATTGGCGACGGGCATCATCAGCTTCTTCGTGTGGGCCCATCACCAATTCGTTGCGGGTATCGATCCGCGAATGGCGAACATCTTCAGCGTCACGACGCTCATTATCTCGATTCCGGTCGCAGAAATGATCTTCGTGTACATTGCGACGTTGTACGGCGGTTCGATTCGCCTGACGACGCCCATGCTTTGGGCGCTCGCGTTCGTGGGCGAATTCCTCTTGGGTGGCGTGACGGGTATTTACCTGGGCTCGAGCGGTTCGGATATCTACTTCCACGACACGTACTTCGTGCTGGCGCACTTCCACTACACGTTCATTCCGATCGCCATCATTGCGACGTTTGCGGGCGTGACGCATTGGTTCCCGAAGATGTTCGGGCGCATGATGAGCGAGCCTTTGGGCAAACTGCACTTTTGGCTGACGATCATCGGCTTTAATGGCACGTTCCTGCCCTTGTTCATCACGGGCATGGCAGGTGATCATCGCCGCATCTACGATTACACGAATTTCCCGAGCTTGGCTCGCCCCGAGCTTCAGCAATTGCGTGTGATGGTAACGATCTTCGCGATGGTGATGATTTTCTCGCAAATCATCTTCCTCTA
>JBGAOI010000734.1:0-4130 GCA_044221885.1 Polyangium sp. (in: bacteria)
CTCGACCACCGAGCGCGACGTTTCTTGACCATTACCCACACGACCCTGCAAATCCGAAATCGTCAGATCTTGCAAGTCCACGCCGGGATAAGGTTGCGTCGAGGAATCCGGGCAAGGTGCGTTGGGCGTCGTCACCGTTGGGCGCTCCGTCCCCGTGCATCCTGTGAGAAATGCAGCGCCCACCGCAGCGGTGGTGGAGATGAATTGGCGACGATCGAGATGCGATGAGCGATTTGAAGCCATGGCGTTGAACCTAGCCACACTACTCGCCATTTCCGGATACCTCAAGCATCATCTGCAACGATGCGTCACGTTTTGCGATCCCGCGTCGAAAGTCGTTGACGATGCGCGTCGCGAACAACTAAGGGTAAGCTTGGAGGTGAAGCAATGAAGCGTCGGTATCTTCTTGCTTTTCTGGTGGCTCATTGCGGTGCTTTCGCCCTTGGATGCAGCCAAAACGAAGCGCATCCCATCGAAACCACCGCCGAATTCTCTGCCGCCCTTTTTGCGTCCGATCCCGCGATCGCCGACGAAATCGAAATCGCCAAACCGGTGCTCTAAAAACGAACCAGCGTCGAGTCAAAAATCGCGTTTGGCGCGGATGAATACATCGTCGTTTGGTCGATCCCCACGTACGCGCCTTCCGCAAACATGTATGCCTCGCGTGTCTCACCCGCGGGAGAAGTGCTCGATCCAGCAGGATTCTATGTTGGTCCCGGTTATCCCTCCGACGTCATTTTCGCCAATGGGCAATTCGTTGTTGTTTCCACGCCACTTACAGGAAGTCCCAGCGGTGACATTCGATTGACCCGCATTCTTCCTTCGGGCCAGGTCTTGGATCCTGGCGGAATCGTTGTCGCTCCAGACGATCCCACTACCATGATCGACGTTTTTCCGACAATCGTTTCTGACGGCGCGGATTATTTGGTGGCCTGGACCGAAAATGCGAATTTTCCAAACTTTTTTCGCACATTGCGTTTGGCCCGCGTCACCTCCGCAGGCGTCGTCGTCGATCCCGGAGGTTTGCTCGTCACCGGCCTCATTGCTTGGACATCACGTCCCAGTATGGCGTTCGATGGCAATCAATTCCTTCTCACCTGGGCACCCAATTTCGACCAGGTCTACGGCATGCGCGTTTCGAAATCCGCCGATTTGATCGACACGAAACCCATCATCATCGATGAACGCGTCGGAAATCATTGGAGCTCCCAAGTGGTTTTCGATGGAACGCAATTCGTCGCCGGTTCGAGCCTCGTCAAGAACAACACAGCCGTCCTTCGTTTGCGTCGTCACCGTGCAAAACAGCATGCTCGTCTGGTTTGATGCCTCGTTTGATGGGAAAAACCATACCTTGTTGTGGCGTACGGATGTTTACGGCGAAGGCGTATGGCCCAATTTTCCACGGACGCTCGGGCTTCAGGCCATGACTGTTTCACCAGCGGGAGACGTGGTGGTTAATGCATCCTTCTTGGTGCCCGAAGTCCAAGGTTGTGGCACCGCCGCCGAACGTTCCTTGCGTCCCGCTTTAGCCTCGACAAACGGGAAAACCTACGTCGTCTGGAGTGAGTCTTCGAACGTTGCGTCTTGTGATGCCGCGCATCTCGACTTGATGGGCGTGGAAATCGATGGGACCGGGGTCGTGAGTCCCAAGTTTGTCGTGTCCGCCGAGGGCAGCATGGAGGATTCCGCGAACGTTGTGAGTGGCCCTGACGGGCAGCTTCTCGTGGCGTATGGCCGCTTCGTGCCGGAAGCTCCTTATGCCGCGGTGCGTGCCCGCGCGCGTCTCGTCAAACGCGTAACGCGCGCCTGAACGAGCAGCCTACAGCCCCTTCAAATACTCCACCAAGTCCAAGCGCTCTTCCTCGGACAACTCGGTGCCGAACGTATGCCCCGTGTTGTGGTTGCCATCCTTGGCCGTATCGAGCTGAAACGTGCCGCCTTTCGATCCGTCGTGCACGTATCCAACCTTTTTCGGGTCGAACTCGCGGCTTCCCGTCATAAAGGCCTTCGGGCGTTTGTCAGGAGGTAACAGCAAGTCATAAAGCGTCGGCACCGATCCATTGTGCAGATACGGCGCGCTGGCCCAAATGCCAGCCAATGGGCGCGAAGCGTATTTGTTCGTCGCTCGCCATTGCACCTTGCGCGGTTCCGCTTTCGCCAATTCCTCGGCCGAGATTTTCTCCTTGGCCATGGCCTTGTTTTGCACCAGTTCGAGCACGCCGTGCAGGGACTCGGCAAACGTTTTGTCCCCCAACATTTCCGCAAAGTTTTTCGCCCGATTCGGATCGGTGCCGAGTTTGTCTAGGTCCACCGTGCGATCGGGAAACCACCCATCGTCACCATAATCATGGCACCCGCCGCATTGTTTCTTGTACGTAGCAGCGCCTCGTTCGGCGCGGGCCGTATCGATTGCTCCAAACATATCGGCTGGCCACTTGGGCACGGAAATCTTGGAAGCCAACTCTTCGAGACGCAGCAAATTGCGCAGCTCCACCGTTGATTCCCACGTTTTCATGTCGACCACGGCGCCCACGCCCAAGTCTTCACCGATGTTGCGCTGCACGATCGACGTGGTGTTGTTGTCGTAATGGAACCACGTAAGTTTGGACAAACCAAAAATCGGGGGAAGGCTGACGGGTGAATTCAGGTCATGCGCGTATTTTTCGCCGAACAGCAGATTCCGTGCACCCATGAAGGCATCAAGACGCCCAAATCCGGCAATGGTTGTCGGACGCAACCCGCGCAAACCTTCCAGGTACTTGATCTTGGCCTGCAAAAGCTCAACCGCTTCCTGCGCCGATTCCACCCGTAGCTTTACGTCAGCAACCTGTTTTTCCAGCTTCTTTTTCGTCTTGTGCAGTTGTTTTACCTGCTCGAAAAAGTTCTTTTTCCCATCGAGCTTCAAATCGGGGTAAAACTTTTCAACTTGCGCGGCGTGGACCTTGGCCAATCGTTCGAGAAATTCGGCGAGTTTTTTCGGATCCGTCATCGTGGCATTCATGGACTCGAGCAAGTCCGAGACAAACCCGGCCATGTCGAATTGCGCCGCGGCCCCGTCGATTCGCAACGTCTTGCCCCCGTAGGTCATCTCCGCTGTATGACATGCGGCACAATTGAAAAACACCGTGCGCGGTTCGGCGCGTTGTCCCTTGATCATCGCCGCCGACATGCCCACAGGCAAACCATCGGGGTCTTTGGGATCCGGAATGAGGTTGAATCGTTCGAGGTTTTCAATGAAAGGTTTGGAAGTACGGACGCTCTCGATGGCCTTCAAAAAGTCGAGCGGCAAAAGCTCGCCACCTTCGGGCAAGTGGTAATACTCATCGAGCTCGGCCGGCGTCAAACCCGACGTTGGTACAGTTACCGCGGCCTGTTTGTCTGGGGCTGTGGCGGTTGTCGTTGTAACTTGCGGATTCTGCTTCGCCGTCGGCGGCGTGTTGGAACAACCCACGACTGCCGCGACGCCCATGGCCGCCACAATACTCCAACGATTCATCTCTCGACGCTCCTTGCCCGTGTGGGCGTCCCCTCTGTACCCCACGCTTCGGGTTTGTGACAAGAAACCTGCACACGAAAGTTCCGCCATCCGCGCACGTCTCGTTACGGTTCGTCGCGCCTCATTCCACGTCCACCTCCCAAATGTTCCCCTCCGCGTCACCCGCCACGAGTTTTCCTTCGAGCGAAATCAGCGCGGTGACGGGTTTGTCCCATCGGCCCAGGTGTCGGGATCCCTCGAGGGCCCACACGTCGATGCGATCGCCCCCGATCGCGACGACGTTTGGCCGTACGAACGTTGCCCATCCCGTTCCGTCAAGATCCTGATGCGATCGAAGCGGAGGCTGCCCCGAACCTACCAATGACCGTGCAGGCCGCCCCTCCTTCCACGTAAGAACTTCCTTGGCCGACGGTGTAACCATCCATGACGAACCCGGCCATGACCCGGACCGCGCCGGCCTGGCGCCGAACCATCTGGCCTACGTGATCTACACCTCCGGCTCCACGGGCCGGCCCAAGGGCGTGGCCATCGAGCACCGCAACGCGGTGAACTTCGTGAGCTGGGCGCTGCAGGCGTTCCCCGCCCAGGACTTCCAGCGCAGCCTGTTGGCCACCTCCATCAATTTCGATCTGGC
>JBGAOI010000735.1:0-4126 GCA_044221885.1 Polyangium sp. (in: bacteria)
GTTGTGCAGGTTGTGCGCTTTGGCGCCGACGACCCGCAACACACGACCGTCGCTCGTGTGCCGTTTCGTAGGAATCGGAAGGTGTTTGTCCCCGGAAAGCCACGGCCCCGTGATCGACTTCGGGTCGGCTTGGATCTCGGCCGGAGTTCCTTCGGCGATGACTTCACCGCCGTGCACCCCTGCGCCTGGTCCCATGTCGACGACGTAGTCCGCAGCCAGAATGGCATCGCGATCGTGTTCGACAACGAGCACCGTGTTGCCGAGATCCACGAGGCGCCGCAAGGCCTCCAGCAGACGCGCATTGTCGCGTGCATGAAGCCCCACGCTGGGTTCGTCAAGTACGTACAGCACGCCTACGAGCGCTGCACCGATCTGTGTCGCGAGGCGAATGCGTTGACCTTCGCCGCCGGAGAGCGTTTGCGCTGAACGATCGAGGGTCAGGTAGTCGAGACCCACATCGATGAGAAAACCAAGGCGCGCAACGACGGCACGCAGCAATGGCTCAGCGATGGCGCGATCTCGAGGTTGCAAGTGAAACACGCCGTCGACACGGGCCAAGCCTTCCAGGAACGATCGCAACGTGCGCAGCGGCATCGTGCTCACGTCAGCAATGTTCTTGTCTGCAAGTTTGATAGCAAGCGCCTCGGCACGAAGACGTTTGCCATTACAAACATCACACACACGCGTGACTGCATACCGACCGATGTCGTCGATCGCCGTGAGGTCATCGTCGTCATCGTCGTCATCGTCCTGCGCGACGTCGGCATCACCCGCGGCGAGCATTCGCTCGAGGCGTACGACAATGCCTTCGTAGTTTTCTTTCGCTTTACGTCGACCTTTGGCTGGTGCGCCTTCTGCGCCAAAAAACAAAGCTTGTTTGGTGGCTTCATCGAAGTCGCGAAAAGGTTTGTCTGGGTCGACACCCAGCGCATGGACGGCCTTGCTTGTTTCCGTCGACAAAGCGACCGAACCTCGACGTCCCCACGCGACGATTGCGCCTTCACGAAGTGTTCGTCGATCGTCGGGCACCAGGCGTTCAGGATCGATCCGAGTCCTAAAACCTATGCCGTCGCAGGTTGGACAAGCACCGTGCGGACCGTTGAACGAAAACATCCGCGGCTCGATCGGCGGAAAGGAGATCCCACACGAGATGCAGGCAAAGCGTTCACTCATCCAGATCGGTTCACGACGAAGTTTGTCCGTGGATGGATCAACGAGCAGTCGTCCTTCACCAAGCTTCAACGCGAGCTCGACAGAATCCGTGAGACGACTCTTGATGCCTTCCTTGACGACGATGCGATCGACGACGACATCGAGATCATGAGGCTTCTGGCGATCGAGAACGATCTCGTCACCCAAGTCGACAACTTCGCTATCGATACGAACGCGTACGAATCCTTCCCGACGTAAACGATCGAGCTCGAGCTTGAGTTCGCCGCGTCGCGCGCGACAGATGGGTGCAAGCACGGTGACCCGTGATCCTTCACCGAGACCCAGGATGCGATCGACGATCTGTTGCACCGTTTGAGCTTCGATGCGCTCACCGCACTGCGGGCAATAAGGCGTGCCAATGCGTGCAAAGAGAAGGCGCAGATAGTCTGAAATTTCCGTCACGGTTCCGACTGTGGAACGCGGACTTTTCGTCAGCGCGCGCTGTTCGATCGCAATGGCTGGTGACAATCCCTCGATCGCGTCGACGTCAGGTTTTGCAAGTTGTTCGAGGAACTGCCGCGCGTACGCGGAAAGCGATTCGACGTACCGACGTTGACCTTCGGCGTACACGGTATCGAATGCGAGCGATGACTTGCCCGAGCCGCTCGGACCGGTGATCACCACAAGGTGATCCCGAGGCAGCGACAGATTGACGTTCTTGAGGTTGTGCTGTCGGGCACCGCGAATGAGCAGTCGGTTCATGGACTTGCGATGGCTAGCACGCCGGCGAGGCATGAGCTGTCACGCGATCCGAGATCTTGGGGTGGTCGAGATCTGGATGCCCTCATGTTCGCGAGCGCGGTTCGTCCAAATCTTTTCCCGCATCATCGAGGCCGTGTCTACTAGGTGAATCGAGCAGTCCGAGACGTGGGCAAACCCTCATTCAGAGTCGTGACCGTCGTTGTGCTCAGTCTGTTGATAGGCTGGGGCGGAATCGTTGGTTGTGGCCGAGCCAAGGTGGAGACCTGGGATACCAGGGACGCGGGTACGTCCGGACAAGTGTCCGTCGAAAGGCCGCTCCCTGTCGTTTTGGATGCGGCCGTCGACGCGACAAACCTCGAAGATGCTTCTTCCGCTTCTGGATCGTGTCCGGCCGACATGGCGCTCGTGGATGGGCCGTTCTGTCCGGCGATCGCCTACCGATGTTTGAAGCGCGCTGGTGGCGTGGGGCACGGTTGCCCGGAATATAACCGAGGTGAGGTTTGTCTTGGCGCTGTCGATCGGCGGCGATATTGCATCGATTTGCACGAGTGGCCGAATCGCGTGGGTGAGCGACCTCAGGTGTGGGTGAGTTGGTTCGAGGCAAAAGCGTCGTGCGAAAGTGTTGGCAAACGCTTATGCCGACGGTCGGAATGGATCCTGGCGTGTGAAGGGCCAAAACGCCTTCCATACCCGTGGGGCTTCGTGCGGCAGCCGAGTCCCTGCAACATCGATCGCGCCGTCGTTGAAGCGGACGTGAACGCTTTGTCCGACCCACGCACACGCGAAGACGAGATCGCGCGGTTGTGGCAGGCCGATCCGATCGGGTCGCATCCAGACTGCGTCAGTGCGTATGGCGTGTACGACCTGTCGGGCAACGTCGACGAATGGACCGACAACGCACTGGACGATCCGAACACGGACAAGGTCTCGACACTGAACGGAGGTTACTGGGGGCCGGTGCGTAATACGTGTCGACTCACCACGAGTTCGCACGGACCAACCTTTACATTTTATCAAGTTGGCTTTCGTTGTTGCGCAGAACCGCTGGATGGTGTCGTGGTCGATCCGCCTCGGCCGTTCATCGAGAAACGTGAAGAAGAAGAACGCAAGGGCGACGCGCCGACAGAGGGTGAATGAACGCGCGTTCAACGGTCGTTTTTCCTTTGGTCCTCGCGTTGTCCTTGGGCATTGGTGCGGCACTGCTCACGTCGAGAAAAAAAGGCGAGCCCGTGATTCCACCCGGCTCATCGGCAGCTCCGGTGTTCGTGCTCGTTTCCTCCGAGATTCCTTCGGCTTCCCCGAGTTCCGTTCCCAGACAAACCGCGAGCGTGTCGGCTCCTGTGGCACCTCCGAGCTACGTCCAGGTCAATCCCGAGAGCGTCACGATGTGTCCGAAAGGCATGGTGCTCATCGACGGAATTTATTGTCCATTCGTTGGACACAAATGCGATCGCTACCGCGAGGGTGTGCAAGACGTTTGCGAACAGTTTGGGTCCCAAGTGATTTGCGAAGGACGGCTCGAATTTCGGCGTTTCTGCATCGACGTTTACGAGTACCCGAACTTGCAGGGCGTCAAACCTGTCGTGATGGCCGATTGGAACGAAGCGGCGCGCGCATGTCAGGCCGAGGGCAAACGTTTGTGCAACGTCGAGGAGTGGGAGTTTGCTTGCGAAGGGCCTGGAATGTGGCCGTATCCGTATGGAGCCGAGCGGGATCGAACTGCGTGCAACATCGATCAAAACGAAGAGCCGATCGATGCTGATGCGTTGTCGCATCCGGAACGTGTTGGTTCAGAAATCGAGCGCGTGGACAAACGGGTCAAGTCGGGTTCGATGCCGCGATGCGTGAGTCCGTTTGGCGTGTACGACATGACGGGCAACGTCGACGAATGGGTCGACAATCCGCAAGGAAAGAAGGCTGAACCGCCGTTTCGTTCGTCGCTCAAGGGAGATGATTGGGGGCCGGGACGTGCACGTTGTCGACCGATCGATACGACGATTCCCGAGTCGTTTACGTCGCCTCAACGTGGTTTTCGTTGTTGTGCAGATGCGTTGCGAGGAGCGCGCGTCGTTGCGGCGCCCGACGCGCGTCGACCGAAAGTGGGACAGATGGATTTGCCGAAAAAGGCGGAGCGGAAGTGAAGGGGAGCTGTGCAAAAATCGCCTTGAATTGCCGTGGATCATCGTTACCGACGCGGGTATTCTCGCAGTTC
>JBGAOI010000736.1:0-4111 GCA_044221885.1 Polyangium sp. (in: bacteria)
AATCTCGATGATGAAAGAAGCACGAAGATGGTAGTCCGGAACGGCAGTGGAGGACTTTTTATTATGTAGCGCGGGGTTTTAACCCCGCGCGGGGTGGCAGAGATCGATGTCGTCGCGAGTTATGAAACAGTCTCTTGAACGCGAAGCGTTCAACCGGCCCGCAAGTCGAATGTCCCTCTAGGCTTCTTCTTCGACGACCGCGGCAAACTCTTCTGCTTGCGCCAAGAGGCCCGGCAATCCACCCGTGTGGATGAAGAGCACTCGTTTGCCCGCGAGCAACCCGTTCGGTTTCGTAAGATCGACCAATCCCGCAAACGCCTTGCCCGTGTACACCGGATCGAGCACCAGCCCGGACAAACGCGTCACTTGGGCCAAGAGCTTCCGCTGCTCGAGCGACATCACTGCGTACGCTGGACCCTTGGCTCCATCGTGCACGATGACGCGTACAGGCTCGGGCAGCCGCGTATCCACACGCCGCGCGTCCTCGATGATGCTCGCGATACGCGCCTCGAAATACGCCGCATCGTCACACACCGCCATCGCGATGGTTTCTCGCGCCACACCGTACATCGCTGCACCAAGCGCCACACCCGCTGCCGTTCCTCCCGAACCACACGCCACGACCACCGCATCGAAAGGTTTGCCCCCGCCTAACCCCACGTCGATCTGGCGCCGTACTTCCGCCATCGCTTCGACATACCCAAGAGCACCAAGCCCGTTCGAACCACCCTCGGGAATCACGTACGCACGTCGCCCCTCACGCAGCAGCGCATCCGCGGCCTGATCCATCATCCGCTCCCGATCCGGCCACTGCGCAGGCGACATGAACCGCACCTCCGCATCCGCCAAACGATCGAGCAACAGATTCCCCGACACGGAAACGTTCTCCATGTCGTCCGTGCGCAAATACAAAATTGTTTTGAGCCCCAACGAAGCTGCGCAAAGCGCGGTCGCTCGCGAGTGATTCGACTGCTCACCGCCGCACGTGATCACCGTGTCGCACTCGAGCGACAACGCTTCTGCGAACAGATACTCGAGCTTGCGAATTTTGTTTCCAGCTTCGGCTCCCCCCGTCATGTCGTCACGCTTGACCCACAAGTCGATGCCTGTGGCTTCAACAAGACGGCGAGGGCGTTGGATGGGTGTGGGAAGGTGAGCGAGAGGAATACGTCGGCGCATGGTCATTCGAGTTCGACGAGCTTGGCACCACCTTCGACGGCCGTGCCAGCAGTGACGTACACCTTCTTCACTTTGCCGTCGTGCGCAGCGGCGAGCTCGTTCTCCATTTTCATCGCTTCGACCACGACAAGCGGTTTTCCAGCATGAATTTCATCGCCTTCGTTTACGAGCACTTTGAGAACACGACCGGGCATCGGCGACGTGATGAGTTTGTCCCCCTTCGCACCCGCACCTCCGGAAGCTCCAGCGAGCGCCCTCGTTCGTTCGTTTTCGACCTGCACGTGAAAACGTTTGTCTCCTGAAACAACACCTTGTTCGGGCGCTTTTCCATCCATCCACAACTCGACGGACTTGCCCTCGAAGTTCAGATGCACGGCGCCTTGGTGATCAAACGCATCGAGCTTGAACGTGCGACCTTCCACTTCCGCTTGGATTTCTCCACTCGGCAGAACGGTCACATCGACAGGTACTTCACGACCGGACGAATATTTGACGAAGTATCGCATGAGCCTTCAGGGGTTCTTGGGGACAAGCGCGCAATGGCCTTGGTAACACGAGCAGGGATTCACGTCCGCGCTTTGGCAATCGATGTTCATCGTGCACACGGAGTCGGGCGTACGCGGCGTTGCTTTGCTCGTCGCAACACATGCTCGCGCATGACACGGCGAGCTTGGCGCACAGTCAGCGTCTTGCTTGCACACATCCTCACTCACGACAGGCGCAGGCAAACGACACCCGAACGAAGGTTCAGGTCCTGACGGATCCGTCGAACCAGAACCAGGCGAAGCCCCTGGTTCGGACGTGATCGGGGTTCGTTTTTCCGAACCTGGATCATCGGACGGTGTGCCGACGTTCGTGTTTCCCGGATCCGAAGACGCACCACAACCGGCGAGCGCCAGCACGAGCGCGAGAGGAAAATGCCGCATGAGTGGGCGGGAGAATAGGCGATCGACTCGACCATCGGAAGCCAGTTCGTCGTCTTGTGCATGGCCTGCTAGCGTTGCGCTCGTGCACGCAAAGTCCCCTGTAGAACTCGGTCGTTTCTTGTCACTTCAAGACCTCGAAGACGTTGCGCGTCGAGGTCGTCCTGTTGCGTTTGGCGCCGAAGCTCGGGCCCGTGTCGATGCAGCTCGACGTGCTGTCGATGCGATCGTCGATGGAGGCGATGCAGCGCCTGCGGTGTATGGCGTCAACACTGGTTTTGGCGCACTTGCGGAAACGCGCATTGGACATCGGGACGTCATCGCGCTGCAAAAGAACCTTGTTCGCAGCCACGCGTGTGGAGTTGGTCCGGACCTACCCACCGCAGAAGTTCGCGCGATGATGTTGCTACGCGCGCAAGTCGTCGCGCTTGGTCACTCCGGCGTACGCACCCAAGTCGTTGACCTTCTCGTCGAGATGCTCAATCGCGGCGTTACGCCCCGTATTCCGGCACAAGGCTCCGTTGGAGCATCGGGAGACCTCGCACCTCTTGCCCATCTTGCGCTCGTGCTGATGGGGGAAGGCGAGGCATCGTTCGAAGGTGAACGAATGTCGGGAGGTGACGCGCTCGCGCGGGCGGGAGTTCGTCCTGTAGAACTTGCTGCGAAGGAGGGCCTCGCCTTGATCAACGGCACGCAATACATGGCCGCGCTTGGGTCACTTGCTGTGTGCGATGCGCTCGAACTGTGCACCATTGCCGACGTAGCTGGCGCGATGAGCCTCGAAGCTGCGAAAGGTTCCAAGCGTCCGTTCGACGAACGGCTCATGACGGTTCGTCCACATCCGGGCCAAGCGTCTGTCGCGAAGAACCTGCGCGCGATGCTCGACGACAGCGAGATCATGGAAAGCCATGCCGATTGTCCGCGGGTGCAAGACGCGTACTCACTTCGTTGCATGCCGCAGGTGCATGGTGCGTCGCGTGATGCATTGGTTTGGGCAGCAAGTGTTCTCGAGCGTGAGCTGCAGAGCGTCACGGACAACCCGACGATCTTTTTGCGAGACGATGGCGGCGCAGATCTTTTGTCAGGAGGTAACTTTCACGGACAACCGTTGGCGTTGGCGCTCGACCTTGCGGCGATGGCTTCTGCGGAACTCGCGAACATCAGCGAACGTCGCGTGGAACAGCTCGTGAACCCTGCGTTGTCGACAGGTTTGACCCCGTTCCTTGCACCTCAAAGTGGTTTGCACTCGGGCTTCATGATTGCGCAGGTCGCGAGTGCATCGCTCGTGAGTGAGAACAAAGTGTTGTGTCATCCGGCGAGTGTCGATTCGATTCCATCGAGTGCCGGACGTGAGGATCACGTCAGCATGGGCAGCGTTAGCGCGCGCAAATTGAGTCAGGTCATCGAGAACGTGCGGACGTGTTTGGCGATTGAGATCATGACGGCGTCGCAGGGCATTGATCAGCGTCGGCCGCTTTGTTCGAGCAAAGCTGTCGAACGTGCACATGATGTGGTTCGTCGCGTATGCCCATCGCTTGTCGAGGATCGCCCGTTGTACAAAGACATTGGGGCGGTTCGTGAGTTGTTGGTGTCGGGGGAATTGGTCAAAGCGGTCGAGGACGTGACGGGGGAATTGGTGTGAGTGAGTTGGCAATGGGGAAGGGTTGGTCGCGTGACGTGGGTTTGTCCGCCCGGGAGGGTTTGATTTGTCGGCGTCGCGGCACCCCAAACTCGCCCCTTCGGGGCTCAGACAGTGGGGCTCCGCCGCAAACGCCGACAATCAAACCGCTCCCAGGGCTGCGTTGATCTAAAAAGGGTTTGGAGAGAACGCATGTTGCAATCATTGAAATTGGTGGGAGTGGGTCCGGCGCCGGAAATGGAGATGCGCTTTGCGCCGCGATTGAATGTGCTCACGGGCGACAATGGGTTGGGGAAGAGTTTTGTTTTGGATGTGGTTTGGTGGGTGCTTACGCAGACTTGGGTTCAGCATCCCGCATTGCCGCGTGAAG
>JBGAOI010000737.1:0-4108 GCA_044221885.1 Polyangium sp. (in: bacteria)
TGCTTCTTCGATATAGCGAAGGTCTTATTGTCATTGTCAGTCTGTTGCTTGGGCTCGACGACCGACTCCGGCGTGGCTCCGGCTCCACCCTTCTTGGCGAATTCGTCGAGGGCAGCCTTCAAGCCATCGGGGCTACTGGTCTGGGCCTTTTCGAGCAGCTTCAGCACCGCTTGACGCTCTCTGCGACCCGGCCTTCGCTTCGCGTTCGGCGACCACGCCGCCCCCACCCTGCCGAGCGCTTGGAACATCGCGATGGCGATCCCCGCGTAGTCCGGCGGCGGTGGTGGCGGTGGTGGCGGCGGCGGTGGTGGTCCTGGACAACCACCGGGCACGCCGATGAGCAAGAATTGGAGTGGTTCGGTAAGGCAAAACCAAAGTGTGCAGCTGCCTTCGGTGAACGTGGTCGAAAGAACGGACGTACACGTCGTCATGACGGGCAAAGGTGATCCCGACCTTTATGTACGTTTTGGCGCACAACCGTCAAAAGCGGAATGGTTTTGCCGCCCTTACAAGACGGGGCCGAACGAACAATGCGACGCGACGGTACCGGCGGGCGAATCGACCATGTACATCATGGTGCGCGGATACGAATCCGGGCAATTCAAGGTTACCGCGAATTACGTGGCGCCTTGAAAACGTGAACCGAGTCAAAGGCCGCGCAACACCGCGGCCGTTTGGCCGAATAGAACTTTGCGCGCTTCGTCATCCATTGGGTTTTGTCGAGGCAATTCACGCCCGACAGCTCGACCACGGACAACCGCCGGCCGAGCTGCAACGGCGTCGAACCAACGCTTGAGATTCGGAAAATCGTCCAACGATTGCCCCTGAATTTTGAAAGGAATGACCCACGGAAAACAGGCAATGTCGGCGATCGAATACTCACCGGCCAAATAGTCCCGATCGCGCAAGCGTCGATCCATGACGCCATAAAGGCGATTCATTTCATTCGTGTAACGATCGATGGCATACTGGATTTTTTCCGGCGCATATTCACGGAAGTGATGTGTTTGTCCGGCCATGGGCCCCAAACCTCCCATTTGCCAGAAAAGCCATTGAATCACTTCGTATTTTCCTCGAGCATCCAGGGGCATCAGCTTTCCGGATTTTTCCGCGAGATACTGCAAAATCGCGCCCGATTCGAACACGCTGATCGGTTCACCGCCACCCATCGGTTCGTTGTCGACCATCGCAGGCATGCGATTGTTGGGGCTGATCGCCAAGAACTCTTTCGTAAATTGCGCCCCACGCCCAATGTCCACAGGCACGACCCGATACGGCATCTCGATTTCCTCGAGCATGATCGTGATTTTTCGCCCGTTCGGCGTCGGCCAATAATACAAATCGATCATAAACAAACCCCTTCGTTTGTCAGAATTCACCCATGAGGCCCAAGGCTGGATACACGATGTTGCTGCCCAAGTCGAAGGTTTGAACGGGTTTGCCCAGCACATTCAAGTCGCCGTTCATGATGAGACGAACAACCGTCAGCTCAAACGCGAGAAATACGTATTTGTACCCAACGGCGACGCCTCCTTGAGCCCCCACGTAAAACCCATTGCCTCCAAAAGACGCCAGCTCCTTTCGACCCGACGACACTCCAGGAATGGGCAGAAGATCGAGATTCAGCTCCGTCCCAAAACGCGTGTACATGAAGCGAGGTCCACCCCAAACGCGATACCAGCTGCCGCGCGTACCGAACACGAGCGGAACATCGACCTGAAAACGCGTGAAATCTTCGAGTTTCAAGATGGGATCGAAAATGTCGCCCAGGGGAATCGAAAGCACGTAATACCCGAGGCCAAGGCCCACGGACGCATCGACTTTGTGCTTTTCCTTGGTCAAAAATTGATACCGGCTACCCAGACGCAGAGAACTCGTCGCATAACGCAATGAAACTTCCAGGTTATCGACGACGGTAAAACCCACGCCCACGTGCGTCGCCGTTCCTGGCGGATTCAGCAAAGCCGCTTGGCCTGCTTTGTAGAGCTGCTGCACCTCGGCATCGGTCAAATCGCGCTCTTTCGCGAATTTGATCACCGTCTCCGCGGCCGTAATGGCTTCCGAGATCGTGCCCGTAGGAACCGACACGTCCATGCCAAATTCGGCTTGCGCATGATGCTTTTTGGCGACATGGGCCGGCTGCATGCTCGAAAGCGCAGGCGCGCAACCCATGGAAAAAAGTGCGAGAAGAGGAAGGCTGGTCAGGAAGTAGCGAAGTGTCACGTCAGTGACGTTATCACGGAAGTCCAGCCGGTATTGAGCATTTGGGGCTTCGAGTCGCCTACGGCGCTCTTCGCCCCAAACCCCACCTCCGAGATGCAATTTGAGCGGAATGCTGGCTTCAGGTTCGGGCAACAGCCGGTTCGCGATCGGTGAACATCGGCGCGAAAATACGAGAAAGCGCAGCACCAGCCGCTTCTACCGAAGGCATTTCGTCACCAATCACCGCCAAACGCAACGTTCGGCCATGAATCGGCACGTCGAACGCCATGAGCCCCTGCCCATGCGTGAATTCATCAATCATCGGCGCAAGTCGCTCATTGCTGTCAAATGCACCAAGCGCCGCAAGCCACTCGTGATCGTACCCGTTGCCAGCTCCAGAAACGAGAAGCCCGTCCTCCGTCGCCAACGTCATCGCCTTCAAACGATTCCGCTCGATCACCGCCTCGAGATACAAACTCGCGGCCTCCGAAACCATCTCACTCCGCCTCTTGCGTCGTTCTTGCATCATGTAGGTGTTCCTCCGCTCTCGTCCGACATGAGACTACTTAGACGCAGAACGTAGGTCAAGAAATTTGCGCGTGGATTTTGAAGATAGGGAGAACGGGAAAGGGCCGTTACGTCCGCGAAGCTTCTGGCAATAAAAAGCTTGGCAAATTACGATGACGCCGCTGCTTTGCCGCCGAAGTGTGCTCTTACGCGGAGTTTGTCCGGGTTGAGAGTGGAGGCCATTTCGTTTCGGCTGAGCCGAAACGTTGCGCCCCATGCTCCCCGAGAAGATCCCAGCGCTCATCGCTTCGCGTTATCGCGTGATCCGGCCGATTGGCGAGGGAAACATGGGCACGGTGTACCTCGTCCAACACATTTACACGGGCGAGGACCTGGCGATGAAGGTGCTGCAAGCACACGCTGGGGCGAATCCAAAACTCGTCAAACGCTTCAAACGCGAGGCTTGGTTGCCTGCGAAGATCCGCAGCGATCACGTCGTACGCGTCATTGACGCGGACGTTTGTCCGGAACTTGGCAATGCCCCGTTCTTGGTGATGGAGCTGCTTCGAGGGACAAACCTCGAGATGTACGTCCAGGCACGAGGCGCGTTGCCTGTGAGCGAAATTGTCGGGATTTTCTGGCAAATCGCCGATGCCTTGAGCAAAGCGCACGCGCAAGGAATCGTGCATCGCGACCTCAAGCCCGAGAACATTTTTCTCCACGAACACTTCGATGGCCGCGTCATCGTCAAACTCTTGGATTTCGGCATCTCCAAGATGACCGGCGAAGGGTTTGGAAACATCGCCGATGCGGGTTTGACTCGTACGGGCGTGGTGCTTGGAACGCCGCTCTACATGCCACCCGAGCAAGCGACGGGAAACACAGCGTTGATTGGTCCAGCCTCGGATTTGTGGGCGTTGGGCCTCATCGCGTACCGGCTGCTCACGGGCGAGATTTATTGGAAGTCGCACACCATGGCGGAATTGCTCGTCGAGGTGATGTCGAAGCCGATCGATCCACCATCGAAACGTCATCTACGAGCCACGGCTGACTTCGACACGTGGTTTCTCACGGCCTGTGATCGTGATCCCGCCAAACGTTTCGCGTCGGTGTGGGACATGGTCAAAGCATTGGCTTCGGCGTGGAAGGTCGGTCCGCCAGCGGACGAGACAAACGTGCCGCGGATGATTTTCGCCGACCAAACTGCGGATACCGCAGAAATCATGCCGGATTCCCAAGACACCATCGTCGAACACGCAGCGTCGCCCGACAGTGCGCCGCCGGCAACGATGCCTTCACACGCGATCCCGCGTTCCGAACGCGAACGCACGCATACGCGCCCGTCTTCGCGCCAACGCCACAACATCAAGCTGCAAGACCGCGAGTCGAAAGTTCCTTC
>JBGAOI010000738.1:0-4106 GCA_044221885.1 Polyangium sp. (in: bacteria)
CATACTCACCGGAAACCTACGATCGCGCCTTGAAACACTTGCGCGATCTCGCCTTCAGCCAGGGGTACTTGCACGCGGAGATCGGTCCCGTCTCCATCGCTCGCGCGACGTGTGATCCTCGCTCACGCGCGGGCGAATGCATCCCTTTGACCCTGCCCAATGTCGCTACCCGATGTTCGCTCGACGACGGCGGACTTCCCGTCCCCGAGCCCGAACCGCCGGCATCCGCGACGTGTCGTCCTGATCCTTTGAAACACGTCGAGTGCGCACGCGAGATCACGTTGCGCATTCCGATGCACCTTGGACCTCAAACGATTTTGTACGACGTGGGGTTCGACGGCAGCCGGGTGTTTTCTGAAAAGCAACTCTTCGAACTCTCCCAGCTCGAACCAGGCAAACCTCTTTCGACCATCGCGCTCGAAGCGGCACGTTTGCGTCTTCTCGATGCGTATCGAAACCGCGGTTACGCGTATGCCGAAGTTGCTGCAAAAATCGAATCGTCACCCGACAGCACGCGCGCACGCGCTCGGTTTGCCATTACCGAACGCGATCAAGTCATCGTCGGAGGGTTTGTCGTACGAGGTGCTGTTCGCACGAGCCAAGAACTGATCCTCCGCCGCCTCACGCTCATCAACGGCAGTCCCTACGTCGAACGAGAAGCCCGAACGAGCGAACAACGCATCGGCGCCCTTGGTCCGTTTTCCAGCGTTTCCGTGGGCCTCGAGGATCCCGAAGTTCCGCAAAAACAGAAGCGCGTGATCATCACCGTGACGGAACAACCCAGTCAGTACCTCGATCCGCGTGTAGGTTTTTCCACGGGTGAAGGTCTGCGTTTCGCGGCGGAATACGGGCATCGCAACATCGCAGGACTCGCCATCGCCCTGACGTTGCGCGTGCAATTCGCGTACCTCTTCGACTTCATCGTGCTCGATCCGGGCGTGCGCGCCGACTACGAAAAGAAGCTCAGCGTCGCGCAACAACTCGAACGTCGAAACACGATTTCACTGAACTTTCCGGAAGTGGGATTCAGTCCGCTTTGGAGTTTCTCGATCGACGGCATCGACGTCCGTGACAACCAACGCGGCTTCGGTATTTCCCGACAAGCTCTCGTTCCCGCGCTCGCGTATCGCCCCACACGCACGATCACGGTACGCCTCAGCGGTTCGGCCGAGTTCAACGAGATTGACGTCTTCAATGATACCGCGATCGACTCACCGCTGATTCCCTTGCTGCGTTATCCCAAGGGGCAATCGTTTGCCTTGGCCGAACGTGTGAACTTCGCGTGGGATGGTCGAAACAATGCGTTTGCCGCGACGAAAGGTGGCCTCGTTGCGCTCGGAGCCGAACACGTCAACGCGATTCCGTTCGGCAACAACAAGGCGCAAATCAACAGTCACTTCTTGCGTTTGTCCGGACGCGCTTCGGGGTATTTCGAGTTCACGCAGAAGGGACCGAGCATCGCGTTGAGTCTTGCCGCGGGGTACAACCTGCAACTAAACGACACGAGCGAGACGTATCCGGATCGTCTCTTTTTCTTGGGTGGTGTGGACACGATCCGCGCGTTTCTTTCGGATGCTTTGGTGCCGGAAGACGTAGCGCGCGGGTTGGTCAAAGAAGGACAAACCACTCGTGGAGCGGTGCTCGCGAGCGTTCCGATCCGCGGTGGAAACTTGTCGATCAATCCGCGTGTGGAGCTGCGTGTGCCGCTGAACGACACGTTTCAGACGGGGTTTTTCCTGGACGCAGGCAACTTGTGGAAGGAACCGTCCGCGATCGATTACCAGTTGCGTTACGCGCTTGGCGCGGGTCTCCGCATCATCACGCCCGTGGGACCACTCGCGCTCGACTACGGCGTGAACCTGAATCGAAGGCAGTGGGAGGACTTTGGTGCTTTCCACTTCTCGATCGGGCTGTTCTGACGAGCCAAACAACATGCCAAACGCGGTGCCCGTCACTTTTTACAAGGAGCCTGGCGCACCAAATTCGTAATTTATTTTACATTGACAAGGTGCCAGCCACTTTTGGCTCGATATAGATTTCTTTTATTTCAAGCACTTAGCTAACATATGACATTTCCTGTCCGACCTGAACACGGATCCACCTTGCCTCCTGAACAACTGGACAGTAAGCCTTGTCCCGACCAACGGTTCGTGGCGCCGAACCCATTCGAGTAACCAAACCTTGCGCCTCAAACCCCTGCCCTTTCGAGGACGTCATGAGCGACGAAAAGAACAACAAGCAGAAGCAAGCGGCCCTGGATCTCGTCAAGGCGAGCATCGAAAAAGAGTACGGCAAGGGTGCGATCATGTGCCTCAAAGAGGGACAGGCGCTCCATGAAGACGTCGCCGCCATTCCGACGGGATCCCTCTCGCTCGACATTGCGCTCGGTATTGGTGGATATCCGCGAGGCCGCATCATCGAGATCTACGGACCAGAATCGAGCGGTAAAACCACGCTCACGTTGCACGCGATCGCGAGTGCCCAACGGGCGGGTGGTGTTGCTGCGTTCATCGATGCGGAACATGCGCTCGACGTCACCTACGCCAAGAAGCTCGGCGTAAAGACGGACGAACTGCTCATCTCGCAGCCGGATTACGGCGAGCAAGCGCTCGAGATCGCGGACATGCTCGTCCGGTCAAACGCGGTCGACATGATTGTCATCGACTCGGTCGCGGCCCTCGTGCCCAAGGCTGAAATCGAAGGCGACATGGGCGACAGCCACGTTGGTTTGCAAGCTCGTTTGATGAGCCAAGCGTTGCGCAAGCTCACAGGTACGGTCGCGCGCTCGAACGTGCTGCTCATCTTCATCAACCAGATTCGCCAGAAGATCGGCGTCATGTTTGGCAACCCGGAAACGACGACTGGCGGCAACGCCCTCAAGTTTTACGCCTCGGTTCGTCTGGACATACGCTCGATCGGCAAGATCAAAGAAGCTGCGGCAGGCGGCAAAGAACCTGCGGTCGTTGGAAATCGTACACGCGTGAAGGTTGTGAAGAACAAACTCGCGCCTCCGTTCCGCGAAGTCGAATTCGACATCCTTTACGGCCAAGGCATTAGCCACTCGGGAGACGTGATCGACCTCGCTTCCGAAGCGAACATTGTCGAAAAGAGCGGCGCGTGGTTCTCGTTCCAGAACGATCGTATCGGTCAAGGCCGAGAAAATGCCCGCACGTATCTCGAGCAGCATCCCGAGACGCTCGAACGCATCGAATCGCTGGTTCTCGCGAAACACGGCATTCATCGCAAGGGAGCCGAAGCGCCAGCGCCGGCCCCCACGGCGCCCACGAAGAAGGGCGCGGCTGCTGAAGGCGGAAGCGCGCGAACTCCTGCCAAGTCGAACTGACTTCCCGCTTGCGTGTCCTAGGACCGAAGCGTCAAGCTCGCAGGCCCATGCGCCTCTACATCATGCGCCACGGCCACGCCGCCGATTCGTCCCCCTCGGGTCACGATTCCGATCGTCCACTCACCGACGAAGGGCGGCGTAACGTCGAGCGTATCGGTACGCGGCTGCATGCTCATCACGGCGGTCATTTGCGCCGGATTCTTTCCAGCAACTATCTGCGCGCAGCCCAAACCGCCGAGATCATGGCGCGTTCGATCGCCGGTCCCGATCTGCATCTCGATCATCACGACGAGTTACAACCGGACGAACCCATTCCAACGATGATGTTACGTCGCCTGCTCGACCATGGAACCGATGCTCTCATTGTCGGACATCACCCCATGGTCATTGCGATGTTGCGACTTTTGACGCGTGACGTGGCTCAACTGCCTCTTGGCTTGCATCCCGGCATGTTGGTGGGCCTCGAACGCATCAAACGCGACCACCCAACCGTGCCCCTCGAAGGCTCCTTCAACGTTTCGACCATTCTCCAACCCTGACGCTTACGCTCGTAACTCGACACGCCCGAGTTCCCGCGCTAACCGTCGCCACGACTTTTCGTTCCCGAGTTTTACCGCGTGCAAGACGATTCTGAATCCAAGCCCACGACGCCTGATCCCGAACGCGCCATGAACGCCCTTTCCTGGGCCGTGGAACGAGCCGAACGCGGGATCACGGCGCCGGTACAACTCGCCGAACCCGATGATTTCCGCGCCGCAAGCGA
>JBGAOI010000739.1:0-4103 GCA_044221885.1 Polyangium sp. (in: bacteria)
GGAAACAAGCTCGAAGGATTGAAGTTGGGCTCGACGTTGACATTCGATGCGGACGTCGTGCCTGTATTTCGTAAATATTGCGGTTCGTGTCACCTCGATGGAGCGCAGAATTCGCCGCTCATCAAGCTGGATGATTACGAAACCGTCGTGGCGATGTCGGCGAAAATCAATTCGCGCGTCAGCCTTGGACAGATGCCCCCTGCTTCCGCAGCACCGATGCCGTCGGAAGCATTTGAAATTGTCTTACGCTGGGAGGCGAGCGGAAGAAACCGATGAACCATTTAAAAACACACATCCTTGCTTGTTCTTTACTGGCGATGATGACTTCATCGCTGGCAGCATTGCCCGAGGCCCAAGCGGCCGACGAAAATGCCTGCCTGCTCCACCGTCCGGCGCCGATTGAACGGCAGTTGCGACGGTTGTCACTCGTGCTTCGCGGGCATGTTCCCGAATACGAGGAATATACGGGGGTTGAAGGACTCCAAGAGGTTCCCGATTCGATCATCGATGCGTACGTGGCCAGCGACGAATTTCGCATGCAAATGCGGCGATTTCATGAATCGCTGTTGCACACGAATCCCGCAACCGTCGCCTTGCGGACGACGGGAATGACCATCAAGGAAGTCACTGCGGAAACGGCTGGATCGGCGACCAAAGTTTGGCACGTCGATTCAACGAGTCGACGCAAAGTCTACCGCGGTGGAAATGGTACGCACGTTTGTCAGGACTTAGCCCAAAGCGATCCGTCGCTCGGTTATGCCAATGGCGTTCCCAAATGCACGACCATGAGTCCTGACAGTAGCGGAAGCGCCCCTTGTCTCGAAGGATGGGTCAACGTCAAACCTTTTTGGGATCCGGCGAATACCATCAAAGTTTGCGCCTTCGACGCGCAAGCAGCGACAACGTACGACAAGACAGCCGGGACGAACCCGGGCACGTACGCATGCAGTGATTTGTCCGCGCAATCGGTACAAGCGTGTGGTTGTGGCCCTGGCCTTTCGTATTGCATGAGGTCGACTCTCGAGCCCATGATCTGGTCCGATCTGCGAGAGCAGCTTTTGCGCACGGTCGATGAGCATGCCATGGGTATCGAACCTTATTCGGGAATGCTCACGACGAAAAAAATGTATACGAACGGGCGGCTTCAGTTTTGGAAGAAAAACTTGACCGCCGGAGTCGCGTATTCACGACCGTACAACGAATGGCATCCTGGCGACGCTCCCTTGGCGAAAACGCCGGATTGGAACGATGAAACTTGGGTGACGGTCAATCGCGAAGGACCGCATGCGGGCATATTGACACTCCCGGCCTTTACGCTCCGTTTCCAAACGAATCGCGGCCGAGCCAATCGATTCCGCATTGCGTTTCTGAACCAATACTTCGTCGCCCCGTCAACACCGGATCGTGTGGGTTGTACGGACGACGCCGCCGATGTCACGCAGCGATGTTATTGCCGCGATTGCCACCGCGTACTCGAACCTTTGGCCGCTCATTTCGCCCCGGTTGCGGAAGCTGGGAGCAGTTTGCTGACGGAATTCGACAAAATCGTCTATTCGCAAGCCGACTGCAATGCGCAGGTGAAGCCCGGATCATCCAGCCTATGCAGCCGCTTCTATGCGAAAGGTGAAGCTCCAGATCCGATGGATCCCACCAAGATGATTCCCGCGTGGCGCCTTATGCCCTTGGAATACGCCGATGCGCATCCGGAAATCGAGAAAAACTTCGATCTGGGGCCAGCTGCATTGGCGCAACAAATCATTGACGACGGGTCCTTTGCCCGATCGACGGTGGCCCACCTGTTCGCTTTCTTGGTGCGCCGTGAAATCAACCTCGATCCCTCGAGCGACGACAACGAAATCCCGCTTCTCGATGAACTTGCCAAGGAATTCCAAGCGGACGACAACTTGCCGCGATTGGCCAAACGCATCGTGCAGCTTTCGGTGTTCAGGAGGATGCCATGAAAAACCTATTTCTCATCCCGACCCTGAGCCTGCTCGTGGGTTGTGGTTCGAGCGACGCGCTGGACACGAGCGTCGAATCGAAAGGCACGGTGCCAGCAGTCGATGGTTCACCGATTCCCGGTGGTGGAATTCGGCGCATGACGGTCGACGAAGTCGGCGCGTCCGTGCCCGTGGTTGCTGGAAAGGACGAAAACGGCAATCAAATCACGTGGACCGTCAAAAAGGGTGCAACCACGTTTGACGGTTATGCGAGCGAAGGGTATGGCGCATCGTTGGGACGTCCCGATTACGTCTCCGTGACGTCGGAAAACCCGGATCCAAGCCCGCTTTATGCAAAGTTTGCCCGCGATATGGCGCTCGATGTTTGCGGCAAAATCATGAAGGCGGACTTGGCCCGTGCGGCCGGCGAGCCGACGACGCTTTGGAGAAAAACGAAGGTGGATGGCTCGGCATCAGCCACGACAAACCAAGAAAATATGCAATACCTCGTGTTGCGTTTCTTGGGGCTGCGCGTGGTGGCGGGAGATCCCATGCTCACGGCGCTTGAAACCGTCCGAGCGGAAGCTGCGAAAAACCCGAAAGATCCGGCAGGAAATGCCGAGGCTCAAGGGTGGCACGCGGTATGTGTCGCATTGTTCCAGGACCCTGCATTTCACATCGATTGAGAGGGAGGACGACGTGTCGAAACAAACTTTGCTGACGCGACGCCGAATGCTCTCCACGCTGGGCTTATCGGCCGGTGCGTGGCTCATGCGTGATCTCGTATTGCCGACGAATGCCCATGCGGACGCGGCGACACTTGCCAAACGGCCTTTGCTGATTTTCGCGTATTTCAGCGGTGGATGGGATACCCTGCTGACGCTCGATCCGCGCGACAATACGAAATACAACACGAATGCGAAGAAAATCCAAACGGGTTATGATCGCGTTTGTGATGCAGTCCCGGCCGTGGAAAGCGCAATGATGACGTGCGCCGGAACCGGATTGATCAAACCCGCGGGGTCGAATATCACGTTTGGCCCGGCCATTGGAAAAATTGCCCAGGCGCACTACAAGGATTTGTGTGTGCTTCGCGGCATTGAAATGTCGACGCTCACGCATGAGGTCGGGCGGCGCTATTTCTTGACCGGCAAGTTCCCACGCGGATTGGCTGCCTCGGGAAGCGCATTGCCCACCTGGGTCGTGCATGACGATCCCGCATCGTCGGTCATTCCAAACCTGGTCATCGGTGGCGTCGAAACCTACAATGAAGGTCTCGATCCCCGTTCGTCGGGGCTGATGATTCGTTCATCGAGTGACTTGTCCGCCATTCTCAGGCCACTGGTCGCGGGCAATGAGCCGACCGACGCAACGAAAGCTGCATTGACGGCATACGCTGCGAAGAACCATTGCATTCACGAACAAATCGGGACGACGGGACTCGTCGAATCGTACCGCGCCGCAATGCAAAACGCCGAGATCTTGTCGGAAGGAACGCTCTGGCAAAACTTCGATTTCAAGTCGAACCCGAGCGACCCGGCCATTCAGGAGCTTTACGCGGCATTCGGAATCAACGCAGCATCACCCTCGACGGACTTGGCGGGTCCCAAAGGCCAAGTCGCCATTGCGGCCCAAGCGCTGACGCAAAACATCAGCCAGGCGGTATCGATTCAAGTCGCAAGTGGTCTCGATACGCACGACGACGATTGGGAATCGCTGCACGCACCGAAACTCATTGCGGGATTCGATGCACTTTCGGATTTGATTTCGTTCCTCAAGACGAAAATGGATCCGAACGGGCAACCCTATTGGGATCGCACCGTGCTGGTGTGTTTCTCCGAATTCGCGCGAACACCGGATATCAACGTGCGCGGCGGACGAGATCATCATCTCGCCAATGCGTGTCTCGTTGCGGGTATGGGCATCAAAGGCAATCAAGTCATTGGTGCGACAGGCGTGGACGATTACACGTCGCGCACGATCAACCTGGGGACAGGGGCAGCGGAAGACGGCGGAGCGCCGATGCGTCCCGCGGATATTCATGCGACGGTACTGCAAGCAATGGGCTTGTCGTATGACCATATCAGCAACCAGAGCCCGCAGCTCATTCAGGCGATGCTCAAAGCCTGATCGAATGGCGGTTCATGGGGCGTGATGCATCAC
>JBGAOI010000073.1:0-18916 GCA_044221885.1 Polyangium sp. (in: bacteria)
CGCCCCGATACTCGAATCCCTCCAAAAAACCATTGCCGGGTGAACGATCCGTCGTGCGATTGCCGTGCGTCACGTTGCATGCGTCGTCGCTTCACGTGTAAACGTGTCGCCGGAATGGCCCATTCCCCGGCCCAATTCGTCACTCGAATTCATCGTGCACGTGAATCTGGGTGGCTCGGTGGAGCTGCTTGGTCGTGTCGTCGATTTCGCCGTTCAAAATAATGGCCGAATACGTGCCATCGCCATCTAAATCACCGACGGCAGCAGCTTCGAAGTTGGCCGCTTGCGTGGACGCCATGCAGCCATAGGTCGAGCAAAACGTGGTCGAATTCCGTACATAATTGTATTGATAGTAGATCGGGTCGCCGATTTCGAATCGCAGACACTTCCAACCGCTCGTTGATGAGCCTCGATCAAAATCAACTCCACCCGAATTGTTCGGCGCGTATTTGGCGGCCTGTGGGACGAACCCTGGAACTGCAACGGCGCTATCGCAAAGCTGATGAACACCCGTTGTTGATGAAGTGCCGAGGGCCATCATTTCTGAGGCAGCGGTCTCACGCGTATAGGAGTCGGCTGCAGCTCGAGCAATCCCTCCGATTGCATTGCGGGCTTCGCCCGCCTTGGCGCCTTTCAAGAATCGACTTACGCCAAAAACCGCAAGCGCGGCCAACATGCCGATGATCGCTACGACGATCATCAGTTCGACGAGCGTAAATCCACGGCGGTTGTATCGTTGAAAGAAGCGCATTCCGTAGGTCCCTTGGGCGAAGCTTGTTAGCACAATTTGTTCCATCGAGCGTGGCGGTGCCAAGATCTTGGCGAAAGCCGTGGCGTAGCACTCTTGTGCACTCTGCAGTTACCATGACTCGGAACTCCTGCCGAGAAATGTCACTCGCGCCAACTCTCGGGTGACAATTTGCGTCCATTGGCCGGTCAATTTCGCGAGAAAATAACCGTACGAAAGGATCATTTCGCGATGCGTGGCGTTGCTCGAGGCTTCAGAACGAGGGGACCACGGTGTGATCCATTCCACCTTTGCCGGGAGCGTTGGGCCCCATTTGCCAGGTTTGATCATTGAGGAGCAGTTTGAATTCGAAGTCGCCCGTCATTTCCGTGGAAATGAAGCTTTGCGCACCGCTTTGGGAACGATGCAATGGAAAGCCTAGGTCCCAGGTTAGAGGCACGATATTGCCGCGAATCGATAGGAATTGATTGGCTGCTGGATTGTATTGCGTTGATATGCGCGTCGGGGTGACGATATCTCCGGGAGCAGCGTCGAAACGGACCACGATGCCCGGATGATCAGATACGGCCTCCATGCCCAGAAAAACCTTTTCCGCTTTCGCAGGACGCCATTTCGTTGCGCGATGAATCATGACGTGATCGATTCCTGCCGGGTCGAGTCCACCATTGGCCGCTAAATACCCCAATGCAGGAAATGCACCGTGCGTCGCGCTTCCTTCGATATCGTTGAAATCACCGGCGACGATGGCTCCAAAACCCGGATCCGTATCGACGAGCGAAGCGACCGCAACTTCACGAGCTTGCATCGTTCGCGCAGATTCCTCGAAAACCTCGAAATGGATGCTGGTTAATCGAAGATTCGCCCATTCCGTGGGAAGGGTGGCGGATGTGGCAACGCGTCGCAACGAACCTTGAACTGCGAGAACCATTTCTTTGGGATTCGACAATGTGCCTTTGACCAAAAGCGCGACGCCTTCATCGGCTTGATTCGGCGTTCCTTCCCATGCAATATGGGCAAACGTCCATGTGGACGACCATGATGTCGACGTGGCCTTTTCAACGGCAGCACGCAATTCGTCGAGCGCGTTCTCACCCGGACGTTGACACGCTTCTTGGAGCGCAATGGCTGAAATATCGCGATTGGCGACCAAGGCGGCAATGGCTGCGAATCGATCCGCGTTTGTCGCGTAAACTGTTCCATCGAGGCGCAAGCAATGCAAGTTTAATGATAGGAGCGACACCGAGGGAACGACAGGTCCTCCACCTTCGCCCGACGAAGAGGATGAGCTGTTTGACGACGAAGACGTGGACGAACTCGAAGAAGTCGAGGAGGTCGTAGACGAACTCGAGCTTGGTGTGCCGCCGGCTCCGCCTGTGCCTCCAGAAGGTTGTTTCGAACCTTCGGCGCCGCAAGCACTCGCGACCACCATCAATCCCAAAACTGCTGCGAGTCGCAATGAAGTCGTCAACATGGAGCACCTCGAGAAAATCATAAATCGATGACAATAGCTGGGTTGGTCGGGGCATAACCGAGTGTACAGATGCTTGCATTGACGAATTTCGTGCCATTCAGGTCGATGCTGCCGTACCCTTCGTGAATGTGTCCGAAAACGTGGAGGCGCGGTCGAATTTCGTCAACGACTTCACGCAAATCATCGCAACCCACGTTTTCGCCCGAAAAAGTACGATCGAGAATTCCACGCGGTGGACCATGCGTAATGAGAACATCGGTGCCTTTGGGAATCAGGTCCCATTTGGCACGTAATGCGGCTCCGCGGGGCAAATTGAAGGCCCAATCGAGAAACCAAGGTTGCCACGGTGAGCCCCAAAAGCGGAGACCTTCGATTTCGATTCCACTGTCGAAGAGATAATGACAATTCGTGAAAATCTCGCGACCCAATTCGGGTTCGAGTTCCAAGCAGCGATCATGATTGCCCGCGACGACGACTTTATGGCGGTGCGGAAGCGCCTGGAAAAACTTCGCAAATGCGCGTGCTTGATTTGGCGTGCCGTGCCCGCAAAAGTCACCCGCGTGGACGACGATGTCGCCATCGGGAATGACGATCCGGTCGTGCATTCGGTGCGTGTCGCTGAGCAGTACGAGGCGCATGGTTCGAGGATAGACGAATTGAGCGAGGATGTCCAATGGTTTGGCACGGTTATTTTATTGTCGCCGATCGCTTACTGCTTCGACCGGAAATGGTGCTGCCCCCAGTCGGTGCAATTAGCCGCGGCGCGACGCGCGCGCTTCGATGCCAGGCAATCAAGTAACCCAGGAACGTGAAATTCATGGTCAGCGTTGCGCAGTATTCGAGGTATTGTGGAAAAATCGCGACGACCGTGACGCCCACGATGGCAATGCCTGTCGTGACCCACAAAGCAACAACACGCGGCTCCAATAGAAAGACGGTGCTGACGATACCCGTGCACAGGACAAACATGTCGCGTAATGCAACCGCCGCCATCGATTCATGATGCGTAATACCTACGATGCGGCTTGCATTGAACATGAGCCCTATCATGAGCACCAGAATGATTCGTTGGCGATGAAATGGATTGTCAAACAATGTGCGGCGGAAAATAATGGCGCCTGCGACGGCCACAAATGTAAGCGTCAACGACGGGATGAGCATCGCCGAGAGTATCGTTCCATTGTTAAAATATTCTTGCGGAACGAGCATCCAAGCGCCCAAAACACTGAGCAGCAACAAACCGAAATAGATGCGTTGCCGCGAATTTTTCGACCGGTCATCATCGGGATCCGTTTCCAGTCGTTCGAGCAAGGCATTCATATCTGGAAACCGAGCATTCTCGTCCCAAGACAAACCTCGCATCAACAATTCTGCAATCCGAGCCGGGATGTCATCGCGTTGTGGTGGTTTGGCTAATTGCTGAGACAAACCCGGAAACATCTGCGTAGACGCTCCTTCGGGAGCGGGCAATTTTTTGTACAATGCTTCATATAGGGCAACGCAAAAACTGAATTGATCCGAGCGCGCATCCATTGCATTGCCCGCGAATTGCTCGGGAGACATGTACGCCGGCGTGCCAGAAATGGCGCCTTCCGCAGTCAACTGCGACGCAAGTGCATCCGGAACACGTGATTCGTCCGCTTTGCCCGAAGATACAACGCCGCGCGCATGAGCCAACCCAAAATCGAGTAATCGCACACGACCTTCACGGTCGATCATCGCATTGTGCGGTTTGAAGTCGCGATGGACCATTCCCGCGGCATGCACCGCGGCGAGTCCACGACCTGCTTGTGCATAAGCATCCAGAATTTCGCCAACGGTTCGTGACGGATCATCCTGCCACTCGTGCAGGGTGATACCATCAATGTGTTCCATCACGACAAACACATTGTCTTCAACCTGTCCCACTTCATGAATCGCGACGACGTTCGGGTGCGACAAACGCGCCAACGCTTGCGCTTCACGTAACATGCGCTTCTGCGTTTCCTCGGGGGCATACGCCGCATGCAATAACTTGATGGCTACTTTGCGATCGAGCTGTTCGTCATACCCGGAGAAAACTTCGCCCATGCCGCCTTCGCCGAGCTTGCGAAGCAACAAGAAACGGCCAAATGCCGTGGCTCCTGCGTGACGAATCGGCGTTGATGCCGCAGTTCCCGCCACGGTCGAGGCTATTTCGATCGGCGAAGGCGCTGCCAAGGGCGCCGCGATGGTATCTGCAATTGCGTCGGACGAAATGGTCGCTGCGAATGCCGACTTATCTTGGCGGGGCGATTCTTTGGCGCTCGTCATCCAAGCGACTTTATCAACCGATGAACCGAAATGCTATCGGTATTTCGGACGACGAGGAACGCACGTATCTTGGGTATGCAGAGTCTGGAGAACGGACGAGCTGGCTTGGAGTGCCGCCATTTCTCACATCAGAACATCGATTCGATGTTAATGAGCTGTTCGTCGAAATCGATCTTGCGTGCCGGCCTCGCGGGGCTTGGAGCCGGCGCGTGCATTTGTTTGCGACGCACGTCGAAGATCAACGTGGGGGGATAATCCACTTGATAGGAAATACGGAATTCACGCGTTTCCTTCGGTTCGAGCGTTATCGTCCAACGCACGATACCTTTGACGTCGACTTTTTCATTGGGCGTGATCTTCACGTTGCTGACGCGAATCTCGGTGTTTTCAGAAACTGGAATTCGTTCCGCCAAGACCAACGTCACTTTGCGATCGGACAAATTCTGCGCCTTGCTCACGAACGAGAGCTGCATGCGATTGCGCTCTTTGCGCGAAAGTGAACTTTGGTGTTTGTCGAGTTCGCGCGTGAGCTTGATCTGATCGGCGACGCTGAAGAACACACTGAAGTCTTCGTCTTTGGCCACGAAATCAACGTCCGTGAGGCCCAAAAATGCGCCGTCCTGATAACGCGCAACGTTACCCGGCAAAAGCGGCTGCGTCGTCTTGTTGTTGAGCTCCAAGGTCACGGCGGCATTGAGCGATTCTTCGGGCGCCGCAATGATCTGTCGCTTGGCTTTGATGCGGCTCGTGCCCAGACGCAATCGAATCGAACGGCCGTCGGACCGTACGATTGCGGGATCCTTCGCCGTAAAATGCGCAGTGGTTCCGCGCGTTTGCAAGCCCTGAAAAATGGCGACCGTTTTGCTTTGGGTCCGTTCGAGCATAGCCAAGTTGTCCGTGTAGGACTGCTCGAATTGCTCCATTTCCGTAATACGTTGCGAAGAGGCCTGATTCATTTTGTTCCAATGCATGTTTTGCTCTTGGAACTTCTTCTGTGCGCTACTGAAAGACGTCACTTGTCTCGTCATGGAGCGGCTGGATTCCTGGGTTTTTCCAAGCGCCATCATTTCAAGCTCGGGAATTTTCTCGCTTTCCGAAGACGATTGCGTAGAAAATGCAAGCTCCGCGTGAGTCCAATCTTCGCCCGTTGTTTGGGTCACGACTGCAAATGAACTTAGCTCGATGTTGTCAGGGTCATTCGCCTGCGCCCGCAATTCGTGCATGGGTTCCCACGTTGCGCCCGGCGTTGCGTACGTGAGGATCAAATTCGCATTGCCCGCAGCAGTGCCTTGCACCGTGACGGAGACCGTGGTTTCTTCGAGTTTCGTCAAACGGGCCAATTCTTCCAGATTCTTTGAGCTTGCATCGACCTCGGGCGCCAATTGCTGCAGCTCGAATGTTGCATTCCGTTTTGCCGTTGCCGTTTTTCGCAACGTATCCGTGACGAAGTCGACCACTTGGCCGTAGGTGTCCACCTTGATATCGTGCATGACGGCGTCTTTGGAGAGTTTTTCGGTATTGAAAATGCGAATCGATTCGACGTGCGCTCTCTGCGAATTCAGAATGCCAAGTTCATCTTCGAGGGCTTGCATGCGTTGAAGCAATTTTTTATGGTCGAGTTCAACCTTGCGAAACCCCTCATCCGTAGATCGAGCCAAGAATCGCCGTTCCACGGTGACGTCGACAATCTTGCCTGAACTCGTTGCTGCTCGAACGGAACCTTCGTCCACCCAGCCGGGCAATTTTGTAAAACGAAACACCATAGGGCCGGCCGTCATTGCAACGGGAGCTTCCCGGGTCACAAGCGCGCGATCCGAATACACGGTGACTTTCGTAATGCGCGAAGCGACGCCTTTGTCCGCGGGATCTTCGGGTTTGTCCGCTACCTTTGCGGCCAAGGTAAACACGGCCGGTGTAGCCGACGGCGTTGCCGCTGTATTGGGCAACGTATTCGCGGTGGCCGGAGTGCAACCGACCGCGGTGGAAAGGATGAGGAGGGTGACGGCGAGTTTCGGATCGAGGACTGTTTTCATGAGCAACCTCAATGTACGTGCGAAGGGAAGGAAAGATCTAGATGATTTGGGAGAGTCGGTAAATCGACGGGAAATGATACGTGATTCTGCAATCATAAGGTGTGATCTAGGATTTGTGCATAACTTGATTGCGTGCCAGGTTATCGATTTACAGTGGGTCCCATGCGCGCTAGGATCGATGCCATGGAGCAAGCCATTCGTTTGCGGATCATGGTTGGGGAAGATCATGTAGTGCATCTGCCCAGTGAAATTCCGACCGGCGAAGCTGAAGTTATTGTGCTATTTCCATCGCGACAAGCGCAACCCTC
The DNA here is from genome assembly GCA_044221885.1 of Polyangium sp. (in: bacteria). Taxonomy (GTDB): domain Bacteria; phylum Myxococcota_A; class Polyangia; order Polyangiales; family Polyangiaceae; genus Polyangium. Next base: position 6,853 of record JBGAOI010000073.1, read on the forward strand.
ACGTGTCGACGTTCGTAAGGGGATGTTTGGCCGACTTGCTGGAAAGGCAACGATAGCAGATGATTTCGACGCGCCACTTCCCGAGGAAGTCCTTCGCGAATTTGAGAGCGAAAGCATAATCTGATGAAATTGCTGCTCGATACGCATGTCTGGTTGTGGTTAAACCTTGTTCCAGACAAACTTTCCGCACCATTTGCAGCGGCAATAGCGGATTCTGAAAATGAATTGCTCGTCTCAATCGTTTCTGTGTGGGAACTAAGTATCAAAGCCGGTCTGGGCAAGATTTCCCTGGGCGAGCCTTGGAATTCATTTACGACGAGCGCGCTGGATGGTGTACGCCTGCTTGATGTGAATCTTAAAGCATATCGAGCGGATGCATTCACTACCGCTCATTCATCGTGATCCATTTGATCGAATGCTCGTGGCTCAGGCATTCACGGAAGATCTGACGCTTCTAACTGTGGATAAGTGCGTGCTAGAGTATGGGGTTCAAACGGTGACTCAGTAAAGGCCCAGCAACCTCATCAACACCGCATTCACGACCGCTGGATCCGCGCTGCCTTTCGTCTGCTTCATCATCTGCCCGACGAAAAATCCCAGCAATGCCGTTTTTCCGGACCGATACGCCGCGACCTGTTTCGCATTCGCGTCCATGACCGACTTCGCAATCGCTTCAATGGCCGATTCGTCCGCCATGACCGCCATGCCGCGCTCGCGCACCACATCTTCGGGCGCCCGATCCGTATTCACCACCGCCGCATACAATTCTTTCGCTTGCTTGCCGCTGATCGTGCCAACATCGACCAAGCGCAAAATCTCCGCCACCTGAAATGGCGTCACCGGAAATCGTGCCTCGAGCCCCGTGGTGGTTACATCACGTAAAACTTCACTCTGCACGAAATTCGACAATTTGAGCGCGTCTTTGTAAATCGCTCGGGCGTCTTCGAAGAACTTCGTAATGCCCGGATGGCCCGTCAACACGCCCGCCGCATACGGCGTCAAACCCAATTCATCCACCCATTGACGTCGTTTGTCGGCGGGTAATGACGGCAAACCATTTTGTATTTCTGCCACGTACGCATCTGTCAAATCGAGCGGCAACAAATCCGGCTCGGGAAAATATCGATAATCGGATTCGCTCTCTTTGTCGCGAAGCACATACGTTTCTTTTTTCTCGGCATTGTATCCGCGCGTTTGTTGCCGAATACGATCCCCTCGCTCCAAGAGATGAACCTGCCGCCGCGCTTCACCATCGATCGCTTCCGCTACGAATCGAAATGAATTGATGTTTTTCAATTCCACGCGTGTCCCGAGCTTTTCTTCGCCACGCTTGCGCACGGAAACATTCGCGTCACACCGAAAACTGCCTTGCTCCAAATTGCCGTCGTTCACGCCCATGAACATCAGCACTTCGCGCAATCGCTTCAAATATTCGGCCGCTTCCGCTCCCGAACGCAAATCCGGGTCGCTCACGATTTCAATCAGCGGTGTACCCGCGCGATTCAAATCCACAATGGATTCGTTACCAATGCCATGATTGCTTTTCCCCGCGTCTTCTTCGATGTGGATTCGTCGAATCGTGACGCGCTTCATTTCACCCGCTACGTCGAACTCCAATTGTCCGTTCAGACAAATGGGCAAATCGTATTGCGTGATCTGATACCCCTTCGGCGAGTCGGGGTAAAAATAGTTTTTCCGCGAAAAAACGCTGCGCCGCTGAATCGAACATCCGAGCGCCAATCCAGCAATCGTCGCCATTCGAGCGACTTCGGCATTCAACACCGGCAATGCCCCCGGTAATCCGAGACAAACCGGACAACAATGCGTATTGGGAGGATCGCCAAAACTCGTCGCGCAGCCGCAAAACGCTTTCGTACGCGTCAAGAGCTGCGCGTGAACTTCCAGCCCAATGACCGACTCGTACAAGGCCAAGGCACTCATCGGGCTGAGATTGACCGGGAAAAGATCAGTGATCCATGTGGTCTCGAGAGAGACCCGGATGCGTGGGATCGCCTGGTTCGTGACGAGGATTCGCCGTCGCTCGGCTTCCATCACGCCCCGTGAACTGCATCAGCAGATCCTTGCGATAGATGAACTGGTCGCGCGAATCGTACGGCACTGCATGCATGCCCGTATCCATGCGAATCGCGTCACACGGACACGCTTCGACACAGAACCCGCAGAAGATGCAACGAAGTTCGTCAATGACAAACGTTTTTGGATAACGCTCGTAACCACGCTTCGTGTCGCCTTCCGTGTATTCGCCCGCTTCAATGTGAATGCATTGTGCAGGACACGCGGTCGAGCAGCACAAGCACGCTACGCATCGCGGTGAGCCATCGTCGCGCAACGTCAATCGATGCACGCCGCGGAATCGTTCCGGGTAAGGACGACGTTCTTCCGGATAACAGATCGTCGTGATGCCTTCTTCGAGCGAGTTGAGCACAGGGTCGGGCTTTTGGCCGAGCACCATCTCCTTCGTGTTCTTGAAGAAGTGGCGCATCGTGATCGCCATGCCCCGGAAAAACTCCGGAAAGTAGGCCTGAACTTCAGCGGTTCGTCGTGGACGAGCAATGGGTTTGCCCGCGACCGGCGCTGCCGCCGGCTTGGTCCACGTGGTTTGAGCAGGTCGCTTGGCCATGATTCGTTCCTTTACGACTACGCCTGACGCGGCTCAGCTTTGACCCCACCCATCGCCGCAGCAAAACGCGCTGCCGACGAAGAGAGGAACTTCTTGCGCTCGACCGGTTCGAGCAACCCAACGATCAACGCGACAAACCCAACCAAGCTGAGCAACGCCACGAGACCTTGCGTCAAGTCGCCTGCAAGCTTGAGCCACGAAGCCGCACCAGGACCCGCGTTCTTCACAGCCAATACGATCACCGCCGACACCATCATGTTCGCAATCGCGAGCGGCAAGAGCTTGGTCCAGCCGAGCTTCATGAGTTGGTCATAACGGAACCGCGGCAACGTCCAGCGGAAGAAGACCTGCACCCACGTCATGAGCACGACCTTGCCGAAGAAGCCGAGGATCGAGATCACCGTGACTGCGAGATGCGTCATTCGGTACTGGAAGAACACGTGATCGCCGATCGCGATCGTCATGCCATCGGGATGGATGAACGGCAGCGAGTATCCGCCGAAGAAGAGCGCCACGAGCAGTGCACTGGCGAAGCACATCTCGAGGTACTCGCCGACCATGAACATGCCCCACTTGAAGCCGGAGTACTCGAGGAAGTAACCAGCAACGATTTCGCTTTCGCCTTCGGGTTGGTCGAATGGAACGCGTTTCGTTTCAGCACAAAGGGCCGTCAAGAAGAGCAGGAAGCCCACGGGTTGCACGAAGATGCCCCACGCATGTTGGCCCTGCCAAACCGCCATGTCGCCCATGCGCACGCTGCCATACACGACGAACAAACCGACGAGCGCGAGACCCATCGCCACTTCGTACGAGACCATCTGGCTACACGCGCGAAGACCACCAAGCAGTGCAAACTTGTTGTCGCTGGCCCAACCAGCAATCGCGGCACCGATGATGCCTGTGCTCGCCATCGCGAACACGTAGAGGATGCCGACGTTCAAGTCCGCGATCTGAAGCGGCACGCGCCAACCAGCGCATGCACCGCTTGCGGGAACAGCGTTCATCAAGAGCGCCAGGTCCTTGAAGTCAAAAACCTTGTCGCCGTTGTCCGCGAAGCAGAGATCATTGCCGAACGGAAGCACCGCCGTCACGACGATCGCAGGGAAAATCGCAATCATCGGCGCAAGCGCGTGGAGGAGTCGGTCCGCGTTTTTCGGGACAAAGTCCTCTTTCCAAATCATCTTCACCGTGTCGGCGGCCGCGTGAAGCGTACCTGCCAAACGCACCGGGATTTTTCCTTCCGGAACACGCGATGTCGCGTAGAGCGCCACGATGAGGAAAATCGCGCCGAGGGCAAACCCTGTCGCTCGCGCCGTCGAAGCTGCCGTCTCGAGCGTCACGAAACGCATCGACACGAGTCCGAGCGCATGCACACCAAGACCGCCGAAGAAAATCGAGCGCGGGTCGATGTCGTCGAACATCTCCTCGAGCTTGTTGATCGCGCCGCCTCGTTGAACCGTCACACACAACACGAGCAGGCTGAGCCACGCGACGAACACGCCAATTTGCACGTTCACGGTGGCCCGTTCGAGTGCGAGGCGTGGAGCAACGGTTTGGAGGCCCATGAAAATCGCGAGCACGCCAAACAGCGCCGGCGGGAACAACACGATTCCGCGCGCGACCATGTTCGGCAAGTACACGACAGCGCGGTTCGGACCAACGCGGTCTTGCACCATGGCGCCTTGGCGTCTGTCCGCCCAAACGCCGAGTGCTGCCAAGTTCAGGAAAAACCCGAGAACAATGGCGATCTTCGCGACCGTCAAAACAACTTCTACGAGGTTCATGCGCTCACCTCGGGCTTGGCCCGATCGGCATCCGTTCGAGTTCCAGTCGTGTCCCGCGTCTCTGCGGCAATCGCTCGACGCACATCTCCGAGCGCCCTGAAGGTCATGGCGTAGCCGAGCTTCGTACCCACCTGCGTGACCAAGTCCCAACCAGGCGTTGCATCACCTCGTGGCTTGAGCGCCGGTTCGCTTCGTTGCGCCAAACCCTGTCGATTGACGTACGTCCCATCCGTTTCGGCCCAGGCCGTTGCCGGAAGCACCACATGCGCTGCACGAACGAGAGGTCCGTCATGCGCTGCGATCGTTACGAGACCCTTCAACTTCGAAAGAACGTTGAGCGCTTCTTTCTCGTCGACTTCCAGCTCTGATCCAAGGGCGATGACGAACGAATACTTGCCTGCTTTCACGGCATCGAGCAGTGCAGCAATCGGCTTCGGCGCAAGCGTTCCAGCAAGTTGCATCACGCCGCGCGTGTTCGGATTCTTGTCTTCGCTCATCAGAATCTTGTCGCCCTTGCCGAGTTTTCGGCCGGAAACGTACAAGTTCTTGGCCCCGACAAACGTCTTCGCGAGCGTCAAGAGAGCGAAGTTGTCTTCGTTCGAATGCTGCGCGCTGAGCACGATGGCCACACGTGACGCATCGTCACCGACGCCTGCGAGCTGCTCTTTCACAGCATCGAGCGCATCGTCGATGGTTGCATCATCGCCACCCACGAGTGCGGACAACACACGATCTTCCACTGCTCGCTTGTACGAGAGCATGCCCTCGTCACACATCCAGTACTTGTTCACCTGCTCGTTGTCGCGCGGGCGATGCCTGTACGGCGTGTTGTTGCGCGGATCGTAATCGAGGTACGCGTTGCATCCCGTTGCGCAGCCCTGACAAACCGTTCGCGCGCTGCGCAAGAACCACACGCGCGCCTTGAAGCGGAAGTCCACCGACGTGAGGGCTCCGACCGGACAAACATGCTCGGTCATGAGCGTGTAGTTGTGGTCGAGTTGGCGTCCTGGAGAAACGACGATTTCGTTCAAGTTGCCGCGTTCGCGAACACTGAGAACCGGGTCTTCCGCGACCTCTTCGCAGAAACGAACGCAACGCGTGCAGATGATACAACGCTCAGCATCGTACACGATTGTCGGGCCAAACACCTGCGCCTTGGGCTTGTGCACGACCTCTTGCTGCATGCGCTTGCCAGATCGTTGGTGCTCCAACCAGTAGTCCTGGAGGCGACACTCACCAGCCTGATCGCAAATCGGACAATCGACCGGATGGTTCAAGAGCAAGAGCTCTTGCACGGCCGCGCGAGCTTCTTCGACGTGCTCGCTCGATTGCGAAAGGACTTCCATGTTTGGCATACATCCCTGCTGACATGCAGGAACGAGCTTCGGTTTGCGGGCCGAAACGTAGTCACCTTTCTTTGCGTCCCAACGAAGAATGTCGAGCTGCATCGCCGGACGTCCCGGCGGAGGAAGCACCTCGACCAAACACATGCGGCAGTTGGCGGCTACGCTGAGCCCCGGATGCCAGCAGTAATGCGGGATGTCGATCCCGGCGCGGTGAGCCGCGCGGATGATGGTGTCCCCTTGTTCAAAGGGAATCTCACGCCCGTCGATCTTGATCGTTGCCATCAGTGATCGCACTCCCCGCCAATCATGTTGAGCGAGCCAAACGTCGGCACGACGTCGGGAATCATTGCGCCTTTGATGAGTTGCTCGAGACCCTGCGTGGTTGCAAAGCAGGGCGGCCGAATGCGCACGCGGTACGGCGTGCCACTGCCATCCGAAACCAAGTAGTACCCAAGCTCGCCGTTACCCGCTTCGGTGTACGAGTAACACTCGCCAGCAGGCACCTTGATGCCTTCCATGACGATCTTGAAGTGCTGAATCGTGCCTTCGATCGTCGAGTAAACCTGGTCTTTCGGCGGCATCACGATGCGCGGGTCATCGACGTTGATCGGTCCGTCATCCGGCATCTGCGCCAACGCTTGTTCGATGATGCGTGCCGATTGGCGAATTTCTTCCTGGCGGCACATGAAGCGATCGTAGTTGTCGCCTGTCGTGCCGACGGGAACATCGAAATCCATACGATCGTAAACCAAATACGGGTTCGCCTTGCGTACGTCATACGGAACCCCGCATGCGCGAAGCACGATGCCCGTCCAACCAAGCGCGAGCGCGTCTTCTTTTTTCATCACGCCAACGCCTTCGAGACGGTCGAGGAAGATGCGGTTTTTCAAGAGCATCTTCTCGCCTTCGGCCACCAGCGCGAGCACGCGTGGAACCGCAGCCGTCACCATGTCTTTGAAGTACTTCGACGGAGCATTCGCCATGCCGCCCACTCGTCCAAAGCTGTGGGTCACGCGTGCGCCTGTCTCTTCTTCGAAGATGTCCCAAATGTTCTCACGAGCGCGGGCGTAGTAGAGGAACGGCGTGAATGCTCCGAGCTCCATGCACATGGCGCCCGAGCAAATCATGTGGTCGCAAATGCGTGCGAGTTCGCCGAGAACCAGCCGGTAATACTGACAACGCTCGGGCACCGTAACGCCGAGCATCTTCTCTACCGCGAGCGCGTAACCCACGTTGTTGAGCATCGGCGAAACGTAGTTGGCACGATCGACGTAAGGAAAAACCTGCGACCACGTGCCTCGTTCACACATCTTCTCAAAGCCGCGGTGCAAGTAACCAATCTGCACATCGGCCTTCAGAATCTGCTCGCCCGAAAGTTCGAGCACGATGCGCACCGTTCCGTGCATCGCAGGATGCGACGGACCCATGTTGAGCATCATCGGCTCGCTGGGTAGCTCGAGCAGCCCCTCTTCGAGATCTCGATCTATCGGTTCCATGTTTCAGTTCGCCTCGCCGCCGGGTTCGTCCCGACGATAGTCGTGCGTCTGGCGGCCGAATGACATGCCTTCGTCTGGGCCAAACGGTGGAAGTTTTTCCTGTACTTTGCGGAACTCGATGAGTGGTTGCGTCTTGTCCGCGGGGTAGTCTTTGCGCAACGGATGGCCCACGAATTCCGGGTACATCAGGATCCGGCGCATGTCGGGATGGTTGCGGAAGTTCACACCGAACATGTCAAATGTTTCACGTTCGAACCAATTCGCGCCTTTCCAAACCGACACGACCGAATCGATCTCAGCGTGTTGACCATCGTCGTCGCCGACGCGGGCCTTCAAGCGGATGCGATGTCCGCGGTCGAGTGAACGCAGATGCATCACGACTTCGAACCGCGGGGTTTGTCGCCCCATGAAATCGACGGCTGTCAGATCGATGAACATGTTCATCGCACAACGCGCATCATCTCGGAGAAACTTGGCTACTTCGAGCCAACGCGCAGGACTGATGACGGCGGTGTCATCACCAAATTGCGAATGCGTTTCGAGCACGTCTTGCCCGAACTTTTCGCGCAGAATCTCGAGCACTCGCTTGCTCATGTGGCCTTGTCCTTCTTGCCGAGTTGCACGAGGTTTCCACCGAGCACAGCCGCATCTCGTCGCGGCTTCACGATGCCCGGTTCCCGATCTCCACGCGCAATCTTGTCTTGCAGGAGCATCAAACCATCGAGCACGGCTTCCGGTCGTGGCGGACAACCAGGCACGTACACATCGACGGGAATGACTTTGTCGATGCCTGCAACGGTCGTGTAGTTGTCGTAAAACCCGCCGCACGAAGCACACGTGCCAAACGCGAGCACCCACTTCGGATCCGCCATCTGCTCGTAGATACGTCGCAGTGCAGGCGCTTGACGTTGTGAGATTGTCCCGACAACCCAGAGCAAATCTGCCTGGCGGGGCGAGAACCGAGGTGCTTCCGCGCCAAACCGCGCCATGTCGAATCGGGGGCTGGCCATGGCCATGAATTCCATGCCGCAACACGCCGTGACAAACGGGTACTGGAATAGCGAATACTTCTTCGCCCAGTTGAGCAGAGCATCCAACCTTGTTGTGGCAAACCCGGTCTCCGAGCCTTCGAGAACTCGAACCGATGTGCCGCTTGGAGTCATGTCTCCCATTCGAGCGCTCCCTTCTTCCAAACGTAGATCAAGGCCACAACGAGCAACGCGATGAACGAACCCATCGAGGCAAGACCGACCCAACCAAGTGAGTCGAACGTTACCGCCCACGGGTAAATGAGCACCGCTTCGATGTCGAAGACGACGAACAAGATAGCGGTCAGGTAAAACTTCACGCTCGGCTTCACGAATCGGCCGCCCGTGGTTTCACTTCCGCACTCGTACGGCATCATCTTCTCGGGCGTCGGGTTCTTCGGCCCAATGAGCGTCGTGGCGGTGAACATCACCCCGGCGAGTACCGCCGCGATGATGAAGAGCATAAAGAGAGGGACGTAGCTGGCCATCCGTTGGCTCCGGTGTGCTCTGCAAAAAATCGTTTGAGAACGAAATGATCCTCGACCTGTCAGTCGGGCAAAGCAAGACCGAACGAGGTCGTCTGAAACTGCTGCGAAGTCCGATGGATCTCGGATGAATCGCTGCGGCTATGTAGCCGTGACGATGTGCGGTGTCAATTGGCGGACTAGGTGCCTTTCGCCGTCAAGACAAGACCTCGAAACGCTGTGAGTGCCGTACCCAAGCGCGTCTCGATCTCACGAATCTCTTCGAGCAAATCAATGTCGGGCACGCCTGCGGCTCGTGCTTCACGCACACAAGCAAGCGCCGCAACGAAGCGTTGACGCTTCACGTACGCCTTCGCCAAGAGCGGCCAGATCAACTTGGGTGGAGCACCCAGGCTCGCTGCTCGACGCAGTCCACCAATGGCTTCACCTGGTCGTCCGGCTTCGAGTTGCGCTTCGCCAAGCCGACGGAAGATGTCGGCCGCGGCCGCTCCGTCTTGCGCGTATTGCACCGCGAGTCGCATCACTTCTTCGCCTTGATGCTCTTCGCCAAGCTTCACGCACGCTGTGCCAAGCAGGCCCAAACCTTTGGCGATGAGCCCTCGTGCATCCGGCGGAAGCATCTGACCTTCCGGCGTTCGCAAGAAGATCGCCAGCGGCGCAGGCCAAGCTCCGAGCAACGACACAACCTTCGTCCAATCACCGCGTTGCGATGCAGCTTCTGCCTCCGCAACACGGGTCAAATCGATTGCTGATCGCGAACCTGCACTCGCTCGTTCGAGTTCTTCTCGTACGTGCGCGCGAATGCGTGCTCGAAACTCACCAAGCTCGAACGTTTGCTCGAGACCATCACGCAAGACCAGAAGTCTCGACGTGCGACCATCCACGAACAACTTGCGCAGACTGTATCCAAACAACGGCGCAAGAAGCAGATATCGAACACCGATGTGAAGCTGCAAAGCTTCGATGTCCGTGTCGCGATCTGGTGGAGGTGGCGTTGCATCGTCCGTCAGCAACGCACCTACGAGTCGATGGCGAAAATCAGCGAGCGTGAGTCGTTGAACCTCGGTCTCCTCGTCATCGTCACCAGGAGCTGCAATGACGAAATCAACGAGGGTGTTGTCCGGGTTGCGCCGATCAACTGTCAGCGCAGTGATGCGCGCGCCCGTGATCATCGAAAAGGCGAAGAAAGTTTCGCCAACGATGTCGCAAAGCGCCTGAAAACTTCCAATCCCGTCGCCAATGCGCTCGAACCAACCGTCGGTTCGCACTGCGTCGAGTGAAAAAACACGTTCCTTCGGCATGAGCGGGAGACTCGGGAGGGTCGCACGACACGCGACGAATGTCACCGCCTTAGCCCCGGAAAAACACCACGCGCGAATTCCGCTTGTTTCGCCGACAGATCGCGATGGTTTCGTGAATTGAACCACACGTCGATGGGTACAGAACCGTTTGTCTTGGCAGAACCAACGTCGTCGCTTCGTTATGTCGCGGGACGCGCACTCACGGACCCACCCACATGACGTTTCGGACGTGCACCAATGTTCGATGCGTCAAACGTCACGCTTCCGCCAACGTTATTTCCCGCCCCGGCCCCCACAGTCGGACGACCCGAAGCGCTGCCATCGGGTAGTTGCAATTGCGACACGATCTCCACCGTGACGATGGCACCTGCTGCATACGCTTCCGGCAACGTGAAGCTTCGTCCTGCCAAACGCCCCCGAACATCAGCCGCGACAGCATTCCAATCGCCCAAGACACCTGCCGAAGATCGAAGAACTTTGACGTTCGTGACTGCACCACCCGGAGCGATGCGAACTTCAAACGTGGCCTTCGCAAACTCGGGCGTATTGGAACTACGAACCGCTTCCTTCGTGATCGAAAGAATTGTTCCTGCCCCCGGGAGATCCAAGCCCAAGCCGCGATCTTTCTCGCGCACGACATCCGAGATGATGCGACCGGCAAGTTTCGGATCCGTCGGCGGCGCAGCGGCAATCGTCGTGGGTGCAGGCTTCGGCCTTCCGGCTTCCGGAACAACGCCCGGAATTGCCCAGAGCGGTCCAGTTCCCAACCCCGGAATACCGCCAGGATCAGGCCCCGTTGGAGGCAACCCACCGTATTCATCCGGAGGTGCTCCTGAAGCCGCAGCCACGGGTGGAAGACCATCCGGCGGAACCACCGTCGACTCAGGATTTGCCGTCGGAGGCGCATTCGGATCGACATTCGTTCGAGGTCGAACGATTTCGTTCGTGACCGGATCTCTCGGCAGATCACGCTTCGGATCTTCTGGATTCGGCAGCGTAGGAATCTCGATGAGCGGCTCGATCTCAATCAGCATTCGTTGCGCAAGACCCGTCGATCGCGCCATTTGCAGCGTGTCCCACCGGGGCGCAACGCGTGCCCCCACCGGGATGAGCAAATGCACCCCCACCGCTGCCATCGTGAACGCAAGAAACCGCACTTGGAACGACCTTGGCCCTAATACGGCTGGAGGGCAAGAAAAGGTTTCACCCCGATCACAAGATCTTTTGCGAAGCAGGAGTTTGACGGATGGAAGTCATGTCGTGCTGACGTGACGTAACGCCTGCTCGATACGATCGAGTCGCGTTCGTGAGTGCAGCCCAAAGGTTCATGGTCGATGCGCTCGAGGCAGAACGAAGAGATGTCGAGCCCCCGGTCGCCATGAAGTCGTTGCTGTTCAAACGAGTGTCTGCGTTCGGGAATTTGTTGCAGCTCAAACGATTGAGGCTTCGAGGCCAGTTGATGCGGCGAGCGCAATCAACGAGTTGGCTTCAGGTGAATGTCGTTTGATGTCAAACCGTTTGACCCTTTGAGCCAAGTGGTTTTGTTGGACAAACACCTGCGTGACGAGGACGATACTGGGCCGAGCGTCCCTACCGCGCCGGCGAAAGGTGTTGAGGCGCATAGAGATTGGGTCGTCGTTGGCCACGTTGAGCAGGCGTCAGCAAATCGGTGAATGGCAATTGCCATTTGACATTTGAATAAATCTACGCAGCGTCAATTTTCGAGTAATTCTTTTGCCGAGGTTGCGACAAACAACTGCTCCGTCCATGTCTCGAGCTGCGCGGTGGTGGCCAATTCAATGCGCCGTTCGACCTCTGTCGGAAGAGCTCCAAAGCGTTGCCGCATGATACGGCGCAACATGTTGCGCCCGACTTCAAGCCCCTCGTCGAGGCCCTTTTTGTGTCCCTCGTCGAGGCCCTTCTTGAGGCCCTTCTTGTGTCCTTCGTCGAGGCCCTTCTTGTGCCCCTCGTCGAGGCCCTTCT